>NZ_FVZN01000014.1:335430-670860 GCF_900168685.1 Solibacillus isronensis | reverse complement strand
AATGTATGATAAATTTGCAGAACCATCAGGTTGTTCAGGTGTTCCAACACCAATAAAAATTGCATCTGCATCCCTATAAGCCTTTTTATAATCAGTGGTATAATCAATTCTGCCTTCTTCGTAATTTTTCTGCATTAACTCTTCCAGACCTGTTTCATAGATAGGAGAAATACCTGACTTCATTAAGTTTACTTTATTAACATCTATATCAACACAGGTTACTTCATGACCAACTTCAGCAAAACAAACACCTGCGACTAAGCCAACATAACCTGTCCCCGCTACCGCTATTTTGTACATAGCTACACCTTCCTCTACTCTTTGGTTCTTTTCATTTATCCCTATCGTTTCTACAATTTTAGAATTAAATTCACTTAATAAAAATGGTATGTTTTAAAAATCTTTAAACATTGGCACTTTAATAACCAGCTTTAATAACTCTAATTTTTCAGTAATAATCCAAATGTTTCATCACTCTATTTTTAAATTTTAAATTTTAATTCTTCTATAAAAGACTTTTTCAACCGTTAAGATAATAACAATAGGTATTATGGAACCTAAAATTTCTTGATTAGAAAATCCAAATTTAAATATTATAAACTGATATAAAATTATTCGATAAATGCTGTAGTTGTGCTTAACCATATTAATATATATTTTTTGATAAATATAACCTAATAATATTGAGCCAATAATTAAACCTATAACTCCAAAATTTGCATACATTATTCCCGAAGAGGAAAATGGAACTGAAGATTGGTATGGAATTAGTTTGTATGGAATTGATGGTTCTACATCGTACCCGTGCATTAAGTTTGCTAAATACACTCCATCATCAGAGGGTGGTTTAGCAGGGAATAGTGTTCTTGGGATTGGTGTATATAATAAGTCAATATAGTTGCTACCTAACCATTTTTCACTTTCAATAAAATAGCTATAAGTAAAAACATCCTTATCAACACTGCTTATTTCTTCAAATATAGCATCAACATCTTCAGCAGCAGATTTAATCCATTCTATTGGATTACTATATAAATTCTTATTATCTTCAAATCTTAGCATTGGCATCATAACAATAAAAAGAACGCAGAGTAATATAACCCCAAATATCTTTGGTTTTAATATAGTTGATAGAGAAATTTTATTTGATCTATAATTGATAATAAATAACAATGTTATGATAGCTTCTAAAAGAGGAGCTCTTGCACCAAAAGCAATCAATAGAACAGCTCCAATTAAAAACATAGAAATTGTCATAATCAAATACTTTCTTTTATTACTTTCAAAATAGCAATCAAGCATCAATGATATCCCTATAACCATCAGTATTTCCAAACTGTCTATATATGAACTCCCACTTAACATAAAAGACCTTTTATCTAAATTACTCCAAATATAAGCTAAGCCGCCATTAACATTTATTAAATATAGTTTTGATAATGCCCCAACACTGAATAGCAATATTGCTATTGTTTTTTTATAGGATTGACCACTGGCATTATTGCCATTATTGCTATCTTTTCTAGAGATAATTTGTCCGGAATTAATATTATTAAAGATTATCATTGAAACATTTATAGTTAATACTGCTATTATAGTAAACACCAAATACAAAAAAATACCAGAATCCGTTACTGGTTGACCATTATAAATAATTTCATCGATAGTTATTAACCTTGGAACGGTTATTAAAAACATCCAAAGATTAAAAAAGCATAGAGGTGTTAAAAGATCTTTCTTTTTCAAATATCCTATTAAAAAGCCAATAATATATATATTTGATAAAATAAGAGCAGCTAATATTTGCACAGTTTAAAATACTCCTTTATATGACTACAATATTGCTTTAAAGTAGTAAATCCCTTCTTATCAAGGGACAGAAATAATATTGTTATAGTTTATAGATTTTTTCAATTTAAGCGTCGCTTGTTTATATAAAGGAAAAACTTCTTAGAGATATTAAATGTTTTATAAGAAAAACATAAAACATTAATTTGTGCCATTCTTTTATTCCCAATATATTTACTTTTTCTAAGTAACCAATGGTTTCGTTTTAATGTTTTAATCCATATTTTCATTGTTTTTTTTATCATCGTATCCGTATTTATGTTATCTGATCCAAACATTACGTATTTATTAATTAGGTTAAAATAGGATATATATAGTCTTATCTTTGCATTTTCTATTAATGCTGGATAATAATCCTTTACATCCTCAATTACTTTTTCCCATTCACTTATCATATTAAAATCCTTCATATTCAATGGACTACGTGTGGTACTTATCTCACCTAAAAAGTAACAATATTTTTGGGAATCCGATACAACCATTCTTGTTGTTTTCTTAAGAATGCTATACATCAGAAAAATTTCTTCATGTATTTTTCCTTCTGGAAACCATATATCGTTAAATAAAGTCCTTTTATAAAGCTTATTCCAAACGGACAACATATCAGTTGTTAGGTATAAATCCATTATTTGGTCACCTTTATAGACCATAAATTCATTTTTATTCAATGCTTTATTCGCTTCGTCTTTGTTTCTAACATTTATTCTTTGGCACATTGAAATATCACAACTCGTGTTTTTTAAATTACCATATAAAGATTCGTACATATCAGGTAGAATCCAATCATCACTGTCCACAAAGCCAACATAATCTCCTGTCGCAGCCCTTAACCCTATGTTTCTTGCCGATGATTGACCTCCATTTTCTTTATGGATTACTTTAATATTGCTATATTTCTTTGCATAAGTGTCACATATTTCCCCAGATTTATCCGGTGATCCATCATCAACAAGAATAATTTCAATATTAGAATAGGTTTGGTTAATTAAGCTATTAATGCAACGATCAATATATTTTTCAACTTTATAAACAGGTACAATAATACTAATTTTATCCATAAACCTTTGAACCCACCCTCATTCAAACTTAATATTATTTGATTGATAGTTTTTTTAACTTCACGTAAAACTCTGTTCGTCGAAGTTCTAATTTATCAATTGTGTACATTTTGGCTTTTTTTATATTCTTTTTGCTCATCTCTTCTAGTTCGTCAGGTGAGTCAATCAAATGAATAATCTTACTTGTAAAACCCTCTACATCAAGTGGATTGAATAAGTATTCTTCATCCAATAGTTCTGGGATTCCGTTTACCGGGGTTGATAAACATGGTAAACCAACTGCCATTGCTTCTATTACAGCTCTCGGTAAGCCTTCTGCTTTTGTTGGAAAAACAAATATATCAGACTGTAAAAGAATATCTCTTACTTCTTGCTGGGTCGAAAGTAATCCTGTAAATGTTACATACTCCTCTATCCCCATATTTTTTGACATTTGCTCATAAAATTTTCGTTTACTACCATCACCTATGAATATTATATTTATATCATAATGCTTTTCTCTTAAATTTTTTAATACCTTTAATAAAGTTTCATGTCCCTTAATATCATTGTTGATACTATTAGCGGTATGAACTATTGTAAAATGCTTTTTGGTATTACCATAGATTCTAGGTTTGGTTAAATAGGAAGATGGCAAATTTATTGTAGAATAATAACTTTCAAAGTGTTCTATTGTTTCACCATATTTACTAGCAAAAGAAGGGTATTTGCTTTGTAAGTAGAACTGAGTCACGTATGAAACTCCATTTGCACTAATAGCTGATTCCTTAAGTTTTTTAGTATACATTAACTGGGCAATTTTATTTGAACTGTAAGCATCAAATGGATCGGCAACTATTTCTAGAGCATACGGCTTCTTTTTTCGTGCATAGTATTTTAGCACCATAGATGCAGCAACAGATGGCAATCTGAATAGTGCACAATCTGCATTTTCTACTGCTTCTTTAGCTGCTTTACTAAACAAATAATAATTCAAGATATATTGTTTCATTCCACTCATAGATGGCAATTCCACTACTCGTAAGTTTGGGCCATCAACTCGAAGATACCCGTCTACTTCACTTAACTCTGCAGACTTTACTCTTGAAACAACCGCTACCTTTTCGAACACTTTTAAATAACGTAGCCAAAAGTCATATTCATAAATTGTTTTACACCAATATTTACCATCCGGTGTCTTTAGAAATAGTGAATCAGCCGCAACCAATAGTTCCATTTTATTTCCCCCAAACAACTCTATTCACATAATCTGTATATGATAAAATAATTCTCAATACTTTATCAGAAACATTAGGCATACTGTAATCCCCAACAAATCTTAATGTATCATTTTCTTGTAAATCTAATACTTCAAGTCCTTGTAAGATCCTTTCTTTCGTTAAACCTACCATCATAACTGATGCTTCTTCCATTGCCTCAGGTCTTTCATGGGCTTGTCTGATATTAAGCGCTCTAAATCCAAGAATAGAAGATTCTTCACTAATTGTTCCACTATCACTTAGCACCGCTTTGGCTTTAATTTGAAGTTTCACATAATCATTAAACCCTAAAGGCTTCATAGTCTTCACTAATGGGTTAAACTCTACTTCTTTAGCTTCTATCATTTTTCTAGTTCTAGGATGTGTACTCACAATCACTGGCATTTTAAATTTTTCAGCAATCGCATTTAAACTTTCAACTAAATCTAAGAAATTAGTTTCTGAATTAATGTTTTCTTCTCTATGAGCTGATACTACAAAATAATTTTCTTCTTCTAGATTCAATCTTTCTAATACGTCTGAGTCCTCAATATCACCTTTTCTAGAGTTAAGAACTTCAAACATTGGGCTACCTGTTTTAATAATTCTATCTGATGGGAATCCTTCTTTTAGTAAATATTCTCTTGCAATATCACTATAAGTTAAATTAATATCAGCTGTATGATCTACAATTTTTCTATTCGTTTCTTCAGGCACTCTTTGGTCAAAGCATCTATTTCCTGCTTCCATATGGAAAATAGGTATGTGTCTTCTCTTTGCAGCAATTGCAGTTAAGCAGCTATTTGTATCACCAAGTATTAAGAATGCATCTGGTTTCACTTCTTCCATAATAGGATCTATTTTAACTAATATATTTCCTATAGTTTCTACCGCTGTTCCAGTAGCTGCATTGAGAAAATAGTCAGGTTTTTTCATTTTAAAATCTTTAAAAAAGACTTCATTTAATTCATAATCATAATTTTGTCCCGTATGGACAAGAGTATGTTCAATCGCATTTGACTCTTCTAATTTATTTATAACAGCCGACAATCTTATTATCTCAGGTCTAGTTCCAACGACTGTCATTACTTTTAACTTCTTCATTAAATCATACCTCCACAAAATAAGTGTCTGGGTTGTCTGGGTCAAAACATTCATTTGCCCACATTACTGTTATGAGATCACTTTCTCCTACATTTACAATTGAGTGTGTATATCCGGTCGGTATATCTACTACTTGTAGTTTTTCTCCACTCACACTATACTCAATAACTTCCTCAGAATCTATCCTTCTAAAACGAATTAAACCTTCTCCACTAACAACTAAAAATTTTTCATTTTTAGTATGATGCCAATGGTTCCCTTTAGTAATACCAGGTTTTGATATATTTACGGAAACTTGCCCTCTTTCAGGTGTTCTCAGAAATTCTGTAAAAGAACCTCTATGATCAGAATTCATTTTTAGATTATAAGAAAACTGATCTTCTGGTAAAAAGCTTAAATAAGTACTATAAAGTTTTTTTGTTAATGAATCTTCCATATTAGGAATACTTAAGTTTGTTCTGCTTTCTTTAAAGCTCTTTATAAGGTCAGCTAATTCTCCAAGTTTTATATTATGTGTTACAGGTACAACACAGTAATCATCATGCATAGTTGGCTTTCCCTCAAGAGCTCGGAAAAACTCTTCCAATACATCATCTATATAACAAAGATTAAGCTCTGCATCGGGATTGTTTATCTGTATATCTAAGCCCCTTGCTATATTATGACAAAATGTAGCTACAACGGTATTGTAGTTAGGTTTACTCCACTTTCCAAATAGATTAGATAATCGGTACACATATACTTTTGCATCAGTTTCAAAGTAGTAATTAAAAAGTAATTCCTCCCCAGCTTTCTTGCTTCTTCCATAAGGATTATCCTTTTCTGCTTGAATAGAAGAAGTAAGAAGAACTGGAGCTTTATTGTCATATTTCTTTAGTAGATCTAGTAATTGAGAAGTTGAACCAAAGTTACCTTCCATAAATTCAACTTCATCTTTTGGTCTATTAACTCCAGCTAAATGAAAGACAAAATCACATTCTTTTGTATATATTTCAAGTAGTGAAGGTTCACTTTCTCTGGTAAACTCAAATATATCGTTAAATCCCCTATTTTTAAGCTCTGCAATAAGGTTTTTTCCAACAAAGCCCTTTGCACCTGTTACGAGAATCTTCATAAGTAAAACCACCTTTAGTTCATTACATGAACCTTTTTATTCCATTCTTTTAATGCACTTTGTACATAATCCAACTCTAATAACTTCTTCTTAATTTCTTCCACAGTTAATATTTCTGTATTAGAAGAATGGTACTCTTCTAATGTCGACAATCTACTGTCACCATCTTCAAAGTATTTATCATAATTCAAGTCCCTTTGGTCAGCCGGAACACGGTAGAAACCACCCAAATCTTCCGCTACAACATACTCTTCCTTTGTGAGTAGAGTTTCATAATGTTTTTCTCCATGTCGAGTACCAATTACTTTTATTTCATTATCTACATCAAATAATTCCTTAATAGCTTGTGCTAAATCACCAATTGTACTTGCTGGTGATTTCTGAACCATAATATCTCCAGCCTGTGCATTTTGAAAAGCAAACACAACTAGTTCTACTGCTTCTTCAAGACTCATTAAAAACCTTGTCATTGAGGGGTCTGTAACTGTTAATGGTTGTCCATTTTTAATTTGTTCAATAAATAATGGAATAACCGAACCACGTGATGCCATTACATTTCCATATCTCGTTCCACAAATTAGGGTTCTATCTGGTGATACAGTCTTTGATTTTGCAACGAATACCTTTTCCATCATTGCTTTAGAAATGCCCATTGCATTGATCGGGTATGCTGCCTTATCAGTTGAAAGACATATAACCTTTTGAACTCCATATTCAATAGCAGCGGTTAAAACATTATCCGTACCAATTATATTAGTTTTAACCGCTTCTAATGGGAAGAACTCACAGGAAGGAACTTGCTTCAATGCTGCAGCATGGAAAATATAGTCAACACCATGCATAGCATTTTTTACACTAGCCAAGTCCCTTACATCACCAAGATAAAATTTCAACTTGTCATTTTTATAGAGTTTTCGCATATCGTCCTGTTTCTTCTCATCACGAGAAAAGATGCGTATTTCCTTCAAATCCGTATCTAAAAATCTTTTCATTACCGCATTACCAAATGATCCAGTACCACCAGTTATTAGTAAAGTTTTATCCTTAAACATGTGTGTACCTCTCTTTTCGTTTTATTTAAAATGACTCATAATAATTTCATACGATTCTCTGCTTGTATAGTGGGTTTCCAAATAATTTCTAGCATTAACGCCCATTTCTTTTCTTAATGCCCTATTACATAATTGCTGTAATTTATAATTAAATTGTTCAACACTACTACTCTCACACCAAAGACCAAATTTTCCTTTTTCAATAACTTGACCGATATCTGTGTTCACATCTGTTGCTGCTAACACAGGCATTGACGCTTGCATATATGAAAGTAGTCTTGATGGGAAATTCGGTATTGTAAAGCGCTTATCTAAGAAAATTAGTCCAACATCACATGAGTTTGCAAGAATTTCATAATCCTCTTTGGGAAGTTGAGCAAATAACTGAGCATTCTTGATCTTTTCACAATCAAAAAACTCTTTAAGTTTATTAAACTCAGTTCCTGAACCAGCTATTACAAAATAAACCTGTTCATTATCTTTATTTGCCTTTAAACACTCTATTAAAAAATCAATACCTTGTGGTTTACCAAGGTTTCCACCGTAGATGAACACAGTACGGTCAAACGGAATCCTATATTTTTCCTTAATTATTTTTACCTTTTGTTGATCTTTCTTAATTGCTTTAGGTTCAATACTATTAGGACATACTTCAACTATGTCAGGAGAGATTTCAGGATTTTGTTTTAATAAAAACTTCACATTTGCTTGAGACATACACCCAATATAATCAGAGAGTTCATAAAGCCTTTTTTCCTTGGATTTAAAATATTTATATAATAAACCGCCGACCCCAGTTTTTTGTATCATCCCAAGGTCTACAGCATTTTGTGGGAATATATCCTTTAATAATAGATAGGTTATAGCATTATCTCTCTTTTTCACATAATCGATTGCCTTTTGCAATGTTATTGGAGGGGTTGTATAAATAACTAAATCAAATTTAACATCTGAAAAGTAATCTCTAATTCCCCTCTGAAATTTAGACTCAAGAGTAAGAGTTGAAATCCCTTTTTCTATTACATTAGTTTTTTGTGTGTTACCTATTTGTAATTTCAATAACTTATAGTTGTCATTTGCGATTAATCTCGTAGATTGTTGTTTTCTCTTTTCAGTTGGCGAAATAATATATACTTTATGGTTGTCTTTTATAAACTCTCTCATTAGGTCTGTATATATACCACTTTCATCAAGTGTTGAAAAATCTAATAGTGTTAAAAATAAGATATTCATTTCCTAAACTCTCCTAACTGGAACACCAACATAAACACCAGGTTCGGTTATATCCTTAACCACAACAGAACCAGCACCTACCTTGCATCCGTTAGTGATGGTTATATTATTACTTACTACACTGCCGATACCTAACCAAGATCCTTTTCCAACTTTGACCGTGCCAGCTAAATGTGACCCTGGTGATATATGAACAAAATCATCAATACAGTTATCATGGTCTATTGTAGAACCAGTGTTGATAATGCAACCTCTACCTATTTTAGTACAGCAGTTAATGACTACTCCTGCCATTACAGCTGTCCCTGTACCTATATCCACTTGATTTCCGATTACTGCTTTAGGGTGAATTAAATTAGGAATATTGGCACCAAATGTTTCAAGCATTTCGTGAATCCTTTGTCTTGTAGTATTATTACCAATACCTACAAATATTTCGTACTCATCTATATGTGTAAAAACATCTTCTGAAGTCCCAATGACTTCTAAACCCATTGATGATTTGATGCTCTTGTCGTCATCTAAAAAAGCAATACTCTGCCATTTATTCATTTTTATTGCAATTTCCGCAACAACTTTTCCGTGGCCGCTAGCACCAATTATTAAAAGTTTGTTTTTCATATTTCCATTCTTTCCTTTTCGGTTCCCTTAAAAGGCTCAATTGTTGAAGCAGTTTCTGAATTAATACCCTCTCTAACGAAAACCTTTTTTATGGTCAAAAATATTATCTTCCAATCCTCAATGAAACTTACATTGTCCACATACTCAACATCGAGATTAAATTTATCTTCCCAACTAATCGCATTTCTACCACTAACCTGCGCCAAACCAGATAGCCCAGGTCTTACTTCATGACGTCTTTTTTGATGATTGTTATACAACGGTAAATACTGCACCAATAATGGCCTAGGGCCAATAATGGACATATCACCCCTCAAAATATTAAAAAGTTCCGGTAGTTCATCAAGAGATGTAGAACGTAGCAACCTACCAAACTTCGTCAACCTAATACTATCAGGTAATAACTCCCCTTTATCATCTTTCTCATCAGTCATAGTCCTAAACTTATACATCATAAAAATCTCTTCATTAAGCCCAGGTCTCTTTTGCTTGAAAAGAACAGGGCTACCTAATTTCATTCTCACAAGAATTGCAACTACTAGAAGTACCGGACTCAGAACAATAATAGCTATTAAAGAAAGTATAAAATCCATCGGTCTTTTTACAAACCTTCTATAAATACCACCTTTGGAATTATTCATTACTTAAACCACAACCCCTTAATAGTCTCCACAACTCTTTCTAAGTCCTCATCCGTCATCTTCGTATCAGACGGCAAACAAACCCCATTCTCAAACAACTTTTCCGATATACCTTCACCCACAAAATCATACTTTTCAAAGTATGGTTGCAGATGCATAGGTTTCCAAACCGGCCTTGACTCAATATTCTCTGCTTCCAATGCATTAAATATATCAATTGGTCGTACTTTACCAGTCAACGTAATCGAACTTAGCCAGTAATTTGGTTCATCCCATTCATTATTAGGCATAAACTCAACGCCTTCGAGTCCACCAAGCTCTCTCTTATAAAACTCTAAGATATAATTCTTCTTCGCTACTCTTTGATCTAAAACCTTGAGCTGTCCTCTACCAATACCAGCAACCACATTACTCATCCGATAATTAAAACCTAATTCGCTATGTTGATAATGCCTTGCTTGATCTCGGGATTGAGTGGCCCAAAATCTTGCCTTAGCAATTCTCTCTTCATTGTTAGAAACAAGCATTCCACCCCCAGAAGTTGTGATAATCTTGTTTCCATTAAAAGAGAAGATACCATAATCACCAAATGTCCCAGTATGCTTACCTTTATAGTAAGTACCCAAAGACTCAGCAGCATCTTCTATTACCGCTACATTATATTTCTTGCAAATCGCCATAATCTTATCCATATCAGCGGATAAACCATATAGGTGAACAACAATAACTGCCTTTACTTCTGGATACTTCTCAAATGCCTCTTCTAATGCCTTAGGGCTCATATTCCAAGTTTCATAATCGCTATCTATGAATACAGGAACTGCATTTTGATAGATGATTGGATTTGCAGTAGCAGAGAAAGTAAGTGTTGGACAGAATACAATATCTCCTTCTCCGACTCCTGCTGCTTTAAGAGCTAAATGAATAGCAGCTGTTCCTGAAGACAGTGCTGCTGCAGCTTTAGAACCAACCTTCTCTGCAAGCTCTCTTTCAAATCCATTTACGTTTTCACCAAGGGGAGCAATCCAGTTTGTATCAAAAGCTTCCTTAACATATTGCATTTCATAACCTTCATCACTCATATGTGGTGAAGAGAGGAATATTCTTTCTTTCACTTTTGTCGATTCCATTTTCTAGACTTCCTTCCCTAGTTAAGTTAATATTTTAGTAGATTAGGACTTAATTAGAAGATCTACCCTCCAACCAACTACTAAACCACTAAAATTGTTATCTACTACTGATAGCCACCTCGTTACCTCTATGCAACACATTTACGCAAAATTGCACCCTCAGGTGATTATACTAAATAGATAAAATCAATATATTGTGTTCATTTTATACTTTTTCACGAAATTTAATACTACATATTGTGTTTTATCTATATCCGATACACACCTCGCATTTAATATCCAATATGCGAAATGGATAAAAAAATCAACATATAGTATGTTTCGGAATTTTAAAACACACTTTAATACTACATATTGTGTTTTGTTATCTGATTACGATACTCACCTCGCATTGAATATGCAATATGAGAAATAGATAAAAATATCAACATATAGTATGTTTTTCCGTTAAATACCTAATTTAAATACTACATATTGTGTTTTGTTATCGATTTCCGATACTCACCTCGTAATATCTATTCAATCTACCAAGCAAATACGAAATAGATATTCACTCCATAATCACTTCAAACCGAGTTTCTTCCTATTATATATACCATTCAATCAATCTATAAATCTCACTAAAAACGCCTCTAACCCTTATCCCACAAGGCTTCCAGCATCTTATCTGATTACGATACTCAGTTCCGAGGTTTTATTCAATCTTTTTTCCAATTTCAGGAATTCGAAAAGCCCGTCAAATCAACGTTTTCAAATTCAGAGTTTCCAAAAACTAGGTAAAAAGTGACCGTTTTATCTTTTTATACTAACAAAATGGTACTATGTTATATAGATAAAATCCATATATTGTATATTTAACGGATTTTTCGTTAAAAAACATACTATATATTGTGGTTATCTAATAACAATAGTGACTTCCGCAACACCATTCAATAATTACAGTTCCCATACTTTAATTTCCGTTATGTCAAGTTACCTCATATATTTACCGATTAACACCTATATTGTCCATATTTCATAACCGCCTCTAATACTATCAGTTTTAACCCATCAAAAGAAGAGCCATATCGATTTTTCTGTTGCTTTTTATTACTGAAAGACTGCCCTCACAACCAAGGCACTTCATCTTCAGGTTTATCATTCACATCATCATGACTATGAATATCACAAACAACTTCGGCATTTAAATATGTATACTTGCCACCAGCAGGGCAATACATGTCATGGTTTAAACTACTAAACTCCGCAAACAAAACATCAGAAGTCTCAACACTTTTCAGTACAAGTTCCATTTTATAAAGTCGCTGTACTTCTAACCGATTCGATTCGCAAACCGATTTTTCGGCATTTTCAATTCTCTCTAAATACGCCGGTATGGCAATGCTGGCAAGAATACCAAGTATGATAATTACGGCAAGGACCTCCACTAATGAAAAACCTCTTGTACAACATCGTAATCGTCTCTTAATTTCTCCCATAACTTTGCCTCCCCTTTCAATTTGCATTTTACATTAAAATACATACAGGGCATCTAACCCATCCTCACACCATACCCCTGATGACAACAAGCATCTAAGGTGGCGCATGACACGCCACCCACAGCATAACCGAGTGCCTTCATTGATAAAGGTAAGAAGACATCACCCAAAATAAATCATTCACTATATTATAGCACTCTTTCTCACTTTATCTTCCAAATATACCAGCAATTGTTCGCGTATTTCTTCGTTCTGTAAAGCAAACTCAATCGTCGTCGTAATAAAGCCTAACTTCTCCCCAACATCATAGCGCACACCTTCAAAATCATACGCATATACTTTCTGAGTTTCATTCAGCTTTTGAATCGCATCCGTCAGCTGGATCTCTCCACCTGCACCTGTCTCCTGCGTTTCTAAAAAATCAAAAATTTCCGGTGTTAAAATATAGCGGCCCATAATCGCCAAGTTCGATGGCGCTTTTCCTGGTGCCGGTTTTTCAACAAAATTACTCACTTCATAACTTCTGCCTTCTGAAGAAATTGGATCAATTATGCCGTAACGGTGTGTTTCGTCATCTGGTACTGTTTGAACACCGATTACTGAAGAACCTGTTGCATTGTACTGTTCCATTAATTGCTTTGTACACGGTTCTTCCGCACGCACAATATCGTCACCTAAGAGAACAGCGAACGGCTCGTCCCCAATAAAGTTTCGCGCACACCATACGGCATGTCCCAATCCTTTTGGTTCTTTTTGGCGGATATAATGTATCTCGACTTTTGAAGATTGATTAATCTTATCTAAAATTTCGAATTTCCCTTTATTCATTAAGTTATCTTCTAATTCAAAATTGCGGTCAAAATGATCTTCAATCGCTCGTTTCCCTTTACCTGTAACAATAATAATATCTTCAATACCCGATGCAATTGCCTCTTCCACGATATATTCAATTGTTGGTCTGTCGACAATCGGCAGCATTTCTTTCGGCATCGCTTTTGTCGCTGGTAAGAATCGCGTGCCAAGTCCAGCTGCTGGTATAATGGCTTTTTTAACTTTTTTCATTTACTACACCCTTTCCGAATGCGAATATAATCTATGTTCTAACTAGGTTTTAATTTATTCAGTTGCTGCTACATCCATATGCATATCGGTAATCACTTCCCACCGACCATTTGCTACAGCAATGACTTTTTCTTTCGTATTAGAAGTATCTTGATGTTCAAGATCTGCTAAAAACAGCTCAAGTTGATTTGACGACATACAGTTCGCTTTTCCGACATGAATTTTCGGATACACATGTTCTTCCTGTATTTCATCCGGACTTAATAATTCTTCATACATTTTCTCGCCTGGTCGGATACCTGAATACTCAATTCCGATTTCATCTTCCTTATATCCAGATAAGCGGATCAGGTTTTTCGCCAAGTCCGTAATATACACCGGTTCACCCATATCAAGCACAAATACTTCCCCGCCGCGTGCAAGTGCACCTGCCTGCAATACAAGACGGCTTGCTTCCGGAATCGTCATGAAATAGCGCGTCATTTCCGGATGGGTTACAGTAACCGGTCCTCCTGCAGCAATCTGTGCTTTAAAGCGAGGCACGACTGACCCTCGAGATCCTAAAACATTTCCGAACCTTACTGCCGCAAATGTCGTCTTACTTTGTGTAGCCAAGTTTTGGACAACCATTTCCGCAATCCGTTTTGTTGAACCCATCACGTTCGGCGGATTGACGGCTTTGTCTGTTGACACCAGTACAAAGCGGTCGACACCGGCTTTATTTGCCGCATCTGCAACATTTTTAGTACCAAAAACGTTATTTTTAATAGCTTCTAATGGATTTGCCTCCATGAGCGGTACATGCTTATGTGCTGCCGCATGATAAATGGCATTCGGTTTATACGTTTGGATCACTTCAAAAATGCGCTCGCGGTCTTGTACATCCGCAATAACAGGGATAATTTCAATACCCAAATCTTTATATTGTTCCGTCAGCTCCATATGGATTAAATAAATCGAATTTTCTCCATGTCCTAGTAATAATAGTTTTTTCGGCTGGAATCTCATCACCTGCCGGCAAATTTCCGAGCCGATCGAACCACCGGCACCTGTTACTAAAATCACTTTATCCGTAATGCCTTCAGAGATTGCCAGCATATCAAGTTTTACTTCGTCACGGCCAAGTAAGTCTTCGATATTGACTTCCTGCATATCGTTTACCGTTACTTTACCTGTCAGTACATCTTCAATCTTTGGCATAATTTTAACGGTTGCGTTTGTAGTTGAACAGCGCTCAAATAATGCTTTCATCTCGCTTTTTGCAAGTGATGGGACAGCTAAAATAATTTCCTGGACATCTTTTTTTTCAACAATTTTTTCAATTTCACTTGTTGTGCCTAGAACACGGTAATCCACCAATGTTAAATATTTTTTATTCGGATCATCATCCACATAGCCGACAATTTTATATTCTGAGTACTCATTGCGGCTAATATTGCGTGCGAGAATCGTACCTGCCTGACCGGCACCGACAATTAACACACGAATTGCTTCACCATCAAATTTTATTTTTCTTTTTTCATGTAAAAGCCTTAACAAAAAGCGGGAGCCGCCGATCATAATAATATGGAGCAGCCATGTAATTGCGAGTACGCGGAAATAAATGTCTCCGTTAATGACCTGCTGCATGATCATCGCCATCACTACGGAGATTGTTACAGCAAATCCGATAATGAGGAGTTCTTTCACCGATGCAACAGACCACATACGGCTGTACAGTTTATAAATGTTCGCGACAATATGATGGGCGATCAATAGCGTAATCGCACTGATGAATAATGTTTTGTTCGTATACATATCAACTGTCGGGTGCAGCAGCCAGTAACTAATATAAATGGCCGTTAATACAATGACAGAGTCGAGTATAAAAAATACTGCGTATCTTCTTCGATAGTTCAATTTTCCCATAACCTTTCTATATGCTATTTCTTCAGAAAATAGACCACCATTTTTTAGAACTAATTTCCTGAGGTTCATATAAGATAAAATTCTTATTTTCAATGATTCTTGCGTTATTTTCCAAAAGCATATCTACTGCATCTAACTGTTTCTTTTTTTCTAAATATATAAGCCCTTCATCAAATAGAAATGGGCGAGTTGTCAAGTTATGAACATCTGAACCATACGTATGGACCAGATTTGCTTTCACTAAATCGAGTGAAAGTTTTTGAATATTTTTCCCGAAATGCCCCGCAAGGCTTCCGGCTGTAATTTGCGCCATCGCGCCTTCCCTTACAAGCTCTTCCAGCTTGCTCGGTCGTTCGGCGATTGCTTTATTGCGCTCTGGATGAGCGATAATTGGGATGATTCCATTTGACTGAAGTTTAATCACGATATCTTTCGTAAATCTCGGTACGGTACTGGACGGTAATTCCAGTAGGATATAGTTGGAGTTTGCCAGAGTCAAAGCTTCCTTTGTCTCTGTTAATGTGACAATATTTTCTGCTAAACGGACTTCCTGACCTGCATGAATTTTTAATGGAATACTGTTGATTTCGACCTGTTCTTGGATGGCCGTAATCTGCTCGAATACTTGTTTAGCTGAAACATTGTATTGTGGATGAAAACTGTGTGAAGTTGCAATGATTTCTGTAATCCCTTCGTCTACGGCTTTCTGAAGCATAGTCAGTGTTTCATATAAATCTTCGGGTCCGTCATCGACACCAAACAATATATGACTATGTATATCGATCAAATGTAATGCCCCTCTTCTTGATGTTGATTTCGAGGGGCTATGTCTCTTATTCTACAGCCCCGTAATACTGATAATAGTAATGATTTTTGTCGATCGCATAATTATTCAATACCGCTCCGATGATATTTGCTTTTGAAGCGATCAGCATTTCTTTTGCTTTTATGACATTTTCCTTCTCTGCTTTTCCTGAATTGATCACTAAAATCGTACCTTCGCATTTATTCGATAAAATTTGTGCATCGGTTACCGATAAGACAGGTGGTGCATCAAAAATGACCATGTCAAATTGACCTTTCACTGTTTCAATAAATTGATCCATCGTTTTGGATGCGATCAGTTCAGCAGGGTTTGGCGGAATCGGACCACTTGTAATGATTGACAATCCTTCAATGTCTGTCTTATGTGCCACTTCATCCAACGTATGCTGTCGTATTAAAACCGTTGAAAGTCCTTTCGTATTCATTATATTAAATGTGTGGTGGGTTGTTGGCTTTCGCATATCCCCATCAACTAGGAGTACCTTTTTTCCTGACTGGGCATAAACAACGGCGATATTGGAAGCGTTTGTCGATTTGCCTTCACCAGGTGTGGATGAAGTAACGACAATTGTTTTTAAATCTTTGTCAGGCATTGAGAAATTGATATTTGTCCGAACCGTTTTAAACTGCTCGGATATCATCGATTTTGGATTGGTATGGGCGATGAGTTTCCTTGCTAATGTTTGTGGCTGTGATTTTTTGCGCTTCATTTTTTTGAACATACACTCACACCCTCACTTTATCTTCATTCAATTTTGTTTTTGTTTTTGATTTTGTTTGTACCCGGCGTCTTGAAGCTCTTCTCGCCTGCTCTTTCCGCATTTCTTCCGGATTTATTATACCAATAACACCAATAATTGGCAAATCGATAATTTCTTCTACGTCTTGTTCTGTTTTTACTGTCGTATCAAGATATTCTAGTAAAAAGGCGATTCCTACGCCAAGCATTAAACCGATGACTAATGCAATGGCCACATTCAGCATTTTATTCGGCTTAATCGGATTCGGATTATCCAAATAGACAGCCGGTGATAATACATTGACATTATTCACATTCATCAGCTCGGGTACTTCTTCTCTAAACACTTCTACCACTTGGTTTGCTATATCAACAGCTACGTTATAGGTTTCATCTGTTACACTTACATTTAAAACTTGAGAATTATTTGCATTTGAAACCGTAATTTTCGAAGCAAGCTGGCCGGGTGATAACGGTAACGCTAAATTTTCTGCTACAATCGATAATATCGCAGGACTTTTAATGATCTCATTATATGTATTAATCAATTGTAAATCAGATTGAATATCGGCTGATGTCACTTGTTGGGCAATATCTTCTTTTTTCTGGTTTACCAGTACTTGTGTCGTTGCCTGATAAACAGGTGTTAACACATAAAAGCTGATGATTGCTGCAATGATACCGGCAAGTACTGTAAGTGAGATAATTAATGCGGCTCGCTTTTTTAATGTTTTGAATATATCCTGTAAGCTAATCGTTTCTTCCAAAAGTGTCCGCTCCTTTGATTTTAGTAGTCCTATTATATAATAATAGACGGAACAGTTACATAATCAAACTGTTAAGAATCGTGTATTTCTTATGATTTTCTTATAAAATAAGCCAAATTTTTGCCTTCTTTTTAAAAAAGTTTGCAATACAGGAATCGTATTACAAACCTTTATGACTATCTAAAGCTCATTGCTTTATCCATTAAATCATCACGTAAAGCTTTTTTTGTCGCTTTGTATTCTTCCATAAATGTTTGGGCATAGGATTTGTCAAAGCCATTCGCCTGCAAATCTTTCTCCACAAGACCGACTACTGTCTTCACAGTTGCATCAGTAGACGACTCAAGTGCATTTGCGGCACCCATATATTTTCTGTAAAAATACCCGTACTTGATCGATTCGCCATTTTTCTTTTTTGTTGAGTATTCATTGTAAGCCTGGCTGATTAATCCGTTAATACGGTCACGTGCCTGGTTCTCAATCATTGAGAATGTCGGTGTATACTGGGCTTTTATCGTCGATACCATTACTTTTTCTTTTGGAGACGTAGAGCTACCCGGTTTTGTTTGCTGATTAGTCGACGCTGTAGTACTGCCTACAGTATTGGTGTTCGTACCGCTAGTTGCAGTTGTACTGTTTTTTGCGTTCGAACTTGTAACAGTTTTCGAGCCCGTAGTTACTTCTGTTGTTTCATCCGATTCGTTCGTTGTGCCCGTAGAATCTGATGGTTCTTCGCTTCCAGCAACTTTATCCGCTGAATTATCTGCTTTATTATCGACAATATTACCATCTTTGTCGACAAGTATGACACTGCCATCCGGTAGTGCTACCTCAAACGTTTCTTCTAATAAAGCATCTACCTCAGTATCTGCTGTATCGTAGGATTTAAATTTTAATTCGTATACTAGGTAGCCAGCAACGCCCAACACAATCACTGCTAGAGCAATTAAAACATATTTAAGTTTTTTCATCTGCGATAGCCCCTCCACAGTTTTTATATCCAATGTTTGAATTTTTTTACATAATCCAGTTATCAGTTAAATTCCCCAGAGCATTCGCCCTAGGGAATTTGAAAGTATGGTGATTATTGATCTTTATTTAATTAAGTTAACCGTAAATTGTCGGCTTGGACTGTTTGTAAAGTTCAATGTGACCGTTCCAGCACCAAAGTTAGCGTTATCTAGTACAGTCCAAACAGATTGTCCTGCATCAAGGGCAGCGATTGCACTGATTTGGTCATCAGAAAGCCCCATAGATTCTAATAAATCTCTAGCTACCGCTCTAGGGTTGTCATCTAGAGTATAAGTAACTCCATTAATTGTTACATCTCTTAATACACCAGTAGTACCAGTTTCCTTCAGGCTATCTAAAAATTCAAGAGCTACTGCTTCTAAATCAAACAATGTAACATTTGAAGTAGTTGTAAATGTTACTGCTGCTGTAGTCGCAGTCACGTCTTGGATTCCAGAAGCACTTTCTATATTATTTAAATTCGTCACTAATTGTGATAAGAATGTCTCTACTGGTGTCGGTGCTGGCGGTGTACCCGGATCTGTCGGTGGTGTTACCGGTGGCGTTACCGGCGGTGTCACAGGTGGCGTTACAACTGTGCCTTCCGGATCTTTTACAGTAACCTTCTCCAATTGTGTTTTTACTGCTTCATAGTTTGTTACTACATCTGCTAAAGTTTTGCCTTTTTCAAGAACTACAGTAGTAAGGGTTGTACCTTCACCGATTGTAATTTTCGCATCACCTTTAACTTCAACTGTAGTAACAGCCGTATTAGTTAATGTTACAGCTGCATCTGCTGCTACTTCTAAGCTAGCAATCTCAGAACCTGTAATTGTTGCTGAGCTGCCTGCTGGAATTTCCAGGCTATCCGCTTTTACATTTACTAATGTAAGACCTTCTGCAGCTGCTTCCACTTCAGAAATATTAAAACCACTTGGATTGAAAGTTGTATTGTCTTGTACTAATTTTAACGTTTTGATGCCTACGATTTGGCCTTCACCTTGTGCAAATATCGGTGTTGTTGAAGCTACTGTTTCAGGAGCATATTCCACAACAAGTGTTACAACAGAATCTTTTAATGCTGCTGCGTTTTCTGAATTAAATACAGCTGCTAATTCTGATGATACTTTGAAATCTTGGCCACCAATTTTAACTGTGTTGCCAACTACTGAACCTACAGTAAATACGCCTTCTTCAACTGTTGGTGTTCCTGGCGCTGGTGTTGCTGCCGCTTTTTCAGCACGCACAACGAATGATGATAATTGAGCACGTGTTACATTTGATTTCGCATCAAAGAACGTAGCTGTTTTACCTGTTGTTACGTTATTTGCATATAAGTCGGCAATATGTGCTTTATATTGGGAGTTTTGAACATCCGTAAATGGAAGTTCGTCGCCATTTGAAGTTAATTTAAATGCAAGGTCAATGATTTTAGCCATTTGACCGCGTGTCAGCATATCGTTCGCACGGTATGTACCGTCTTCGAAACCGTTAATAATGCCTGCATTTGCTAATGCCGCAATCGCACCGTAGTTAGAGTTTTTCGTAGAAATGTCTTTGAAGTTAGGGTTTTTAACATTTTTCGTATCAAGACCGATGATTTCTGCAATAATATGAGCTGCATTTCCTCGTTTGATAGAATCTCCCGGACGGAATTTGCCGTCTTCGTAACCGCGGATAATACCGCGCTCCGCTAGATTCATAATGTTTTCATAGTGTGAGTTTGTTTCTTTAACGTCTGGGAAGCTGACCGCTGCATGCGCATTTGGTGCTACTGCTACAACTGCACCAGCTGCTAGAGTGGTAGTTAATGCTACATTGAACATTTTTTTATACGTTTGTTTTTTCATGTATAAACCTCCATTTTTTTATCAAGATATGCCGATTATAGCATAGCGATTTGAAAGGTGGAAATATTTGCACAATTTTCTTTTTAAATAATAATATAATACTATTTATAATACTTCATATTAATTTAATTTCAATATAAATTTAGCAATTAAATAGCATTAAGAATTATTTTATAAGAATAAATCACTATGTTACGAACTGATTAATTGTACAATTAGAATGAAGAAATTGGACGCATTTTACATATCTAAGGAAAATCTTCGCTTAAATAACCAACTCTTCGTCTAAAGTGGGCACCTAACCATTCTTATATTACCTAAGTTTACCACAATGAAACATTTTTCTTGAAACCCTCTAATAGAAACACAAAAAGACACCCCTTTCCCTCACAGAGAAAATGGATGTCTTTTATTCTATATCCTAAGCTTACGGATTTTCAATTGTTAGTAAGTAATTACTTCGCATACTCCACTGAACGTGTTTCACGAATAACCGTCACTTTGATGTGACCTGGATAATCGAGTTCTTCTTCAATACGTTTGCGGATATCTCGCGCTAAACGATGTGATGCCAGATCATCGATTTTTTCAGGTTGAACGATAATACGTACTTCACGGCCTGCTTGGATCGCGAATGATTTTTCAACACCGTCATAGCTTTCCGAAATTTCTTCCAGCTTTTCAAGGCGGCGAATATAGTTTTCCAGTGTTTCACTGCGGGCACCTGGACGAGCTGCTGATAATGCATCGGCTGCTGCTACAAGTACGGCGATAACTGAAGTTGCTTCTGTGTCACCGTGGTGGGATGCAATTGAGTTAATCACAACTGGGTGTTCTTTATACTTCGTTGCCAGTTCCACACCGATTTCAACGTGGCTTCCTTCGACTTCGTGGTCTATTGCTTTACCGATATCATGCAGTAACCCTGCACGACGCGCTAATGTCACATCTTCGCCTAGTTCAGCAGCTAGTAATCCTGCTAAGTGGGCTACTTCGATTGAGTGTTTCAATACATTTTGACCATAGCTTGTACGGTATTTCATACGACCAAGAATTTTCATTAAATCCGGATGCAGGTTATGAATACCTACTTCAAATGTTGTTTGCTCCCCTGTTTCGCGGATTTGCTCATCCACTTCACGGCGAGATTTTTCAACCATTTCTTCGATACGTGCCGGGTGAATACGACCATCTTGAACTAGTTTTTCCAATGCAAGACGAGCTGTTTCACGGCGGATCGGATCAAAGCCGGATAAAATAACTGCTTCAGGTGTATCATCAATAATCAGATCGATACCTGTAAGTGTTTCTAATGTACGGATGTTACGGCCTTCACGACCAATGATACGGCCTTTCATCTCATCATTCGGCAGATTTACAACGGACACTGTTGTTTCTGCAACATGGTCAGCTGCAAAGCGTTGTAATGCAAGTGATAAAATTTCTCGAGCCTTTTTGTCCGATTCTTCTTTTGCACGCAATTCCGATTCTTTTGTCATTACAGCGATATCTGTAGAAAGTTCGTTTTCAACTTCCTTCAAGATAACCTCTTTCGCTTCCTCGCGCGTCAGAGCTGCAATGCGCTCAAGCTCAGTCTTTTGACTTGCAACAAGTTGTTCTACTTTGCTTTCCATCTGTTCAATATGCTGTTGTCTGCTAGCCAGAGCTTCTTCTTTACGCTCTAAGCTTATCTCTCTTTTGTTCAGAGTATCATCTTTGCGGTCAAGGTTTTCTTCTCTTTGCAATAAACGGTTCTCTTGTTTCTGAAGCTCTCCACGACGGTCACGAATGTCATTTTCCGCTTCAGTTCGAAATTTGTGAGTTTCATCCTTTGCTTCAAGCAGTGCTTCTTTTTTAAGTGCATCTGCTTCACGTTTCGCGTCTTCCACGATTTGCTCGGCAACATGCTTTGCACCAGTCACTTTTGATTCATTCACGTTTTTCATGTAGAAATAGATAACAGCGACACCGACAGCGAATCCTAGCAAAGCAGGGAGTATCATTTCCATAATATCGTTTCCCTCCTATGCCTATATATGTCTGATGTTCTCTTAGTCGGCTAAATATATCTGAATTGTTCAAACATACCGCCTATTCATTTCAAAATTTAGAAATTATACATTTTAATTGTATAGTTCAAAATAAGGTATGTCAAGAATAGCCATGGTTTAAGGGTTTTTTTATATTTTTTGGTTGAGTTGGTTTGGTGGTGGTGATAGGGATTAGTGTATCCTAAAATTTGTGTATTGACATCGTAGAGAGCTTGCGGGCCCTGTGGTTTTAGTATACCCTAATTTTACCAATATATACCTATCGAAGTAGCAGGTGGCGGTTGGAAGTTCTAATAAATCTCGAAAAGTTCTAATATATTTTTATTTGTTCTAATAAACTTTCGAACTTCCAATATATCTCTCACTTCTGCTAATAAGTGTTCCCGATTTTCTAATATCGCTTTCTGATCTTCTAATATCGAGGCGAGATTTTCTAATAAACCAAAATTTGTTCTAATAAAAAGTTCCCTCTGTACTTTTTCCACGATGTTCTCTATCAACATTCATTCAAAATCGGCCATGTCAGTCCGATTTTCTAATATCTCCACCTAATCTTCTAATATCACTCAAAGTTCTTCTAATAAACCTCAATTTTGTTCTAATAAAATTACAAGTGCACACCCACCCGCAGGTACTTTGACCAAAGTCCCTCCCCCTCAAAACAAACAAAACCCAAGCAAACTTCTTCGCTTGGGTCTGTAACATTCATTATTCTTTTTCGTCTTCGAATAATTCCAGTTCGTCCAGTTCTTCTTCGTCAGTTGTATCGTTGGCGCCGATTGTGTAGCCTAGTTCGCCGATACCGAAGTGTTGACGGATTTTTTCTGTTACTTCTTCTTTCATTGCAGGGTTTTCTTTGAAGAATTGTTTTACATTTTCACGACCTTGGCCGATTCGTTCGCTGTTGTAAGAATACCAAGAACCGCTCTTTTGGATGATATCCAGTTCTGCACCGATGTCGACGATTTCGCCTTCTTTTGAAATCCCTTCACCGTACATAATATCAACTTCCGCTGTACGGAATGGTGGTGCTACTTTATTTTTTACAACTTTGATTTTCGTTTTGTTACCGATAATTTCTGTACCTTGCTTAATCGCTTCACCGCGACGTACTTCTAAACGGATAGAAGAGTAGAATTTAAGGGCACGTCCACCTGTTGTTGTTTCCGGGTTACCGAACATAACACCGATTTTTTCACGAACTTGGTTGATGAAAATAGCAAGCGTATTCGATTTGTTAATAACACCTGATAATTTACGTAATGCTTGAGACATTAAACGCGCTTGGAGACCCATGTGCGAGTCACCCATTTCGCCTTCGATCTCTGCTTTTGGTACTAATGCTGCTACTGAGTCGATTACGATAATATCGATCGCACCAGAACGTACTAATGCTTCCGCGATTTCAAGTGCTTGTTCACCTGTATCCGGCTGTGATAATAATAATTCGTCAATGTTAACGCCTAATTTTTGTGCATATACAGGGTCAAGTGCGTGCTCAGCATCGATAAATGCTGCTGTACCGCCGTTAGCCTGTACTTCTGCGATGGCATGTAATGTAACTGTTGTTTTACCAGATGATTCTGGTCCGTAAACTTCTACAATACGTCCGCGCGGGTAACCGCCTATACCTAATGCTGCATCAATTGCGATAGAGCCTGATGAAGTTGTATCGATTTTGTTGTTCGAGTTTTCACCTAACTTCATAACAGAACCTTTACCGAATTGTTTTTCTATTTGTTTTAACGCCATATCTAATGCTGCTTTACGATCGCTCAAACTATTTCCTCCTTAAGAAAAAGCTTTATTTAACTTATGTCTCTATTATACTTGCTAATGAGATAACATTCAAGAAAAAAGCGAACATATTTTCGCTTTTTCTTTGAATGTTTCTAAATGCCTTTAAATCAAGATTCAAACTGTCTTTTTCATAAGAAACCGACAACTAAATCAGCTTTTTGTATCCTTGATTCGCCAATTCCCTCATTAAATAGCTGAACGTAAACTTCACGGCGCGGATCCGGTTTGTATTTCTTGAGCCGGTTAATTGCAGTCGATACGTTAATGGCTCTGTGTCACCAATCTTAATACCAACCCAGATTGATCCTGCAGGCTGTCCGTCATGATCCCCCGGTCCTGCTGCACCCGTCAGCCCGACACCGATATCTGTTCCGAACTTCTCTCGGACTTGTGTCGCCATTGCCGCAGCACATTCACTACTGACGATGCCCTTTTCGTCAAGAAGTTCACCTGAAATATCAAGGTGTTTGATTTTCGCTTCTTTCGTATACGTTACAACACCACCGATTAATGCAGATCCGACACCCGGAACTTCAGCCAGCTCCGATTGGAATAGACCAGCCGTTAAACTTTCGGCAGCGGAAACCGTCAATTCATTTTCCAGAAGCATTTGCACAAGCTTAAATCCTAATGACTCATCATTTACACCGTAATAGTATTCTCCGACAATATCGAGAATTTCACGTTTCTTTAATTCAATCAAACGGAATGCTTGTGGTTCGTTTTGCGCTTTTGCTGTAATGCGCAATGTTACTTCACCGTCTGAAGCAAGAGGGGCAACCGTTGGATTTGTCTGTTCATCCAAAATGTTCTGTATACGGGTTTCCAGATCTGCTTCGCCAATACCGTAAAAGCGCAGTACATGCGATAAAATAACCCCGCCGTCATGTAGAAGTGCGGCAAGTTTCGGCTTCGTTTCATATTGGAACATCGGCTCAAGTTCTTTTGGCGGACCCGGCAGTAAAATATAAATACGGTCATTTTCTTTTAAAAACATCCCCGGTGCCATACCGTGCTGGTTTAATAATACATCGCAGCCATCCAGTACAAGCGCCTGTTTCCGGTTATTTTCCGTCATTGGTCGTCTTTGCTTTGAGAAGAACTCTTCAATTGCAAACAACGCCGTTTCATCAAACACTAATGTACGATTCAAATGCTTCGCAATCGCTTCCTTCGTCAAATCATCCTTTGTCGGACCTAAACCACCTGAGAAGATAATTACATCCGCGCGCTGTTCCGCAATTTTGATCGCCTCTAAAAGCCGAGCCTCGTTATCCCCCACAACTGTATGATAATAAACATTAATGCCAAGTTCCGAAAGCTGGCTCGAAATAAATTTCGCATTCGTGTTGGCGATTTGTCCTAATAATAATTCCGATCCTACCGCTATGATTTCTGCATTCATTCCTAAAACCCCCTATAGATCAATTTCGCCTTGGCGTAATTGAGTCCAGATTTTTTGAGTATACGCTATAGCGTATACTCAAAAGTACCTTTAGAAAATCTGTGACATCTGCCAGAGGCTTTTTTTACAGCAGTTGTTTTGGCAACTGCTGTAAAAATAAAGAAAAACTAGATTAGAAAAACATTCCTCGCATACGCAAGTCTTGTTCTATCTTTTATGGATACTTATTACTATTACCTATCCTAAAAGAAATTCTAACCTAGTTTTAGAAATTTTATTTATTTTGAATCCAATAATGCACGACGGTTTAAATAGAAATAATCCCATCCAGACCATACTGTAAAGAATAATGCTACATAAAGCATAATCATATCAAAAGGTATGCCAACTAATGTAAAAATCGTATTGTGTAAAATTAATGCAGAAATCGCCACGATTTGGGCCCAAGTTTTAATTTTACCAAGCTGGTTCGCCGCTACGACTTCCCCTTGCCCTGCTAAAATCAATCGAAGTCCCGTTACCGCGAACTCACGCGAAATAATGATAATGACAATCCATGCAGGTGCCAGGTCGATTTCCACCAATAAAATAAAGGCAGCAGAAACGAGCAGCTTGTCTGCAAGCGGGTCCAAAAACTTCCCTAAGTTCGTCACTAAATTATATTTGCGGGCATAGTAGCCATCTACCCAGTCCGTTGCCGATGCGAAAATAAAAATCAGTGCCCCAACAAAGTAGTTCACTTGCATTTCCGCGCCAAACAGCGTCATATTTCCCCAACCGAAATCAAACATCATTACAATCACAAATATTGGGATTAATAAAATGCGTGAGACTGTAATCTTATTTGGAATGTTCATTTGTTAACACCTTTCGTCTAAAGAAAAGAGCCATCTTTTAAGATGACTACTCTCCTTGTCCTTCATTCACTAATTTTAAAATCACGTTTTGAGAAACCATATCTTGTGCGTAAGTTAATTCTACATCATTTACGTAAACTTTTGCCACTTTTGAGTTTCCTAAGCGAATACGTGCATAACCGTTTGCCGTTGAATCATGTTCTACTACTTCTCCAGCTTTGTAGACACGTGCATTTACTTGCTCCTGGCGGCTTTCATTACGAATACCAACCCATGTATCTCCTGCTACTTCAACACGAATCTTCAAGCTGTCTGTTCCTGATACTTCAAACGTTGAATCTTCGCCTTGTACAACACCTTCACTGATTGTTTGAGCTACTTCAGGCTCGTCTGTGACAGGTTCTTCAGGCTCAACGTTTTCTTCAGTGTCATCTTCTGTAGTTTCTTCGTTGTCTTCAACAGGTTTTGTTGGTGTTGAATTCGGATTTTGTTCGTATTCAATCGGTTTATTATCTTCTTCTGCTACATCCGGCACACTGCCCGTTTTTTGGATGTATAGAGTTGTAATTACAATAATAATGACAATCGCAAACAATGCAACGATCAATTTCGGCATTGCTTCCATCATCTTATTGCTCGATGTCGCTTTCATATTGCGGCGACTCGGACTTTGCGTGAATGATTGGGCGACCTCTTCTTTTTGCATTTCCGGAATATCTTTTCGATACTCAGTTAATACTTCATCCGCATCTAATCCAACTGCTTCAGCATACTGCTTGATGAAGGCACGTACATAGAAAGAGCCAGGCATAATAGTATAGTTGCCTTCTTCGATTCCTATTAGATAACGTTTTTGGATTTTAGTGATATTTTGTAAATCATCTAAACTATAACCTCTAGCTAATCTCGCTTCCTTCAAGCGAGCTCCTAGTTCCGTCAAAAAAAACACCTACTTTTAATATATTCAAATAAAGTTGGCACTAAGCCCTCTTATTTACTAAAAATCAAACCCGCCAAAATGGTCTGTACTCGATAACATATTATTCTTTTCGATAATTTCATATGTTATTTCTTCATCCGGCTCATGGCGCAATTCGATAATATAGTCAAAATCTTCTATTTTATATGATGAATGCTGTACGAACAGATCTGGATGCTCTATGACTTTAATCGTCGGCATACCCATGATTTCCCGAACTAACTGCTGGTGGCGTTCATCCGTCGAGCGACGTGTCACGGCACCATCCAATATAAAAATATTATTCCCATTAAACTCATCGCCCATTAACGTATTCCGGACGGTTTGTTTAATCATAGTAGAAGAGATGAAAATCCATTTTTTATTCGCGCACACACTTGCAGCAACGATTGATTCTGTTTTTCCTACACGCGGCATTCCACGGATCCCAATTAATTTATGCCCTTCCTTTTTAAATAATTCGGCCATAAAATCAACTAAAATTCCTAATTCGTCACGTACGAACCGGAATGTATTTTTTTCATCCGCATCTTTCGGAATATAATGCCCGTGCCGAACAGCCAATCGATCACGAAGCTTTGGCTCACGAAATCTTGTTACATTAATATTTTCCATTGTTGAGACGATTGAAATAAAACGCTGGATAGATTCTTCGTTCTCTGTAGATAACAGCATTCCTCGATGCTCCTCATCCACACCGTTAATCGAGACAATATTAACGCGAAGCATTCCTAACAGCGATGCAATATCTCCTAATAAACCTGGTCGATTCACTTGAATTTCATATTCAAAATACCATTCGCCCATTTTGTATCTGTCCCCTCATAATAGAAACGTATTTATTTCTTACAAGTTCCATCATAGCGGATTTTCTACCTATTGAAAAGTTAGAAAGCCACGTTTTTGTTAGTTTTCTTGAAATAATTTTTGAAAAAACACGTTCTAGAAGTATCAATGTTGGACAATCGTGCATTTACAGTTGGAGATTGGTACTACTAGAAAATGATGCAAGGAAAATTTGTTTATAAGAAGGGGGATTTATTAGACCTTCTTATTAAGTTAATCCCCAATATGTATGGAATAATCCCCACTTTTTATGTAGGTTAATTTATTCTCCAATTCTATAGAGATATTCGTCAGTTTTGACCATTTAATCGTCAACTTAAGGGGCTTATTCGCCACTTTATAGTGATTAATCGTCAATAACAAGTAGTTAATCGCCATTTCAGAGAGCTTATTCGCCACTTTCGCCTCCATAAAAAAATGCCGCTCACTTATACAGTGAGTGACATTTTTTTCGTAAAACTAATTAGTGTGTTGTTTTGTTTTGAACGAGCTTCATGATACAGCTTGCAATTGCTTGCTTTTCGTCCTTTTCGGCAACAGACCATAAGTCAGATAATACGCGCTCTTGCTCATTTTGTGGGTCAACGTTTTTCGCAAGATACTCGCCAATCTGAACTGCGGCTTTCTCAATCATTTTATTAGGCATGCCGCTTTCTTTTGCATCAGATACTTGTTTACCTAAGAAGCTTGTCCATTGTTCCCAGTTTTGTAATAGTCCCATTTGCTTTCCCTCCTCTCGCACAAATAGTATGTGCGGATATCGGGAAATTATATGTACCAGCCGCCATTAACTCGAATTATTTGCCCTGTTACATAATCGGCGCGTCCGCTCAAATAAAAAGCCGCCATATTGGCGATATCGAGCGCTTCACCAAATGACTGCAATGGAATTTGGCTTTGAATCATTTCGCGCTCCTCGGCATCAAACATTGCGTTCATCTTCGTATTGATAATTCCGGGTGCAATCGCATTAACGCGAATACCGCTAAACGCCGCTTCCTGCGAGTATGCTTTCACGAAGCTGTGCTGGGCGCCTTTTACAGCTGAGTACGCTACTTCGCCTGCGGCACCGACATCTCCCCAGATCGAACCAATGACAAGCACATAGCTGACTTTGTTCGCTCGCAATTTGCCCGCAAGCAGTGCCGTCGTTCGCATCGGATTTTGTACATGGACATGCCAAAGTTTGGTCATTTCCTCGGCTGGTGTGTTTTCCAGTAAATCATAAAATGCATGGCCGTTCGCATAAACGATCGCCT
The DNA here is from genome assembly GCF_900168685.1 of Solibacillus isronensis. Lineage (NCBI taxonomy): Bacteria > Bacillati > Bacillota > Bacilli > Caryophanales > Caryophanaceae > Solibacillus > Solibacillus isronensis. The sequence continues at coordinate 640,984 of NZ_FVZN01000014.1, read as the reverse complement.
GCAATGAAAAAATTTGGGCGGCAATCTGCTCCGCTCCGGTGTCACTGCTGAAATCGGCTTTTACCGGGATAAACTCCTGATCCGGAAAGTTCTCGGTAAACACTTGAAGCATACTGTCAATGACAGTATGCCCAGTATGATAATGCAGATAGAGTGACCAGCGATCCTGTGCTAATTGCTGGCAAATCGCCTGCCCAATCGCGCCGGATGCACCGCAAACTAATGCAAACTTCTTCATTTTTGATCGCGCCCGCTAACTGGCATGATAGTAAACACCGTTTGTTGCTCTTCACCTTGAATTGTTTTAAATGCTTTTTCGATATCTTCCACTGTAATTGTCTCCAGTACCGGTACAACATCGAATAAATTCATGTCATTGAATTTGTAACGTGTAAACTGGTTGGCGATAAATTCGATTGAATTCAGTGCACGCAGGAAGAAACCGATTTTTTTACGTTTAATACGCTCTACATCTTCAGAAGTGAATAAGTTTTTTTGCTCTGTTTCTGCCAGTTTATCTTTAATCAATTTGGCAAGCTGTTCCGGCTGTTCTGAATCCGAGCCGATCAGTGCAAATCCATAGCCATTTTCCAATGAGAAATCATAACCGTATGACTCATCGATTAAGCCGTTTTCATATACATCTGTATAGAACGATGAAGCGCGGCCGAATAAACATTCAACACCGATTTGTACAGCAAGCTCATGCTTCAGCATTTCTTCGCCGCTTAAATCAACTTGTTTCGCTTTTAAACCAACATATACTTTTGGCTTTTGTACATCCATATGAAGCACGCGCTCTTTTTCAGCTACATTTGTAGGTTCTTCATCAAATAAGCGTTTTAAGTCTGTCGGCTCCTGGAATGTCTTTTTGTTTTGGTTATCTTCAATAAATGCCATCATTTCAACAGGGTCTACTGCACCGATTACGAACAATAGCATGTTTGACGGATGGTAGAACGTGTTGTAGCACGTATATAAATGCTCGGCTGTAATTCCATCAATTGAATCGATTGTGCCGGCAATATCAATTTTCACCGGGTGGTTGTGGTACATATTTTCAATCGCACCAAAATATAAACGCCAATCCGGCTGATCATCGTACATCGTAATTTCCTGCCCGATAATGCCTTTTTCTTTATTTACCGTTTCTTCCGTGAAATACGGCTCCTGTACAAAATTCAATAATGTTTCCGTACTTTTATAAATATGGTCCGTTGCAGAGAACAGGTACGCTGTGCGGGTAAATGATGTGAACGCATTCGCCTGCGCGCCTACTTCACTGAACTGTTGGAATACATCCCCGTCTTCTTTTTCGAACATTTTATGCTCTAAAAAGTGGGCAATCCCGTCCGGAACAGTAATCGGCTCTGTTTCTCCGATCGGTACGAATGTACGGTCAATCGAACCGTACTTCGTAGTGAATGTCACAAATGTCTTTGAAAAGCCTTTTTTCGGCAAAATGTATACGTCTAATCCATTGTTTAGCTGCTTGTAATATAATGTTTCATCTAATTGCTGGAATTCAATTGTTTCCATGGATTACTCCCCCTTACCGCATAAGAAATACGTTGCTTCTAATTTAATATCCTGTGCCACTTTCTGCACATCTTCTTTTGACACAGATTGCCAGCGTGCAGTCCACGTATCCATAGTAAACGGTTCGTCTAATACTTTGTATTGGTCAAAAATTTCGATTTGGCCACGAGGGGAATCCAATGCTTCTTTTAATTGGTTAATGAGCATCGCCTTCGTTTGCGCCAATTCCAAATCAGTAATTTCACCATTTTGCATCACTTTTAACTGTTCAGCAATTAATTTGCGTGCCTTTTCTTCATTTGCCGGCTCAATACCTGACACGACAAACAGTAATCCGTATTGTGAAGAATAAGAGCTTGATGCATAATAAGCTAAACTTTCTTTTTCACGGACATTCATAAACAGTTTTGAATGGGCATATCCGCCAAAAATACCGTTGAAAATTTGCATGATTGGGAAATCTTTATCGCCAAATCGTACTGGTGTCGAGTAGCCGATATGCAGTTTCCCTTGTTTCATTTCCTGCGTTTCTTTCGTATAAGGTTCTACGTTTGCAGGATTTGTATCTTCTTGTGTTTTAGGCAGCGCATTGCGGTCAGCAAATTGGAATGCTGCTTTTAACTTTTCCGTCATTTCTTCCACATTAATATCACCGACAACGTAAATATCAATGACATCATTTGCTAGCATATCTTCATATGTTTTTGTCAATGATTGTGGTGTAATGGCTTTTACGGCTTCGATATTCCCGTTTGCAGAAAATGATGCTGCACTGTTTGGACGGATGATTTCTGTTAAACGTTTTTGTGCGTAGCGCGACTTGTCATCGAAAATTGATTGAATTCGTTGGATGACCATTTCTTTTTCACGGTTGACAATGGATTCTTTAAATACACCGTTTTCGTAGTTCGGTTTGAAGATCGCTTCCTGGATCAGGTCGATTGCTTCATTTAATACATTGCCATGCGATAAATATTGGTCGTTTACTGTTTCGACATTTAATAGTACGGTATGTTCCTGACCGCGCTTGGCTGTGTCAAAATACAATACTGTGCCGAATAGGTCATCTAAATAGCTGCGGTAACTTGCCGATGTTGGAAATTTTTCGTTACTGTGCTGCAGGACATTCGATAATACTGTACGCTGTGCCGCTGTTTCTTCATTTAATGGCGTTCTCCATTTTATCGAAAAGTTCACCGTTTTGAATTGGGCGGTTTGTCGTATATGAAGCGAAACACCTTTCGCAATTTCGGTTGTTAAAAACAAAAAAACTCCTCCTGACTACCTCGTGAATATAAATATAAATGCTTCTTCTCTACTATACATGTGTTGCCTTGATTTGTGCAAAGTTATTATCCGTACTAAGTGTTCCCTAATTCGTGACATTTATGAATGAAAAGTGTGAAGGTGTAAAAAAATAAAAAAACTTCTTTTTAATAAAGGTTTTATACGCTTTCTGTGTTTCTTCATGTGGCTCGTTGTGCTGCGTGGCGGGAGGCCAACACGATGTTGGTCACGAATGCGTTGTCACACGATGTGACGCTCTTAGCATTCGTTCCTTTATTCTTTTAAGGGCGTGGCTCCAACTAACTGGATGTATGCCTCTACGGCGGCATACATCAAGTGGATTTTCCGCGCACGCTTAATAATCCCCAAGGAGTCGGCCCCTCCACTCCGCGCAACTATGGTTTTGTATGAAGTTTGGGCTACTTATTTAATTTGAGACAAGTTACGGTGAATTTTATTCCCTTTAAATTTAAAGTTCACGCTTTAACACAACTTGGTTATCAAAAACGGGTTTTCTACTTTACGTTCTACCTATTCTATTTTTCCTTGAATAGTTTCTACCTTTAAACGTTAAATTTTCTACTTCTCCCTCTATACGTTACACTTTTTCCAGCTAATAAGCTAATAAGTTCAACACTTTCTACTTTCCTGGAGATTTGTTCTATTTCACCCTAAATAATTTCTACTTTAGCCGCAAAACTTTCTACCTTATCTTAAATAAATTCTACTTTCTCTCTCAACTTGGCTAATAAATTTTGTGTTTCTACTTTACCGACGATTAATTCTACTTTTCATTGAATAGCTTCTACTTAGCAGTAAAACTTTCTACTTTCTCTTCAAAAGGTTCTACTTTCACCCGTAACTTGGCTAATAATTTCCACGCTTTTTACTTTACCGGCGAATCGTTCTACTTTTACATAAATAGTTTCCACTTTAGCCTGAAAACTTTCTACTTTCTCTTCAAAAGGTTCTACTTTCACCCGTAACTTGGCTAATAATTTTCACGCTTTTTACTTTACCGGCGAATCGTTCTACTTTTACATAAACAGTTTCCACTTTAGCCTAAAAAATTTCTACTTCCCCTTCAAAAGGTTCTACTTCCCCCTACAACTCGGCTAAAAAATCAAACCCCCCGCCCACTCAATCAACAAAAAAAAACCGCCTGTACAAATCCACTTTGTACAGGCGGTTGGTTTTATAATTAGCGTTTTCCTTTGATATATGGAACGCCTGATGCTTTTGGTGCTACTGCTTTTCCTACGAAGCCTGCTAATGCCAGGATTGTCAGGACATATGGTAGTACTTGCAGGATTACCGGTGGGATATCTTGAATGAACGGGATGTTCCCGCCACCGATACTTAATGTTTGTGCCAAGCCAAAGAATAGTGCGGCACCTAATGTTCCGATTGGATGCCATTTACCGAAAATCATTGCAGCAATAGCGATGAATCCTTGTCCGGCTACTGTAGAGCCAGAGAAATCACCAGATGCTGTCATAGCCAATGAAGCACCACCGACACCTGCTAATGCACCGGAAATCATTACACCGATATAACGCATTTTCGCTACATTAATACCCATCGTATCTGCTGCCATTGGATGTTCTCCCACAGAGCGAATACGTAAACCGAATGGCATTTTGTAAAGAACAAACCATGCTCCTACCGCAACAACCAATGCGATAATTGTTGTGGAGTATACATTTTGGAACAGGAGCGGTCCCAAGAACGGTATATCTGATAAAAATGGTATTTCAAAACGTTGTAATGGTGCAGAAACCATGTCCGTTTGACCTTTACCGTAAATTAATTTAACCAAGAATACTGTAATCGCTGCAGCAAGCATGTTTGCTGCTACACCTGTAACAGTTTGGTCTGCACGGAACGTTACAGCTGCAACGGCAATAATTAACGAGAAAATTGCCCCTGCCAACAATGCTGCCAATAAAGCCAGCCAAATGACGTTTTTCCCAAAGTCAGCATAGTATTCAAGGTTAATATAAATACCTGTAAATGCACCGACAATCATTAACCCTTCAACACCAAGACCGATTACCCCTGCACGCTCCGAGAATAGAGCCCCGATACCTGTTAAAATAAGCGGTGTTGCGTATAAAAGGGCAGAAGGGACGATAAAGTATAACACTTCTAAAAAGCTCATGTTACTTGCCCTCCTTTTTCTTTCCGAATTTCTGTAAACCGACACGTAAAATATAGCCTGAAGCTACGAATAAAATAATTACCGCAATAATGATCGATACGATTTCTTCCGGAATACCTGCTTCATTTGGCATGTTTAATGAACCGTATTTCAGGGAACCGAATAATGAAGCTCCGAAGAATACACCGATCGGATTGTTCGCACCAAGTAATGCTACGGCGATCCCGTCAAATCCGATACCTGAAGCTGCTGCTTTAATCGATGCGTTCTGGTATGTTCCCAATGCTTCCATCGCACCGCCAAGACCGGCGAACACACCGGAAATTGTCATTGCTAAAATGATGTTGCGGTTTACGTTCATACCTGCATATTCAGCAGCGTTTTTGTTGAACCCTACTGCTTTCAACTCATACCCGCGAGTTGTTTTTTCTAAAATAAACCACATGACAACTACCATGATCAGTGCCACGATAATCCCTAAGTGAAGACTTGAATTGTCCGTAATTTCACGTAACCACTGATTACGTAATGTCGCTGACTCCAATACCGTCGGCGTTTTGAATCCGCCGTCTGATAATGATTTAATCGCAGCATTTGTTAAATATAATGCTGTGTAGTTTAACATGATCGAAGCAATTACTTCGTGTACTTGAAGTTTTGCTTTCAGGAAACCTACGATAAATGCCCAGAATGCCCCAGCTGCCGCAGCCGCAAGTAATGCTAATGGCAAGTGGATAATACGTGGCAATCCATCAATTGCATAACCGACATATGCCGCTGCAAGCCAACCCATTAATAGCTGACCTTCAACACCTATGTTGAATAATCCCGTACGGAAGGCAAATGCTACCGCAAGACCTGCTAAAATATACGGTGTAATTTGACGGATCGTATTACCGATAGAATAGGAATCTCCGAAAATACCATTCCATAGTGCTGTATATCCATCGATTGCATCATAGCCGCTGACAACCATGATGATCCCGCCAACGAGTAATCCTAAAACTACCGAGATGAGTGGAACGAGCAGATTCACAACTCGATTTGACATTATTCGTTCCCCTCCTTAACTGCCTTTGCTTTACGTTTTTCACCGGCCATTAATAAGCCCAGCTCTTGTTCAGATGTTTCTTTCGGATAAACCGTATCAACAATTGTCCCATCATAAATAACGGCAATGCGGTCAGAAACGTTCATAACTTCATCTAATTCAAACGAAATCAATAATACGGCTTTTCCTTTATCACGTTGCTCGATTAAACGAGAGTGAATAAATTCAATTGCCCCTACGTCCAATCCACGAGTAGGAAGTGCTGCAATAAGCAGATCCGGATCACGGTCGACTTCACGTCCGATAATCGCCTTTTGCTGGTTACCGCCTGAAAGCGCACGTGCTGGCGTCATTTCGCCTTGACCTGAACGAACATCATACTCTTCAATGATTTTGCGAGCTTTTTCATTAATTTTCTTATAGTCCATAATAACGCCCTTTGAAATTGGCGATTTGTAGTAAGTTTGTAGTGCGATATTGTGCCCAATAGGGAAATCCAGGACAAGCCCGTGTTTGTGACGGTCCTGAGGAATATGTCCTACACCTGTTTCCGTAATTTCACGCGGTTTTAAGCCTGTAATATCTTTGCCGCCTAAAGTCACTTTACCGCTCTTAATTTTGCGCAGTCCTGTAATGGCTTCAATTAATTCTGATTGACCATTTCCGTCAATCCCTGCAATACCAACGATTTCACCACGGCGAATCGATAAATTCAGACCTTTTACTTTTTCGACATCCCGGTAATCCGTGACAACAAGGTTTTCGACTTTGAAGATTTCTTCAGTAGGGTTTGCTTCCCCTTTTTCTGTTTTGAATTCTACTTGTCGGCCTACCATTAATTCCGCCAGCTGATCCGGGTTTGTTTCGTTCGTTACGACCGTTCCAACCCCTTCACCTTTACGGATAATTGTTACACGGTCAGATACTTCCATAATTTCTTTCAGCTTATGCGTAATGATGATGATCGACTTGCCTTCTTTGATCAGAAGTTTTAAGATCGCCATTAATTCTGTAATCTCTTGCGGTGTTAATGAAGCAGTCGGCTCGTCAAAAATAAGAATTTCCGCACCGCGGTATAATGTTTTTAAAATTTCTACACGTTGTTGCATTCCGACAGAAATATCTTCAATTTTCGCATATGGATCCACATCCAAGTTGTATTTCTTCGATAATGCAGCGATATCGTTTGCGGCATCTTTAATGTTGATAGCTCCCATTTTCGTAGGTTCGCTGCCTAAAATGATGTTTTCCGTAACCGTAAAGTTTTCCACAAGCATAAAGTGCTGGTGCACCATTCCGATTCCTAAATCATTCGCTTTATTTGGATCTGTAATTTTTACTGATTCTCCGCGTACTTTAATTTCTCCGGCTTCTGGTTGATATAGACCGAAAAGTACATTCATTAAAGTCGACTTACCTGCACCGTTTTCTCCTAGTAGTGCATGAATTTCGCCTTTTTTTAACTGGAGGGTGATATTATTGTTTGCTACGAAATTACCGAACTCTTTGCGAATCCCTAGCATTTCAATCACGTATTCCACTAGACTCACTCCCTTAGGCTATTTATCTTTTAAAGTATTTTTATAAAATTAACACATGAAAGATTTTTGTAAAAATCTTTCATCTATTAATTTTTGAAGACGAATTCTACACTAAATAAGTCCCTTGTCTTACAATTCTATGAAAATATAACGCTTACATTTCACTCAATACTAAATTTACTGAATTTTTAAAACAAGCCCTTACATTAGAAAATCATCATAGGGGAATAATTCCCCTATGATGACTACCATTAAGAATTATTATTTATCTTTAGGTTTTTCTTCTGAAACTTTAATTTCGCCAGAAGCAATCTTCTCTTTATATTCTTCTACTTTATCCATTACTTCTTGAGGAATTGCACCACGAGAATCTGCTAAGCCAACACCATCTTCAGCTAAACCGTAAACAGTAGTTGTACCACCTGGGAACTCACCGTTTTTCGCTTTAGTAGCGATATCCACTACCGCGTTGTTAACACCTTTTAACATAGAAGTTAAAGTGATGTTTGTAGAGTCATCAACTTGGCCTTCTGCATATTGGTCAGCGTCAACACCGATTACCCATACGTTAGCATCTTTATCTTTTGCTTTACGCTCTTTAGCTTCTGAGAATACACCGTTACCAGTACCACCAGCAGCGTGGAAAATAATATCTACGCCAGAAGAGTACATTGAGTTCGCAGCGATTTTACCTTTAGATGCATCGTCGAATACACCTGTGTAGTTTACTTGGATTTCGATATCCGGGTTAACAGCTTTTGCACCCTCGATGAAACCAGCGTGGAAGCGGTTAATTACTGGGATATCTGTACCACCTACGAAACCAATTTTGCCTGATTCAGACATTGAAGCTGCAACAACACCAGCTAAGAAAGCACCTTCTTGCTCTTTGAACAGGATGTTTGCTACGTTATCCGCTTCTACTTCAGCATCGATTAATGCTAACTGTGCATCTGGATTGTCATTAGCGATCTCTTCAATTGCATCACCCATCATGAAACCAACACCGAATACTAAATCGAAGTCACGACGTAATAAGTTGTTTAAGTTTGTGTTGTAGTCAGCATCTGATTGAGATTGTAAGTAATCGAAACCACCGTCACCTTTAGATAGGCCGTTGTCAGCACCGAATTGTTGAACACCTTCCCAAGCTGATTGGTTAAATGATTTGTCGTCTACGCCACCAACGTCTGTAACCATTGCGATTGAGAAATCGCCAGAACCTGCGTCAGTGCTTGTTTCAGAACCAGAATTAGAATCATTGTTTGAAGTGTCTTTTGAATCAGTTGACTCTTCGTCAGTTCCACATGCCGCCAAAATTGCACCAGTTGCTACTACAGAAGAAATTAATAAACCAAATTTACGCTTTTTCATTAATGAGTCCCCCTCAAAGGTAATTGATATTAGCAGGAATTAAATAATAGAAATTATTGTTCTACACCCGTTTACGTACTACATGGAAGCTGAATTTGTCAGCTCTAAAATAATTTTTTGAATAAAGAACAACACGATCATTTTCATCATAGTGAAGTTGCTTTAATACAAGCAATGCTGTTTCCGGCCCACATTTCAATATCGGTGATACTTCATCGTGGAAGCCTACTGGATCAATATATGTCACTGCATATGCGACACGGATAGATCCGGTTTGCTCTAAAGCCGAGAAAATCGAAACGTTTTGATTACTTATAAATTCATTTGGCAGTAAATTGGCCGGTACTTTGTCTACACAGTAAACAACCGGTTCATTGTCTGCCGTTCTTACACGTTCAATCGTGATAACATTGTCATCAATGTCAGCTTGGAAACGTTCCACATCATCTTCCGTGGCTTTTTCTTCCTTCGCACTGATGAAGATTGTGCCTGGATTCATACCAGCGTTTTCAATCATAGAAGATACACTCGATAAATGCTCAATGCCTGACGTAAAGACCGGCTTTGGATTGACGAATGTACCTACACCATGACGACGGATAATAACGTTTTCTTCTTCCAAAAGTCGCAGTGCTTCACGAAGCGTTGCACGACTTACACCCAATGTTTTTGAAAGTTCGAATTCTGAGGGTAATTTTTCGTTCTCACGATAGGTCCCTTTATCTATATCTGACTTCAAACGATCAATAACTTGTAAGTATAAATGACGATGATCTGCTTTAATTGTCAATTAGTATCACCACCATAACATAGAGATCAGACATCTGATGTACAACATTCCTACTAATTCGTGAATAATATAACACTTTAAACGAAAAAAGAAAACATATTTCTTTAAATGTGTCACGTTAATGTGAAAAATTAGCGAATTTATTTCAAAACTTATAGAAAAGAATATATTCCGAAAAGTGCGACAATGTCAAGGTTTTCTAGTATCTATTTCCTAGCACTTGACGCGGTTTACTTCCTTCTGGTGGTCCGACAACTCCGCGCTGCTCCATCTGATCGACAATTCGGGCTGCACGTGAATACCCGATTCTGAATCGGCGCTGCAGTAAAGATACGGAAGCTGTTTGCATTTCCAGCACGAGTTGTACGGCTTCGTCATACAAGTCGTCCGTCTCGTCCATTACGTCAACAATCGGTTCATCGGTCGGAATCATCGCCTCCTCATATTGAGCTTTTTGCTGCTCAATGACACTGTTAATAATTCTTTCCACTTCATGATCACTTACAAATGCACCTTGCACACGGACTGGTTTGGATGCCCCTGCCGGTAAATAAAGCATATCACCGCGGCCAAGTAATCTTTCGGCACCGCCCATATCCAAGATTGTGCGGGAATCGACAGCCGACGAAACGGCAAATGCAATACGTGAAGGAATATTCGCTTTGATGATGCCGGTAATAACATCAACGGACGGTCTTTGTGTTGCGATAATGAGGTGAATCCCTGCTGCACGCGCCATTTGGGCAAGTCGTGTAATCGCATCTTCCACTTCACTCGAGGCAACCATCATTAAGTCCGCCAACTCGTCGACAATTACGACAATATACGGAAGCTTCGGCTGTTTTTCCATTGCACCTTCATTGCTTATATCGATATATTCGTTATATCCTTCAATATTCCTTGTACCGGAGTGTGAAAACAGATCATAGCGTCGTTCCATTTCCGACACAACTTTCTGTAATGCCTGTGCCGCTTTACGCGGATCTGTTACAACTGGCGCCAATAAATGTGGAATACCGTTATACACACTTAGCTCTACCATTTTTGGATCGATCATCATCATTTTCACTTCACTTGGTTTTGCGCGCATCAATAGTGACACAATAATGCCATTGATACATACACTTTTACCGCTCCCTGTTGAACCGGCAACTAATAAGTGTGGCATTTTGTTAAGTTCTGCCGCAATCGCCTGGCCTGTTACATCGCGACCCAAACTTACTAACAATTTGGCCCCGACTTTCACCTGTTCATTTGCTTCAAGCACTTCACGTAATGTAACGACGGCCACTTCACTGTTCGGCACTTCGATTCCGACAGCAGATTTACCTGGAATCGGTGCTTCAATACGAATATCTTTTGCTGCAAGGGCAAGTGCCAAGTCATCTTGAAGGCTGACAATTTTACTTACTTTTACACCTGTGTCCGGCATTACTTCATATTTTGTAACTGCTGGACCTAAATGAACTTGTGTCACTTTCGCTTTTACACCAAAGCTTAAAAATGTTTGTTCCAGTTTCTTTGCATTTGTTTGAATGACCGAATATTCACCGCTCTGATCATGTTCCGGTGGCGGGTTCAGCTGCTGCATGGACGGCAAAATGTAAGTTTGATCCGTTTCGGATGTTACGGCCATAATCGGCTCACTTATTTTTTCCTCTACTTCGATTTCGATACCTTTTTGCTGTTCCTGCTTTACTTGCTCCACAAAATTCGAAATGATCGGCTCATGATGTGTTGGCGTTGCTGTCGTAATAATCAGGTCTTCCAAATCAGCCGCTTCCTCTTCCATAATTGGTTCTGTTTTAGAACGACGCTGCTTCTCTTTAACTTCCGGTTTTGGTTTACTTCTTGTGCTGCGTTTCGTTCTTTTGAACTTTCCCTTAAGTGTAGGGGCTTTCTCCACTAATATTGGCACGAGCGCTTTTCCGGTAATTAAAATGATCCCGATTGCCAATAATACAAATGCGGCAATTTTTGCACCGGATGCATCGAATAAAACATGGAACAGGCTGAATAATAATCCGCCGATCATACCGCCGCCGAGCGCATTGCTGCGGTTTACGATTCCATCTGTGCTGATGAGTATTCTCCACGTTTCCTTTAATACGGAATTTGACAACAGTGTGTTCGTTGCATGCATTTGCTCGAATAACAAGCTATGACTGAAAATCGTCAAGCTTGCCCCGACAAACAGCACACCGTATACGACACGGGTATTAAATGCAACACCCCGGCGTTTGACCATTAACATCCCTGCAACTAAAAAGCATAGTAATGGGATGATAAAATGCAAATTGCCGAAGAAAAACATCGCGATAGAATGGAGCATTCTTCCCACGAGTCCGAACTCCAGAAATTCGATAATGGCTAATGCGATGAGCAGCAATCCGATGATTTCATATGCGAGCGGATGGAGTTCTTCTTTCGTTTTTGGCTTTAGCGTCGGCTTTGCTTTTGCTTTTGTTTTAGTACTTTTCTTTTTATCCAATCTTTGTTCACCTACTTAAAAATTGTTCCTTAATGTTAGACGCCAAAGTTGCTGTATAGGCTTCCGGGTGATGGTGAGGCGTTATATTTAATCAATTAACTTAGCTTGTGCTGAATAGAATAATTTTTACTGCTATGTACCGAAAAATCAGTTTTTTTCAGATAGTATTTACCGCATTTATCCAGCATTCTCTAATACTAGTAACAAGGGACATCTCCACTCCGGAAATTCAGTTAGAAAAAGGGCTTTCTCACGCTTAATGTAAGAAAACCCTTTTTGATTATTAGATAAAGGTGCAACTATAGTTGCCTCTCCCTCAAATTAGTACTCCATAATGATTGGAATGATCATTGGACGACGTTTTGTTTTTTGGAATAAATACTGATTTAATGTGTCGCGAATTTCTTGCTTAATGTTTGTCCATTCGAACGTTTCTTTGCCGACATACTTCTCGATCACTTCGCGTGCGATTTCAGAAGCTTCCTCCATTAATTGCTCAGATTCACGTACGTAAACGAATCCGCGCGATAAAATTTCGGGACCTGAAGCAATTTTTTTCTGTGCACGGTTCAGTGTCACAACGACAATGAAAATCCCATCTTGTGAAAGCAGTTTACGGTCGCGTAAAACGATATTACCTACATCGCCTACACCGATTCCGTCGATTAATACATTCCCTGCCTGTACACGTCCTGTCATGCGCATTTTGCCGTTTTTGTACTCGACAATATCACCTTTATCTGCGATGAAGATTTGTGATTTTTGCAAGCCTACTTGTTGTGCAAGTTTCGAGTGCGCAATTAACATGCGGTACTCCCCTTGAACCGGGATAAAGTATTTCGGCTTCATGAAGTTCAGCATCAATTTTAAATCTTCCGCGCTGCCGTGGCCGGAAACATGGACTTTTTTGTTTGAAGTCATAACATGTGCGCCAGCTTTAGCCAATTGATTCATCGTGTTATACATTTGCACTTCCATGCTTGGTGATGGAGTGAATGTAATTAAAACTGTATCTGTATTTCTGATTTTAATGTCACGGTGGTGTTTACGCACAATTTTATCTAGTGCATCAAGTGGTTCACCTTTGTTGCCCGTTGCCATAATAATAATTTCGTCATCATGATATTTATGAATTTCGTTTACTGGTACAAGTGTTGATTCATCGATTTCCAAATAGCCTAGGTTTACACCGATATCGACCATTTTCTCTAATGATTTCCCGACTACCGCGACTTTACGGTACGATGCGGCAGCTTGTCTAAACACTTGCTGAATACGAATAAAGTTTGATGCATATAATGCTACGATAATTCGACCTGGTGCCGAATGGAACGTTTTTTGCAATTCTTCCGCAATAACTGCTTCACTTGTTGTATAGCCAGGACGTTCTGCTTCCATTGATTCTGATAAAAGCATGAATACGCCTTCTTCACCGAGCATCGCCATTTTTGCCAAATCCGGCTTGAATTTACCTGTTGCCGACTGGTCAAATTTGAATTCGCCTGTGTGAACGATAGCGCCTTCAGAAGTATGGAACACGATACCTAATGAATCTGGAATACTATGTGTTGTATGGAAGAATGTCACATAAGTAGAATTGAAGTTCATGCGACTGTTGCTCGATACTTCAAAGAATTTCACTTGGTAAGGTGCAGGTAATTCTTTTAAATGCTCCTTCGCCAATGCGATCGTTAACTTTGAACCGTATACCGGTGCTTTAATTTTCTTTAATACATACGCAATCGATCCAATTGCATCTTCATGTCCATGAGTAAGGAAAATACCTTTTACGCGCTCTTTATTTTCCTCTAAATACGTGATATCTGGAATAACGATATCAATTCCAAGCATTTCGTCTTCTGGGAACATGAGCCCACTGTCTACTACGAAAAGCTCTTCATCGATTTCTATTACATACATTGATTTTCCGATTTCGCCAACTCCACCTAATGGAATGACACGGATTAGTTCATTTTTTGATTTTGTCACTTTATTTCCTCCTAAATTGTTCCGAACAGCAACCACTTAAAGTTCATTATACGGTGAGAATGACGTTAGTACAAATAAAAAAGTGATTTTCTTTTTTTACGGAACTGCGGGCAAATTAAAATCACAACTGTTTTACAGAATGTCGAAATTTTAATCCTCACTTTTAACTGGATAATCCTCAGTTGGCAGCCGATAATCCTCAAAATTCTTCTTTTAATCCTCAGTTTCTGACCATTAATCCTCACTTCATCCGCAATAATCCTCAAACTGACTAAAAATAAAAAAACAGTCACCCGCTTCACATCGGAAGGCGTGACTGTTTATGTGTTAGTTCACTTGTAATGCGCGGAAACTTTTTGCTTTTTCCTGATACGTATCCCAAATTTCATCAAATGCTGCCTTTTCTTCCGGTAGCATTTCCATCATCGGCATCCGTACATCAAGTGTATCAAAGCCTAATTTTGTCATCGCGTATTTAATTGGAGATGGATTCGGTTGTGCAAATAAGGCACGAACGAGCGGCAATAATGCTCGGTGAATTTGTGCAGCCTCCTGATGACGGCCTTCTTCAAATGCACGAACCATTTGCTGCATATCTTTCCCTACTACATGTGAAGCGACAGAAATAATGCCGCGTCCGCCGATTGCAAGCAGTGGCAACGTTAACCCGTCATCCCCTGAGTATACATAGAAATCAGGATCGACATTTTCAATGATGTCACCCATTTGATCTAAGTTACCGCTTGCTTCTTTTATGCATGTAATATTCGGTACGTCTTTGCTGATCGCAATCGTTGTTTCCGCTGAAATATTGGCACCTGTACGACCAGGTACATTATACAGCATGACAGGAAGCTTCGTTTCTTTTGCGATCGTTTTAAAGTGGGCATACATGCCGCGCTGGTTTGGCTTATTATAATATGGAGTTACGAGCATGATTCCGTTTGCCCCATTTTCCTCTGCTTTATGAGTCATCATAATCGAGTAGGCTGTTTCGTTATCCCCTGTACCGGCAATAACAGGTATGCGTCCTGCCACTTTTTCAACTGTAAAGCGCACGACCTCGATTTTTTCCTCAGTTGACATTGTCGGGTTTTCCGAAGTTGTTCCACAAGCAATAATTGAATCTGTACCATTTTCAATTAAATGATTAATAATTCGTTCTAACTCAGGATAATTAATCGTACCGTCCTTTTTAAACGGCGTAATCATCGCTGTACCAATACGTCCGAAATCCATAACTAATAATCCTCCCCTTATAGTAAGTGATCCTCTAGCATAGCTTCTGCAATTTGAATAGAGTTGAGTGCAGCCCCTTTTAATAAATTATCTGACACAATCCATAAGTGGAATCCTTTTTTGTTGTCTAAATCTTGGCGAATACGTCCAACATATGTCGGTTCTTCATTTTCCGCAAAAATCGGCATCGGGTAAAGCTGTTCGCGAATGTCATCTTGCAGAACAATGCCCGGTGCTCCAGTTAATGCGTCAAAAATTTGCTGTACTGTTGCTTCTTGCTCCAGTTCGATATAAACCGATTCTGAGTGGCCTGAAACAACCGGAACACGTACACATGTTGCAGCAACTTTCAGCTCAGGTGCTTCCATAATTTTTTTCGTTTCGTTGATCATTTTCATTTCTTCATATGTAAAGCCATTGTCCGTAAATTTATCAATTTGCGGAATGACATTACGTGCGATAGGATAATGTTTTTTATCTGATTTAACCGGTAAAACTTTCGCTTCAACATTTTTCCCTGCATCCCACTGTGCACTTTGCTCACGCAGCTCTTCAATTGCTGCCACACCAGAACCGGATACCGCTTGATATGTCGATACAACAACTTTTGTTAAACCGAACTTTTCACGGATCGGCTGTAATGCTGCAACCATTTGAATTGTCGAACAGTTTGGATTTGCGATAATCCCTTTTGGAATCGTTTTTAATGCATGGCGATTTACTTCCGGTACAACAAGCGGTACCTCTGGATCCATACGGAAATGGCTTGTGTTATCAATAACAATCGCTCCACGCTTTGCTGCTTCAGGTGCCAGCACTTCAGATACAGCTCCGCCTGCTGAAAATAATGCAAGATCGATCCCTTCAAAGCTTTCCGGTTTCGCTTCTTCTATCGTATAGTTTTCACCATTAAATTCGATTTGTTTTCCCGCTGAACGAGCAGAAGCTAAAAACTTGATAGATGCAATTGGAAATTTGCGCTCAATCAGCTTCTCCATCATTTTTGTACCTACAGCTCCTGTTGCCCCAACTACGGCAACATTCAATTTCTTTGTCATGTCTCATCTCTCCTAAAAATATCGGTATGTATATAATGTTGGATATTGTATCATATATTATTAGAATTGTGTGAGATAATTTGATTATTTAAAATATTGTATAAATATTGGCTGAATCTGTTTTTTATGAGCGAGCGTATATGCTACAGTATCGAGCATTTTTGTGAAATCCGCTATGAGCGATGTCGGTTTTTTAATTGGATCATCCTGACCGAATGGAATGAAGTAAATGTTTTTTGCATTCATTAATTTCATTAAATTCATCCCGTTTAACCCAAGCGCATCATTCGTTGAAATACCAAGTACTACAGGTGACCCATTTCGAAGTGTCGCCTTAGCTGCCATCAGTACGGCACTGTCTGTTGCGGCATTGGCAAATTTACTGATCGAGTTCCCTGTCATCGGTGCGATTACCATACAGTCTAACGGATTACTCGGTCCAAACGGCTCCGCTTCCGCAATGGAACTGACAACCTTTTCTCCGGAGTACTCTTCGATTTTCGCAATCCATTCTTCACCTGTTCCAAATCGTGTAGCAGCGTGTAATACAGAAGGCGTTATAATCGGTACAACGGTTGCACCGGCTTCACGAAATTGGGTAATTTTCGGTACGACATCTTCATACGTACAATGTGATGCTGTAATTCCTAAACCAATGCGTTTTCCCTCAAGCATTTGCTTCCTCCTTTCGTAATTCTAGTATCGTTTCGTATAATAAGTTTGCTGCAGCTTGCGGAAAGTATTTCCCAGGTAATGCAGGTAGCAGCTCATATTGAGATAATTTGATATCGTTCAAACATCCCGGGCTTGATGCGACATCATAAATCGGACGGATCATCCATGATTCAAAATCCTTCGTCAGCCATTTTGTCGGGATCGTATTAATCAGGAAATCCGCTTCCATACTATTTTTCTCATTTAATTCAATACCTTGATAGCCATATGCAAGGGCCTCGGCTTTTTGCGTTTCCGAACGTACGGCGATGATGACCTTTGCATTGAGACGTGTTAAAAACAGGGCAAGCATTTTTGCTACACGTCCAAACCCTGTAATCATAATTGTTTTATACTGTACATTTAACTTTTCTTTATACAAATGCGCTAGAAAGCCTTCTGCAGTAAGTGCAGCATTTTTCCAGATGAATGTTTCATCTTCCAAATAGTACTGCACTTGCTTGTTTTCAAGAATTTGTTTCCATTGATCTGTCAATTTCCCCGCAAAAAATCGTGCCTGACGAATACCTAAAAGCTCCTCCACTTGAATCGATAAAGGGTGGATCGGCAACACAATTTCTGTCGGGTGCAGCTCCAACGCCACTTTGTTCAGTGCTTCATCCCAAACAGTCGTGTTTTTGTAATACACCGTGCGATCATTTGTAGATAATTGCTTCGCCAAAAACTTCATTCGCTCATCTGTACCGATCACAAGCCAGCGTTCAGTCATCATTGGCATGCTTTAATGTCGATGTTGTTTTTTGAAATAATACCCGGTCTTCCCCAATTAAAATAATTTCACTCCAAGGAATATATTTTACCATCCCTGCCTTTTTCTTTTGGAACGGCATTTTCACCATTTGCGCCGGCATTTCAAATCCGGCAATCTTTCCTGTTTTGGCATCAAAAATACATTCCGTCTCAGCTAAAAATCCATATCGAACACCGTTTTCCATTTCGATCAGTTCTTTTTCAGCGAGCTCTGATAAAAGCATTGCATCCCTCCTCTTGTAAGAGCCTACATTACTATATGCATCAACTTTGGCAGAAGTGAAATGGTTCATCATTTAAGTTTGAAGGTCCTATTCGTGGGTAACGAGTCACACGGTAAACTCGTTCAGAAAAATAAATGCAGCAATTAACCTAATTTAAAATTTCAGCACGTAAAAATTAAGATTTTTGAATTTTCAATAGACAAAATCTGCCACATCCGTATATACTGTATATACACAGTTTGAACATGTGAGGTGAAACGATTGATTATCAAATTGAGCAATAACAGTGAAAAGCCTATTTATGAGCAAATTACCGACCAGTTAAAACAGGCCATTTTGACAGGTACACTGTTAACAGGTGATTCCCTACCTTCTATAAGGGCATTGGCGAAAGAACTGAAGATCAGTGTTATGACAACGAAGCGGGCGTATGCAGATTTGGAACGGGATGGCTTTATCGTCACGATTGCCGGTAAAGGAAGTTATGTATCGGAACGCAATCAGGATTTCCTGCGGGAAGAGCTGATCCGCCAAATTGAAATGTATTTCACAAAAGCGGTATCCATCGCGAAAACTGCCAATGTGCCGAAAGAGGAACTGCATGACTTACTCGATTTACTATTGGAGGAATGATGATGAACGCAATTGAAGTAAAAAACGTTTCGAAGCAATTCAAAAAATTCCGGTTAAATAATATTTCATTCACGGTTGAGAGCGGAACGATTGCTGGCTTTATCGGGCAAAACGGTGCCGGAAAATCAACGACGATCAAACTCATTTTAAATTTGCTGAAAAAAATTGATGGCAACATTCTTTTATTCGAAAAAGACCATATCGAACATGAAGTGGAGCTAAAGGCACAAATCGGGGTTGTATTTGATGAACTGCATGTACCGGAAAGTTTTACACCAAAGGAGCTCGATGTCCTGTACGGAAATGTGTATCCTACTTGGGACCGTCCTTATTTTTATCAATTGCTGGAGCAGCTGGATGTGCCGAAGTATGACAAAATCAAAACGATGTCTAAAGGAGCGAAAATGAAGCTCGCCCTTTCACTTGCATTAGGACACCGGCCGAAACTTTTGCTGCTTGATGAACCAACGAGCGGTCTTGATCCGATCGTACGCGATGAAGTGCTCGGTATGCTGCAAAACTTTATGGAACAGGAAGATCATGCCATTCTCTTCTCTTCACATATTACATCGGATTTGGAGAAAATCGCCGATACGATAACATTTATCCATGACGGGGAAATTTTGTTCAGTGAAAATAAAGATGACCTGCTGTACGGTTACGGAATTTGGAAAGGATCGCATGAAGAAGCGAAAGTTATACCGAACCATTCGATAATCGGCAAACGGGATTATGTGTTTGGGATTGAGTACTTGGTTATGCGTGAATTCGTGAATCCAGTCATTGAACTGCAAAAACCGACGATTGATGATCTGATGCTGTTTTTCGTAAAGGGGCGGAAATAATGAAGCAGATGCTTTATCGTTTTTATGGTCAGCAATTATCTGCATGGATTTTGTTTACACCACTTGTGGCATCAATTTTAGCTCTTCCTTTATTTTTTGAAGGTACCGAAGTCGCCGCATACTTTATACTGTCCATTAGTATAACAGCGCTCTGTGCCGTTTATTTGGATCAACGGGAAAGCCAGCTCCTCATGACAAGTTTGTTTCCAATTTCCAAAAAGACCTTTTTCATTGTGGATCTCTCTTTTTTAGGACGTTACACTCTGTACTATATCCTTTATACAATTGTAGCAACGACCGCGATTCAAACATTGCTTGAACAGCAGCTTGTTTTGCCATCCGTCAAACAGCTATTCGTAAGCTTTGGCATCAGTTTTTTTATTATCGCTTTTTTCCTGCTCTTTCGCCGCAGCAAGTTTGGTCGGTTTATGAACTTTTTTGTATTTCTTATTCCATTAGGATTTTCTCAATTACTCATATTTTTAGGAAATTTATCTACTTTTCAGAGTTTCATTTTATTTGTGAGTTTATTGATCCTACTCATCATCGCTGCAAGCATCAATTACTTTCGTGAATACAGGAGGGATGTCTTATGATTGCACTGCTTAAAATGCATTTTTATCTTTCGCGAAAACTATTTATCACTGTTTTTTTATTTATTGCCGCGATGATCGCGATTCAGTGGATCATTTTGAAAGAAGTTAATTTTGGTTTTATAGTTTTCTATTTTCTGTTGCTCTTGCCGTCATTAGGTATTAGCTACTTGATTGAAAACCACTTTATGAAACGATTCCGGGTAATGCCGATTGACCCAAAGGACTTTGTAAAAAGCTTATTTATTTTCAGTTTACTGCTCTTGCTTATCATAACGATTCCTATCGGGATTTATCAAACATATTTATATCTGGATCATCAAATCGAAGACATTGAATTGTCATTAATTTCAATCGCTTTTGCTGCAGGAATTGCTTCGGTCGGCTCGATGCTGAAAAACTATTTAAGCAATCCGACAAAAGGTACGAAAAGCATATCAATCGGAACAATGCTAGGCTACTTTTTTCTCTTTGCGTTTGTTCATTTAATGATCATGCTAATATTTAGTATTATGGACATTGCACTAATGGGTGCACCGATTGTTCCGATAATTGGTTTCATTATTTACTATCAATATTTTAAATCGGCTGCAATAAAATTTCCGGCGGCTGAATTTTAAAAGAACAGCGTATGCTAACTGCTAGCACGCGCTGTCCTTTTTGTTATTCGTTTTCCGGTCCGATAATCGCAATTGCCGGTTCGGATAATAAAATTTGTGTAATTAACTCATCGATCGTTTCCATTGATATCGCATCGATTTTTGCCAGCACTTCATCGACTGAACGGTGATTTTGGTGGATCAGTTCATTGACTCCATTACGGTTCATAAAGTCTTCCGTTCCTTCAAGACCTAACACGAAGCCGCCCTTTAATTGCTCCTTCGCATTTTCAAGCTCGGTTTCCGTTACCCCGCCTGCAACTAGGTCAAATAACGTCTGGTCGATCTGCTGCTTTAATGCATCCAGATTTTGTTTCGATGCCGATGCATAAATCGTAAATGTCCCTACATCTTCATAGCTCGACTGGTAGCTGAATACAGAATACGCCAAGCCGCGCTCTTCACGCACTTCCTGGAACAGGCGTGAACTCATATTGCCGCCGATAATATTATTCAATGCAATAAAGCTGTACATTTTCGGATCTTTTACCGCAATCGCCGGGAATGAAATTGCGATATGCGCCTGTTCAGTGTCGCGTAATTTTTCAACTTCACCTGGTGTAAATGTCGGGTAAGACGGTTTGGAAACTACCGATTCTTCACTTGCTTCGTAGTTTCCGAATAACGCTTCCACTTTTTCCATTAAACTCTCTTCAATATTCCCTGCAATCGAAATGACAACATTTTGAGGGCCGTAATGTTTCGCCATATACGCGCGGATCATCTCTTCATCAAATGTTGCCAGCGTTTCCGGTGTTCCTAAAATCGGACGACCCAGCGCATCTTCCGAGAACATGACACCCCATAATTTTTCATGGACATCGTCTGCCGGATCATCTTCGCTCATATAAATTTCTTCAAGGACGACTTGGCGTTCGCGTTCAATTTCTTCTTTTGCAAATAAAGAGTTAAAGAACATATCGGACAGAATATCGATTGCGAGCTCCCCATGATGGTCCAGCACTTTTGCGTAATAGCATGTATGTTCCTTCGATGTGAAGGCATTAATTTCTCCGCCGATGCGGTCGAACTCTTCCGCGATTTGGCGGGCTGTACGGTTTTTCGTTCCTTTGAAAAGCATATGCTCGATGAAATGGGTAATCCCATTTTCTTCTTTTGTTTCGAAGCGTGAGCCTGCATTGACCCAAATGCCGACCGATAATGACCGGACATGCGGCATTTGCTCAGTGACAATGCGCACGCCATTTTTTGCTGTAATTACTTGTACCATAAATTTCTCCTTTATTTCGGCTAATAAATTATAAGTATGACTTAAAAATCATTAGTATTCCAATTTGAAGTTCCACAGGATATTTGGACAAGAATGCGTTGTCAAATGATGTGACGCTCTTAGCACTCTTCCATAAGTTATTTAAAAAAGAGGCTGTACAATAGTGTACAACCTCCCTTTTTATCTTGTTTTTATGCGCTTGGAATCAATTATTTCCCTTGTTCTGCGCGCTCTTTTTCTTCTTTGATAACTACTTTACGTGATAAGTTTACGCGACCTTGTTTATCGATCTCGATACATTTCACTAGTAATTCATCGCCTAGTTTTAATACGTCTTCTACTTCTTTCGTACGTTCTTCCTGAATTTCAGAAATATGCAGTAAGCCGTCTTTACCTGGGAAGATTTCACAGAATGCACCGAATTTTTCAATGCGTTTTACTGTTGCCATGTAGTACTCGCCTACTTTAGCTTCGCGTACGATTGATTCGATCATTTCTTTAGCACGGTTAATCATTGCTTCATCAGCTGAAGCGATGTAAATTGTACCATCTTGTTCTGTATCAATTTTAACGCCTGTTTCATCAATAATTTTATTGATTACTTTACCACCCGGTCCGATTACGTCGCGGATTTTGTCAGGATTAATTTTGATTGAAACGATTTTTGGTGCGTATTGTGATAATGAAGTGCGAGACTCTGAAATCGTTGACATCATATGCTCTAAAATGTGCATACGGCCGATTTTCGCTTGAGTTAATGCTTCTTCTAAAATATCACGAGACAGACCATCGATTTTAATGTCCATTTGAAGTGCTGTTACACCTTTAGCTGTACCTGCCACTTTAAAGTCCATGTCGCCAAGGTGGTCTTCCATACCTTGGATATCTGATAATACTGTATAGTGCTCGCCTTTTTTAACAAGACCCATTGCTATACCTGCAACCGGTGCTTTAATTGGCACACCTGCAGCCATAAGAGCCATTGTTGATGCACAGATTGATGCTTGAGAAGTAGAACCGTTTGATTCCAATACTTCCGATACGCAACGGATTGCATACGGGAATTCCTCTTCAGATGGCATTACTGCTAAAATTGCACGCTCACCTAATGCACCGTGACCGATTTCACGACGGCCTGGGCTACCGTAACGACCTGTTTCCCCAACTGAGAATTGTGGGAAGTTGTAGTGGTGCATCCAGCGTTTTGACTCTTCAATACCTAAGCCGTCAATAATTTGAACGTCACCTAAAGCACCTAAAGTACAAATTGATAATGCTTGCGTTTGTCCACGTGTGAATAATGCTGAACCGTGTGCACGTGGTAATAGGTCTACTTCAGAAGAAAGCGGGCGGATTTCATCTTGCTTACGACCATCCGGACGAACTTTATCTTCTGTAATTAAACGACGCACTTCGTCTTTTACCATTTTATCTAAAATAGCATTCACTTGTTTCATCGTATCTTCGTCAGCTTCCTGCGCTTCATAAGATTCGATAACACGTGTTTTTACTGCTGTAATATTTTCTTGACGTAATTGCTTGTCCACTGTTTGGATCGCAGTATTCATATCAGCTTCACATTCAGCTTTGATCGCTGCTGTTAAGTCTGCATCTAATTCATATAATGTTACTTCTAGTTTTTCTTTACCAACTTCAGCAACAATTTTCTCTTGGAAAGCAATTAACTTTTTAATTTCTTCATGACCGAACATGATCGCTTCAAGCATGATTTCTTCAGGTACTTCTAAAGCGCCTGCTTCTACCATGTTAATCGCGTCTTTGTTACCTGCTACTGTTAAGTGAACTGTCGATTTTGCAGATTGTTCTACAGTCGGATTCACAACGAATTCACCGTCGATATATCCTACATGTACACCTGCAATCGGTCCGTCGAATGGGATATCAGAAATTGCTAATGATAATGAAGAACCAAACATTGCCGCTACATCAGCAGGGCAGTCTGAATCATTTGACATAACCATTAAAATTGATTGTACTTCATTACGGAAACCATCCGGGAACATTGGACGGATTGGACGGTCGATTAAGCGAGAAGTTAATACTGCCGCTTCTGATGGACGTCCTTCACGTTTAATGAAACCACCTGGGATTTTACCTGCTGCATAAAGACGTTCTTCAAAGTTAACTGTTAACGGGAAGAAATCTAATGCTTTAGGCTGTTTTGACATTGTAGCCGTAGCTAAAACTGCTGTTTCGCCGTAGCGGATCATCGCAGCACCATTTGCTTGTTTTGCTAGCTGTCCTACTTCTACTACAAGTGGACGGCCTGCCCATTCATACGAAAAGACCTTTTTTTCGTTCATTAAATGAACCCCTTTCTTATTGAAACACTCTACGTATCAAATTATGTACCATAGTTAGTGTATCAAAAAAGCGTTTTCTATGCTAAATTTTTTGATTAAAATATCGATAAATTTAATAAAATATTTTTGCTCTCCAGCAATGGTTTAACTTCTTTCAAAAGGCGTGTTGACACCTGCTCAAAGAAGTTAAACATCGCACCATTGATTCGGAAAGCTAAATCTTTTCAAACATAATAAAAAGCGGGAAAAATCCCGCTTTTTATTGTCAGATTAACGACGTATTAGCGACGTAATCCAAGTTTAGTAATTAATTCACGGTAACGAGCTACGTCGTTTTCACGTAAATATTTTAATAAATGACGACGTTTACCTACCATTTTAAGAAGACCACGTTGAGAGTGGAAATCTTTCTTGTGAGTAGCTAAGTGAGCGTTTAAAGCGTTGATTTCTGCAGTTAATACAGCGATTTGTACTTCTGGAGAACCAGTGTCTGTTTCGTGTACGCGGTACTCAGCGATAATTTCGTTTTTACGTTGTTGTGTAATTGCCATTTTAAATGACCTCCTGATAAATAAGATATCCCCAATAGCACAGCAGTCGCTGGAGTTGCGAAAAGCCGAGCTAAGGTTCATACGAGAATTTCGTACTAGTGAATAGTACCATAATTGTTTATAGATGCGCAACTATTTAGCGTAGTTGTTCAAAATAGGCGATCGCTTGCTGCTTATCTAATTCAATTTGCTCAATTAGAGCTTCGATTCCGTTAAATTTACGTTCGCTGCGGATGCGTTTATACCAGCCGACAACGACCGCTTCACCGTATATGTTTTTATTGAAATTTAGAATATGCACTTCAATCGACAGCTGCTTTTCATCCGGGTTGTTGAATGTCGGTTTATAGCCAACATTACAAACTCCGTCATACCATTTATTTTGTACTAAAATTTTCACAGCATACACACCTGTTGCCGGTATATAGCAGCCTTCCATCGCCTGGACATTTGCTGTCGGGAAGCCCATTGTCCGTCCGCGTTTATCGCCGTGCACGACGATTCCCGGTACTTCGAATGCGCGGCCTAATAGATTACGAGCCTGCTCCATTTCTCCGTCCTGCAATGCTTTGCGAATGCGTGTTGAGCTGATTTTTTCAACGACATCCTGCTGCTTTTCGATTGCTGTCACACCATAGCGGCCGTTTGACAGTTGCTCCATCAGCTCCATATTGCCTTTGCCGTATGAGCCAAATGAGAAATCAAAACCAGCAGTTACATGCTGAACATTTAAATCTACGATAAAATACTTAATGAATTCTTCAGGTGTAAGCTTCGCAAAATCTGATGTAAAGTTTACAACAAATACTGTATCGATATTCAATTTTTTTAATGTATCTAATTTTTGTGATAGTGGCGTAATGTAAAATACTTTTTCATTACGTCTACCTAATACAATCGATGGATGCGGATCAAAAGTCATCACGGCACTTTTAATATTAAGCTGCTCGGCTTTTTGCTTTGCCGCTTCAATGACCGCCTGATGTCCTTTATGTACCCCATCAAAAAATCCGATTGCTAATGAGTATGCCTCTTTTTCTATTTCCTGTGCTAATTGATGGGGGTATTTCAAATGAATAACGTTCATCTCGTGCCTCCTAATTAATTTCGGGAAACATCTTGTCCGGCTTCATTTGCCCGCTCTTTGTCGGATGGGCGATGTAAACCGCAAATGCTCGTCCCTCTACACCATATACAATTTTATCATGTTCCGTTAATAAAGTATGCATCGGGAGAACTTGCCCATTGAAAATTTGCTTTTCAATGTCTTCCGTAATTTCAACATATGGATAGTCGGATAATGCATATTCAACCGGCAACAGAAACTTCTCCTGCTCCCCTGCTTCCATCATTTCCGCGATTTCGGCCAATGTAAAGCAATTGTCTTTTGTGAATGTGCCTGATGCTGTTCGTACAAGTTCATGCATATGTGCAGGATAGCCTAACGCTTCACCGATCTGAACAGCTAATGTACGGATATACGTCCCTTTCGAACATTTGATGCGGATCGAGAATTTCACTTCTTCCCCTTCGAACGTTTGTGCATCATCCAGTAATTCCAGCTCGTAAATTGTAATTTTACGTGTTGGGCGCTCGACTGTTTGGCCGGCTCTTGCATACTCATACAGCTTTTTCCCGTTCACTTTTACAGCAGAAAACATCGGAGGGGTTTGTTCAATTTCGCCAGTCAGCGTTTGGAGTGCGCGTAAAATTTCTTCACGTGTAAACGATTTGAAATCTGTATTTTGCTCGACTGTTTCGCCTTCCGCATCTTCTGTTGTTGTCGTGCGTCCGATTGATACGACTGCTTCATACGTTTTGCCGGCATCTGTTAAATATTCGGCAATGCGTGTTGCCTGGCCGATACAGATTGGCAGAACGCCTTCTACACCCGGATCAAGTGTCCCTGTATGCCCTACTTTTTTCGTCTTCAATATTTTTCGTAATTTAAATACACAGTCATGACTTGTCATGCCGCGCTCTTTCCATAATGGCAAAATACCGTTCATTGTTTTGCTCCTTTATTCGAAATGAGGATTTCATATATAATTGATTCTTTACTTTAAGTTCGTTCTATAGTCGGTACTTTTCACATCATCCGTTTTGCTTCGCTACGGGAGGCCAACAGGACGTTGGTCACGAATGCGTTGTTACCCGACGTAACGGTTTTAGCATTCGTTCAAATATTCCTGGGGGCGTGGCTCCAACTAACTTTATCGCTGCCTCTTACGGCGGCAGCGATAAAGTGGATTTTCCGCGCACGCTTAATCCCCTGGGAGTCGCCCCCCTTCGCTACGCGTCACTCCAACCTAACATAGAGTTTACTCCTTTAACAAAACTTCTGTACTCAATTTCTTAAAAAAATTCAGTGAAGAACTCTAAAAATCAAAAAAGTCTGCCCGCATAGTTATGCAGTGCAGACTTCTTGGTTTTATTTATCTTCGTGTAGGCCACGTAGTAATGCATCGATTTTGTTTCCGTATTCGATTGCTGTATCGAATTCGAATGCAAGTTCAGGTGTACGGCGTAAGCGGATACGTGAACCAACTTCCGAACGGATGAAACCGGATGCTTTTTCTAACGCTTGCAATGTTTCCGCACGTTCGCGGTCATTGCCTAACGATGTGATATAAACAGTTGCTTGCTGTAAGTCTCCTGTTACTGCTACATCTGTAACCGTAACGAAGCCTACACGCGGATCTTTGATTTTGCGCGCAATGATTTCAGTAATTTCTTTTTTCATTTGCTCAGCAACTCGATTAGAACGTAGAGACATAAATGTCACCTCATTTAAATTGCGTAATTAATAGTACAGTTTGCCACGATAAATGGACTTTATAAATATTCACGATAAAAATCCAGCTGCTCCCATTGCGGATTTGACTGCAGGTAATGGACAGCCCGCATAAGCTCGCGTTCAGCAGCTTCTTTGGAAGAAGCCACTGCGACAAGCGCAAGCTTTGTACGCTGCCATACATCCTGATGGTCAATTTCAGCAACGGAAACGTTAAATTTTTGTTTCGTACGCGTCACCATCCGTTGAAGGACGGCGCGCTTTTCTTTTAATGAGTGGGCAGTCTGAATCATGAATTCAACTTCTGCGTATACAATCATTATTTACGAACGATTTCTTCCATTACGAAGGCTTCGATAATGTCGCCTTCTTTAATGTCGTTGTAGTTTTTAATTGTAATACCACACTCATACCCTTTTGCAACTTCTTTAGCATCATCTTTGAAACGTTTTAGTGAATCAAGCTCACCTTCAAACACAACAACGTTTTCACGGATTACACGTACACCAGCATCGCGAACGATTTTACCTTCGATAACGTATGAACCAGCGATTGTACCCACTTTAGATACTTTAATTGTTTGACGAACTTCCGCTTGACCAACGATTTTCTCTTCGAACTCTGGATCAAGCATCCCTTTCATCGCGTGTTCGATTTCTTCGATTACTTTGTAGATGATACGGTGTAGACGAATATCTACGCCTTCTTCATCAGCAGCACGTTTTGCATTTGTATCAGGACGAACGTTGAATCCGATCACGATTGCATTTGATGCAGCAGCAAGAGAGATATCCGATTCTGTAATTGCACCCGCACCAGTGTGGATGATTTTAACGTTAACGCCTTCAACATCAATTTTCATTAATGAAGAAGCCATTGCTTCCACTGTACCTTGTACGTCTGCTTTTACGATTAAGTTTAGCTCTTTCATTTCGCCTTGGCTCATTTGTTCGAATAAGTTATCAAGTGTTACACGTTGTTTTTCTGAACGTGACGCTTGGATAGCTGTCATTGAACGAGACTCACCAACTTGACGAGCTGTTTTTTCGTCTTCGAATACTACGAAACGGTCACCCGCTTGTGGTACTTCGTTTAAGCCTGTAATTTCAACTGGCATAGAAGGACCAGCTGTTTTAATACGACGGCCAAGATCGTTTACCATTGCACGTACACGACCATATGCATGACCGACTACGATTGGATCACCAACACGTAATGTACCATCTTGAACTAAAAGTGTTGCAACTGCACCACGGCCTTTATCAAGCTGTGCTTCAATTACTGTACCGATTGCTGAACGAGTCGGGTTCGCTTTTAATTCACCTACTTCAGAAACTAATAAAATCATTTCTAGAAGCTG
The DNA here is from genome assembly GCF_900168685.1 of Solibacillus isronensis. NCBI lineage: Bacteria > Bacillati > Bacillota > Bacilli > Caryophanales > Caryophanaceae > Solibacillus > Solibacillus isronensis. Next base: position 611,765 of record NZ_FVZN01000014.1, on the reverse strand, counting down.
GTCAATACCTTCACCATTTAGTGCTGAAATTGGTACGAAGATTGTATCTCCACCCCATGCTTCAGGAACTAATCCGTGCTCAGTTAATTCTTGTTGTACACGGTCCGGGTTGGCAGTTGGTTTATCCATTTTGTTGATTGCAACGATAATTGGTACTTCTGCAGCTTTTGCGTGGTTGATCGCTTCAACTGTTTGAGGCATTACACCGTCATCTGCTGCAACTACGATAATTGCGATATCTGTAATTGATGCACCACGCGCACGCATTGTTGTGAATGCCGCGTGACCAGGAGTATCAAGGAATGAAATTTTCTTCCCGTTAACTTCTACTTGGTATGCACCGATATGCTGAGTAATACCGCCTGCTTCACCCGCTGTAACTTTCGTTTTACGGATTGAGTCAAGCAATGATGTTTTACCGTGGTCAACGTGTCCCATGATTGTAACAACTGGTGGGCGCTCTTCTAATGCATTTTCGTCAACTTCCACGATAGTATCATCGAAGTACGTATCTAAATCTGTTTTGTCGATACGGATTTCTTCTTCTACTTCTACCCCGTAGTCTGCACAGATTAACTCAATTGCATCCTTATCAAGCTCTTGGTTAATTGTTGCCATTACGCCAAGCATGAATAATTTTTTAATAATTTCTGATGGCTCACGGTGTAATTTTTTTGCAAGTTCTGCAACTGATAAACTTTCATAGAAAGTAATTTTTTCCGGTAATTCCTTTTGCACCATTGGTTGTGGTGCAGGGCGATGCGTACGACGTTTACCACCATTGATACCTGGTTTTCTACGTTGTTGATAGCCGCCTTTATTTTGCGTGTTACCGCCTTTATTATTACTGTTATTTGGGTTAGATCCGCCTTTGCGGTTATTATTGTTATTTTGTGTCATATTTCGATTTTGGTTACCTTTTTCATTTCTTATTTTTTCGCCTTGTTGCGATTTTGGTTGCCCTTGGGCGTTTGAAGCTTTGTTCGGTTGTTGGTTATTTGAAGCAGATTGTGGACGATCCTGCTTTTGACCTTGCTGCGCTTTCTTCTGCCCTTGTTCACCGCGTTTTGGTGTTACATTTAAAGCTTTGGCAGGTGTCTTTGCAGGAGAATCTTTCGTTGGTTCCACTGCTTGCTTAAAGACAGAATTTAGTTTTGAGACCGCCTGCTCATCGATGACCGCCATGTGATTTTTCACCGGCAGATTATGTTTTGCAAGCACCTCAATAACTTCCTTACTTGTTTTATTTACCTTTTTCGCATATTCATGAACTCTTACTTTGCTCATCTGCTCACCCCCGATTAATTTTCGTTGAGTAGACTAGACATTTTTTTAGCAAATCCGCTATCTGTAATAGCAATCGCTACACGGGCTTCCTTCCCGGTAGCATGTCCAAGATCATATCGATCTCCGAAAACATAATACTCAACATTATAAAACGTACATTTATCCTGAATCTTTTTGCTCGTGTTTGCCGAAGCATCCGAAGCTAAAAAGACAAGTTTTGCATTGCCGTTGCGAATTTCTTTTACGACAAGCTCTTCTCCGGATATTGTTTTTCGTGCACGTGCTGCTAAACCTAATAGCTGTAGCAATGCCGGGTTTGTCATAAAATCGACTCCCGGCGGATTAGCGTTAGCAACTCCTCATACACCTCATCCGGCACTTTTGCATCAAGCTGGCGATCTAAAATATTCTTTTTACGCGCCATTTCAACAGCATCTTCCGTTTTAGAAACATATGCTCCACGACCGGATTTTTTTCCTGTAATATCAACAGTCACTTCGCCCTCTTTCGAACGAACGACGCGAATCATTGATTTTTTCGGAAGCATCTCGCCTGTTGCAACACATTTGCGTAAAGGAATTTTTTTATTAACGGCCATATTGCTTACCCTCCTTGCAAAATCATTCCAAATGATGGCTTACTCTTCGTCATCACCATATAAATCAAATTGTACTTCTTCTGCATCTTCACGTGGAACGAATGTGCTCGTTTCAGAAGGATAAATTCCTAATTCGCGTGCATCTGTTTCACTCTTGATGTCGATTTTCCAGCCCGTTAATTTTGCTGCTAAACGAGCATTTTGTCCGCGCTTACCAATCGCAAGTGATAATTGGTAATCCGGTACGACAACTGTTGTTGACTTTTCTTCTTCATTTACTTGAACGTCCAGAACTTTTGAAGGGCTTAGTGCGTTTGCAACGAATACAACCGGATCTTCTGACCATTCTACGATATCGATTTTCTCACCGTTTAATTCGTTTACAATTGTTTGCACACGTGCACCTTTAGCTCCAACACATGAACCTACAGGATCTACTTCTTCATTATGTGCATATACAGAGATTTTTGAACGGTCTCCCGCTTCACGCGCGATTGATTTGATTTCAACAGTGCCATCATAAATTTCTGGAACTTCCATTTCAAACAGACGGCGCAATAATCCAGGATGTGTACGAGATACGATTACTTGTGGACCACGTGTTGTGCGTTCAACTTTTGTAATGTAAACACGGATGCGTGATGTTGGCTTATAAACTTCACCTTGAATTTGTTCGTTAACAGGTAATGCCGCTTCCACTTTACCGATTGACACATAAATATTACGTGCATCTTGACGCTCGATTACACCTGTTACGATGTCATCTTCACGGTCTACATACTCTTCATAAATTAAACCGCGCTCTGCCTCACGAACACGTTGCGTCACAACTTGCTTTGCAGTCTGTGCCGCGATACGTCCGAAGTTACGTGGTGTTACTTCTTCTTCTACGACGTCACCAATTTCATAAGCTGCATTAATGAATTTCGCGTCTTCCAATGCGATTTCCAGACGATCGTCTTCTACTTCTTCTACTACGTCTTTACGAGAATAAACAACCATTGAACCTGTTTCTAGGTTAAGATCCACGCGAACGTTTTGCGCTTGGTTGAAGTTACGTTTGTACGCCGTTACTAAAGCCGCCTCAATCGCCTCAATTAATACATCTCTTGAAATACCTTTCTGCTCTTCAAGGGCAGTTAGGGCATCTAGTAATTCACTACTCATTTTTGTTTTCACTCCTAAATTTGCTTATCTGAAAAATCGATAGCAAGACGCGCTTGCGCAATTTTTTCTTTTTCAATTTGTACTGTAACTTTACGTGTTTTAATACGGAATTCGATTTCTAAAAATTCATCTGTATATGCGCGTAAATAACCATAGAATTCTTTTAAATCCTTAACAGGTTCATAAGTTTTTACATAAATATATTTGCCGATTGCTTTTTCAAAGTCCTGTTGTTTCTTTAACGGACGTTCCGCTCCTGGTGAAGAAACCTCTAAGTAATAGTTTTGCTCGATTGGATCATTTTCATCCAACTTCTCGCTTAAACGTTCACTCACTTGTGCACATTGTAAAATATCAATGCCGCCTTCTGGTGTGTCAACATAAATACGAAGGAACCAGTCGCGTCCTTCTTTCACGAACTCGATATCAACTAATTCCAAATCAAGCTCTTCCACGATCGGTGTCACTAGCTCTTCAATGATCGACGTAACTTTGCTCATCGTATCCTCCCTAACGTCTTTGTTTGTTTTAAATCTTCTTAGTATTGGTTAAACAAAAGACGAGTTTTCATTGAAAAAAATGGAGACATTTACATCTACATGCAATTGCGTCCAGATTTCTTTTGAGGCCCACAGGACGTGGGTCAGCCTGTAATTGCCGTAACATACGGCGTTTTAGACGGACTTCATTTTTTTCATTATAAAATTTGTGATATTCGCCAAAGGCCCAATTCCATTGAACTAATAATCAAATCACTTGCTCTTCGGAATTAAATAGTTGTGTAAACAACAGAAAAGAGCGGGAAACCCCACTCTTTTGCTGGTGAACTATCAACAAATTATTACATTCAGCATAGCACAAAGGCTATCCTAATGCAAATTTTGCCTATTAACACATAGAATTAACAACAATTAAGAGAATATGCATCCGTAAACACAAAATCCTCTCTTTTGGCCAATCCGAACATTAGAATAAGGACAGCTGGTTGGCATCCGGCATTCCTTCCAGACATCCAAGCTCATCCATATACTCGATTAATGTCTTCGATACACGGCCGCGCTGCTGTAAATCTTCCTTCGATAAAAACTCTCCGTTTTTACGCGCTTCAACAATTTGTTTCGCTACGTTTGTACCAAGGCCTGGAATGGCATCAAATGGCGGAATCAATGAGTTTCCTTCGATGATGAACTCACTTGCCTGTGAACGGTATAAATCAACCTTTTTGAAGCTCATGCCGCGTTCACACATTTCAAGTGCCAGCTCCATAACCGTAAGTAAACTTTTCTCTTTCGGCGCTGCATCAAGCCCCTTCATGTTGATCTCATCGATTTTTTTACGGATCATGACAGATCCTTGAGTCATCGCAATCAAATCAAAGTCCGACGCACGCACCGTGAAGTACGCTGCATAGTAAAGAATCGGATGATGCACCTTGAACCAGGCAATACGCACGGCCATTAATACATACGCTGCGGCGTGGGCTTTCGGGAACATGTACTTAATCTTTTTACAAGAATCGATATACCATTCCGGCACTTTCTTCGCACGCATTTCCGCTTCCATTTCATCTGTTAAACCTTTACCTTTACGAACAGACTCCATAATTTTAAAGGCAAACGATGGTTCCAAATCCTGATAAATTAAATAAACCATAATATCATCACGACAGCCGATTACTTCTTTTAATACACAAGTGCCGTCTTTAATCAGTTCCTGTGCATTTCCAAGCCATACGTCTGTACCATGTGATAGTCCTGAAATTTGAACAAGTTCACTGAATGTGGATGGTTTCGTTTCTTCAAGCATTTGGCGTACGAATTTTGTCCCGAACTCCGGAATTCCGAGCGTTCCGGTTTTCGTGCCAATTTGCTTTTCCGTTACACCGAGCGATTCTGTTGAACTGAAAATCTTCATAACAATCGGATCGTCGGTCGGGATTGTTTTCGGATCGATTCCGGATAAATCCTGAAGCATACGAATTACGGTCGGATCATCGTGTCCAAGTATATCGAGCTTTAAAATATTATCGTGAATCGAGTGGAAGTCGAAATGAGTTGTTTTCCATTCCGAATCCTGTGCATCCGCCGGGAACTGTACTGGCGAGAAGTCGTAAATATCCATATAATCCGGTACTACGATAATGCCCCCCGGATGTTGTCCTGTTGTACGTTTTACCCCTGTACATCCTTGCACAAGGCGGTCCACTTCCGCATTTCGGTAAGTGATGCCATTGTCGCTTCCGTATCCTTTTACATAACCATATGCCGTCTTTTCAGCAACCGTACCAATCGTTCCGGCACGGAATACATAATCTTCACCGAACAGCACTTTCGTATAGTTATGCGCCTGTGGCTGGTATTCACCGGAGAAATATGACGATAGGTAAGCCTTTGAAGTTATCACCAGCTTTTCCCCCGTCCCACACCGTGCATGAGGCTTTCACACTCACACGGCGTTCCATCGTTAGTTTTGTTGAATTGATAATTAAAATAAAATAAATGCACCTTGCTATTTCAACACTAACGACTTGTGCCCTTCCCTCAGAAATGTTTTTTCCTCCGACCTATTTGTTATTCAGTCATCACTGGCATTTCATCAACGGTACTACGGCACTACTGCCACTCCGTTTAAGTAAGTTATAGCTCTTCAGCCTTTCCTTACACCGTCGTCATCGACATGCAACTGTCTCTTACGTTCGGAGCTTCACACGTTCCACTATTTCTATCTGTACATCTTTCCTTAGGTTCCCCCTAAATTCCGCTAGGCTTGCATGTGCCTGTAACACAAGATGGATTTTCATAACCAAACGCTTACTCATCCACACCTAGAAGTCCTATTTTGGACCCCGCAGCATTTCTACTGCGTGACATTCACGAAAAGTCAGTCGAGGGTTCGTCCCAGTGATTCTACTGATTCTAACCTTAGAAAGTTTATAGACGCCAGGCCTATCATCCACAAGATTCCTCTCTTTCCACAGCCGTACTGTTTGGGTGAACTTCAGCCTACTTTAACGAGCTTCATACAAGTTTCAGTTTTGCAGTCATCCGCTTGCATGTCGTAGCTTCAGCGAGTATGTTTCAGGAAGTTACTCCTTCATTCCATACTTCGAAATAGCAGTTCTACCTATAATGGTGGCTAGTCTTTTCAACTAGCAACGTGTCGCACTCAAATCGATATCGGGTACCTTGTCACCTTTGAATCCTAGGAACGTTTCGAACGGGATATCCTGGCCGTCTTTTTTATACGGCGCACCGCATTCCGGACATTGTTTGTTCGGTAAGTCATAGCCTGAGGCAACCGAACCGTCCGCGATAAACTCGGAATGCTTGCACTTTGGACAAACATAATGCGGAGGCAATGGATTTACTTCGGTAATTTCCATAAATGTCGCGACGAGGGATGATCCTACAGAACCACGAGAACCTACTAAGTAACCGTCAGCAAGCGATTTTTTTACGAGCTTGGCGGAAATCAGGTAAATTACCCCGAACCCGTGCCCTAAAATCGATTTCAGTTCCTTATCAATACGCGCCTGAACAATTTCCGGTAAATTTTCACCGTAAATGCTATGTGCCATTTCATAAGTCAGGTTCGTTACTTCATCATCCGAGCCTTCAATCTTTGGCGTATATAAATCGTCTTTAATCGGTTTTACATCGCCAATCATATCGGCAACAAGCTGCGTATTTGTCACAACGATTTCCTTTGCCAAATCCGGGCCTAAAAAGTCGAATTCCTTCAGCATTTCATCTGTTGTACGGAAATGGACTTTCGGTAACGGATTACGATTTAACGGGTTTGCCCCACCCATTGATCCAACAAGGATTTGACGGAACTTTGCATCGGTTTCATGCAGATAATGAACATTTCCCGTTGCTACAACCGGTAAGTTCAGCTTTTTACCTAGCTTGACGATACGGCGGATAATGTCTTCCAATGCCCATTCATCATGAACCGTACCGCCATCCACTAATGGCGAATAGACCGGTTTCGGCATTACTTCCAAGTAATCATAAAATTTTGCGATTCGCTCGGCTTCTTCCTGCGTTTTATTCATCATTGTTTCAAATAGCTCACCATTCGAGCAGCCTGAACCAACGATTAAACCTTGTCGTAGTTTCTGTAAATCGGAGCGTCGAATACGTGGTACACGGTAAAATGTTTCCGTATGCGAAATCGAAATTAACTTAAACAGATTTTTCAGCCCGGCATCATCTACCGCCAAAATTGTACAGTGACTTGGACGGGACTGTTTATATCCTTCTTCACCGCCGACATGGTCATTCATTTCAATCAGGTTTTTAATGCCTAAATCGGCAGCCTGTTTCAATAAATGCAGGAATAGCTCTCCTGTTGCTTCGGTATCATAAATTGCCCGGTGATGCTGGGTAAGTTCGATATTGTATTTTTTCGTTAATGTTTTCAAGTTATGCGATTTTTGCCCTGGGTTTACAAGACGGGAAAGCTCGACCGTATCGATCCCCGGGTGGCGGACTTCTATGCCGGCATTTTTGTATGCAACATATAAGAAACCTAAGTCAAACGCTGCATTATGCGCAACAACAACCCCATCGCCGATAAAGTCATGGAATTCACGAATGACATCACTCAGTTCTGGTGCATTGACAAGCATATCATCGGTAATATGTGTCAGCTCGATAATTTTCGCCGTTAATTTACGGTGCGGGTTTGAGAATCGTTCAAATGTATCAATAACTTGACCATTTTTTATTTTGACGGCCGCCAGCTCGATAATCGTGTCATACACGTTCGAGAAACCGGTCGTCTCTACGTCAAATACGATATACGTTGCATCTTCAAGGTCCACATCAATCGGATCGTAAACAATTGGTTTACCGTCATCAACTAAGTTTGCTTCCACGCCGTAAATGACTTTAATGCCATTTTTCTTACCGGCAGCATACGCTTCAGGGAATGCCTGAACAACAGCATGGTCGGTTACCGCAATCGCAGGATGTCCCCATTTTGCTGCTTGTGCTACTAGTTTATCGACAGATGTCATCGCATCCATTTGACTCATTGGTGTATGCAAGTGGAGCTCAACACGCTTTTCGCCTTCCGGAGCATGGTCTTTTTTAGGTTCGTGCTTGATTTCATTGATGTCTTTTACCATCATGACTAAATCGCGGGCAAATGTATCAAGCTGGATCGATCCGCGTACACGAACCCACATTCCTTTGCTCATCTGCTTCATCTTCACGACATCCTCGTCCCCGTTTGAGAACATTTTGACCATTAGTGAGTCGGTGTAGTCGGAAATTTTAAACTCAAGCAATGAACGACCACTTCGAAGTTCTTTAATATCACATGCAAAAATAAACCCTTCCAGTACAATCGAACGTTCTTCTTCCAGTACTGTGCGGATTTCAACCGGATCCGGATTTTTAATGAGTGCACCAATCTGGAACGGTGTATCTCCATTGGAAACAGCACTAGGATTGGCCGCCTTCTCTTTTTCACGCGTCGCAAAATCGGCCATCGCCTGTTTGGACAGACGCTCTTCCTCTTCCTGTCGCTGTTGGTAAAACGCTTCTTGCTGTGCGATAAATTCCTCATTTTCCTCTACAAGCTGGAACTCAAGCGGAATATGAGGGAAACCGAATGTTTTGTACGACTCGGCAATTTTATCTGTATATTTCGCTTTTAATGATAAGTACTCGACTTCGAGCATCGATGTCACGACAAGCTTATGACCTGTCCATTTCGGTGTTTGCTTCGATAAATTTGCACGCAATAGCGGCGACATTTCATCTAATTGCTCAACTACTACTTGCCAATAATCCAAAATATGCTGCTCATTAACTACCGGATTATGCGATTCAATCGTCAGTAACACATTGGCTATAGGAGAAAACTTCTCGACCATCCGCATTCGTAGCAATTGATACACTTGGTAAGGTAATATATTTTCAATTTTTATTTTAAAGTCCCATATACGTTTCTTTTTATGAACCGTTACACGTTCGAGTGTTCCATTTTCAAAAAAGGACATATAGACATCATCAGTCAATTCAAGCTGCTGTAACAATAGTAGGAATTTTTGTCTTCCTTCCTGTTTTGACAATTGTTTCACCCTTTCATCTTGCTTTTCCATTGTAAGGCGAAGAGATTCGATGGGCATAGAAAAATGCTCCACTTTATTTAAAATAAGCGGAATGAATCCCGTTATTCATCCAAACCAACCCTATCGATAAAAAATAGCCCCTACACTTCCAATGAAAAAGAAAAGAAAGTACATAAAAGATTGTACTTTCCCGTTCTCTCTATCTTAATCGTTACTAGTTTTGGCGGAAATATTCGTTTAAGCGATCGACTACTTCTTCTTTCGCCCATTCTGCAGATTCGCCTGTTGAACGGAATTTCACTTCCACAAGACCTTCTGAAGCTTTTTTACCTACTGTAATACGAACAGGTAAACCGATTAAATCTGCATCCGCAAATTTTACGCCGGCACGTTCTGCACGGTCATCATATAACACTTCGTAGCGGTATGATTTCAATACACCATAAAGCTCGTCCGCTAATTGAACTTGTGCTTCGTCTTTTGCATTGACTGGCACTAGTTGTAAGTCATATGGCGCTAATTGTGCAGGCCATACAAATCCGTTTTCATCTTGGAAATGTTCTGCAACTGCAGCAAGTATACGAGAAACCCCGATACCGTAGCATCCCATAATATATGGTTGTGCTTTACCTTGCTCATCAAGGAATGTTGCATTTAGTTTTTCTGAATAAGTTGTACCTAATTTGAAAATATGTCCAACTTCAATACCTTCAGCAAACTTAATGATACCTTGACCGTCCGGAGATGGGTCACCTTGTTGGATGAAACGGATGTCTTCATAAGAGCTGATCGCGAAGTCGCGCTCAGGGTTAACATTTAATAAGTGGAAGCCATCTTCGTTTGCACCTGCAACACCGTTACGGATTGATTTGATTGCATTATCCGCAATAACTTTTACATTCACCGGCAATTTCACAGGGCCGATTGAACCTGGTGTACAGCCTAGTAATTCTTTAATTGCTGCGTCTTCTGCCAATTCTACAGATGTAGCACCTAATGCATTCTTCAGTTTAATATCGTTAATTTCGTGGTCACCGCGCGCTAAAACAACAACCAGCTCACCATCAATATCAAAAACTAGTGATTTGATCACATTTGAAGGTTCCACATTTAAAAATGCCGATACTTCTTCAATTGTTTTTTGATCTGGTGTTTCAATCTTTTCAATGTCTTTCATCGGTGTTGTCGGTGCTGTATATTCTACAACAACTTCAGCCATTTCGATGTTTGCCGCATAATCCGATGTATCCGAATAAGCGATTGTATCTTCCCCGATTTCAGAAAGGACCATGAATTCGTGTGTACCTTTACCGCCAATTGTACCTGCATCCGCAATTACGGCACGGAAGTTCAGGCCAAGACGCGTGAAGATGTTTGAATATGCTTGGTACATATCATCGTATGTTGCATCAAGTGATTCACGTGATGAGTGGAAAGAATAAGCATCTTTCATAATGAATTCGCGACCGCGCAGTAAGCCGAAGCGTGGGCGTTTTTCATCACGGAATTTACTTTGGATTTGATAAAGTGTTAACGGTAATTTTTTGTATGATTTAATTTCATCACGCACTAAAGTTGTAATCACTTCTTCATGAGTAGCACCTAAAGCGAAGTCACGGTCATGACGGTCTTTTAAACGCATAAGTTCTGGACCGTATGCTTCCCAGCGACCTGATTCCTGCCATAGCTCTGCTGGTTGTAATGCAGGCATTAATAGCTCGATTGAATTGATTGCTTCCATTTCTTCACGGATGATTTGTTCGATTTTTGCTAATACTTTGCGCGCTAATGGTAAGTATGAATATACTCCGGCTGCATTTTGACGGATAAATCCTGCACGCAATAGCATGCGATGCGATTTCACGTCGGCATCGGATGGATTTTCCCTTAAAGTAGGGATAAACGTTTTGGTCTGTTTCATAAATAGTGCCACCTTTTTTATTTAAATTGCTACTTCTATAATACTAATCAAATTTAGCTTTGAACGCTAGTATTATTCATACAAAACGCTCAAAGCTGCCATTTTAAAACGTATTTTGTTTAAAAGAGATTCTACATCTGACATGGTGTTGATTTCCATTACGGGTCGGACGCTTTCCGCGGGCGTGGCCTGAGCCTGTAGTCTCAGGCGTCACGCTATTCCCGCAGGAGTCGCCTCCCCTTCATTCCAATCAACGTGCTTACCATTTAGTAAAATCATCTTAATAAATATTTAGAAGAAGAATCGCTGGATATCGTTCCATGTTACGACGACCATTAAGATCATCAGGAGGAGTATTCCGACGAAGTGAACCATACCTTCTTTTTGGCGGTCGATCGGTTTTCCTCTTACTGCTTCCACAGCGAAGAAAAGTAAACGGCCACCATCAAGTGCTGGTAATGGTAACAAGTTCATAATCCCTAAGTTGACGCTCAGCATTGCCGCAAAGTATAGAATATTATATAAACCGAAAGTGACAACTGTTTCAGTTGTTTTATAAATTCCTACCGGGCCTGATAATGCATCAATCGAGAATTGGCCGGTAACCAGTTTTCCGACAAGTGTTCCGATCGTAATAATCATGTTATACGTTTCTTCCACACCATACACTACGGCTTGTATTGGATTTTTTTCAATGGAGCGCATAACACCGATTTGTCCGTACGGTTGGCCACCTTCTTGTTCCACAGCTTTCGGTGTAAGTTCAATTATTTCATTGCCCGTTTCACGTTCAACTTCGAATGTTACGGCTTTGTTCGGGTTATTGAAAATTTGTTCTGATAATTGCTCCCAAGTTGAAATCGACTGTCCGTTCACCTTGACAACTTTATCGCCATCGACCAATCCAGCACTGCTCGCAACAGAATCGTCCACAACTTCGGCAATAATCGGTTCATCTGAAGGAATCCCTTGAATAAGCCCGATTATCAGGAAGATGAAAAACGCTAAAATAAAGTTGAATAATGGACCTGCGAAAATCGCCATCGCACGAGCGCCAACAGATTTCGAATTAAATTGGCGATCAAGCGGCGCAATCATCTGCTCCGTACCATTTTCAACGATGCTTGCTGTACGTGATACATTGTAGCGAATGAACTGGTCATCCTCATCGTAACCTTCAATCCAAAGTTCACGTTCTAAATCCGCACGCTCTACTTCTAAAAAGATGACGTTTTGGTAATGTGTTTTTTGGTTGAGAATGATTTTTTCTACAATATTTTCTTCGTTCGTTATTAAAGCTACGCGGTAACCAGGCTGCAGTTCTACCGTATCGGTATCTTCGCCGGCCATTCTTACATAACCGCCAATCGGTAATAATCGTAGCGTATAGACTGTTTCACCTTTCGTCATCCCAAAAATCTTCGGTCCCATACCAATCGCAAATTCACGCACCATAATGCCTGCTTTCTTTGCAAATAAGAAGTGACCTAGCTCATGGAAAAAAACGAGTGAGCCAAAAATTAAAATAAAGGCTATAACTGTTTGCATAATCTCCCACCTTCATTGGAACTGAGCCGAATATTATTTCGCTCAATCTTTTCTAGCAATCAAGCTCTTGAAAAAAGGCACTGCTTGTACAAAAAGGGATGTCCTCCTTTTCGTTCTTCACGTCCGTTTTTCACACTTTACTATTTTACCATGCTTGCGACTGTTTTTCTCGTTTCACTGTCTACATGTAAAATAGTTGCTAAATCTGGCAAAGCGATATTGTTATGACTATTCATAATTCGCTCAATACATTCTTCAATTTCTAAAAAAGTAATTTTTTCTTGTAAAAACAATGCAACGGCTGCTTCGTTTGCCGCGTTCATTGCCGTTAAGATTGTCCCGCCCATACGTCCTGCATCATAAGCAAGCTTTAATGCGCGGAAACGGTCAAAATCCACTTCCTTAAAATGAAGCTGTCCAATTTGGGCCAAATTTAAACGTTGGCCATTTGCTAGCGGTAAACGGTCCGGGTAGCTAAGTGCATATTGAATCGGTACACGCATATCCGGCGTACCGAGCTGTGCGATGACACTTGTATCTTCATATTCCACCATCGAGTGAATGATGCTTTCACGGTGCAGCAATACGTCGATGTTGTCATAAGGCATATCAAACAGTACATGTGCCTCAATAACTTCAAGCCCTTTATTCATCATGGTTGCTGAGTCAATCGTAATTTTGGCTCCCATTGACCAGTTCGGATGATTTAGAGCGTCTTTAACTGTTACACCTACTAGCTCATCCCTTGTTCTATCGCGGAATGAACCACCGGATGCCGTTAAAATAATGCGCTCGATACGCTTTTTGTTTTCGCCATTCATCGATTGGAAAATAGCTGAATGCTCACTGTCCACCGGTAAGATCGGGGCATTGTATTTTTTCGCTTCTGCCATTACAAGATGGCCTGCTGTTACAAGTGTTTCTTTGTTAGCAATGGCAATCGTTTTTCCCATACGGATCGCAGCAAGTGTCGACTCCAGTCCAACGCTGCCTAATACTGCATTGATAAGCACTGTCGAATCCGGATGTGTCGCTACATCGACCAATCCCTTTTCGCCATATGTAAAGGAAACATGCGGGAATTCTTTTTGTAAAGCGCCTGCCGCTTCCTCTGTTTGCATTGAAACTAATTCTGGTTGAAGTTTTTTTATAATTTCGCGGGACTTTTCAATATTTTGTCCGGCTGAAAATGCAACAAGCTTAAATTCATTCGGATTCGCAAGTAAAATATCAAAGGTTTGCCATCCGATGGAACCTGTTGCACCTAATAAACTAATTTTTTTCACAATGATACGTCCCTTCTATGTCCTAGGAAAAGAAATGTAAAAAATGCAGTAATGGTACGACAAATAATAAACTGTCAAAACGGTCCAATATGCCGCCGTGTCCCGGAAGAATATTGCCTGAATCTTTTACACCATAATGACGTTTAATAGCCGATTCGACTAAATCACCCATTTGTCCAATGATCGATGCAATTATTGTCACAACGATTAATTGCAGCCAGCTTGATGCAAAAGGATAGATGAGCTGCATGGCAATTGCGAAAATAACTGCAATAACAATCCCGCCAACAAAGCCTTCCACTGTTTTCTTCGGCGAAATTTCCGGCCATAATTTATTTTTCCCTAATTTACGTCCTACAAAATAGGCACCGGAATCTGTAGTCCATACGACTAACAATACAAAGACGACATATTCCAGTCCGATAAAACGTGTTTCGATAAAATAATGGAATCCAAGCCCAACATAAAGTGCCCCTAACAATATAAAACCAATTTCATCAAACGTCATTTTATTTTTTACAAGTACAATATAAATCAATAACAGTATCGCGATTCCGTACACGATCATCAATATTGAATCATATTGAAAAAACTCAGCGATATTCAGTGACCAATCATTTGGTACAACCAATACTAATAATGCAAGTGTACCAATAATACCTGGAACAGATGCAATTGAAATTCCTTTCATTTTCAGCAATTCATAGAAACCAATGATTGCGATGATACTCATTAAAATCGCAAATGGTGTTCCTCCATAAATTACGAATGGAATAAATAATGCTGCAGCAATTACTCCGGTAATGATGCGTTGTTTCAATTTGTTCCTTCTCCTTTCAGCCCTCCATAACGGCGGTTACGGTTTTGATACACAGAGATTGCCTCTTTTAAACATGCTTCATCAAAATCTGGCCAATGCGTATCAGTGAACCAAAATTCCGTATAGGCAAGCTGCCATAGCATAAAGTTACTTATGCGCACTTCACCACTCGTACGAATTAATAAATCGGGTTCAGGTAAATGAGCCGTCATTACATACTGGGAAATATGTTGTTCATTTAATTCATCAATTGTAAGATTTCCTGCTTCTACCTCTTTCAGAAGCTGTTGCATCGCCATTACAATTTCAGCACGCCCACCGTAATTCATCGCAAAGTTTAATACTAATCCTGTATTCCCTGCAGTCGCTTCCATCGCCTTTCTTAAAGCAGATTGTGTATAGTCTGGCAATGAATCCATCACACCAATCATTTCTACTTTAATATTTCGCTCCATCAGCTCCGGTAAAAAGGAATTTAAAAATTGCTCTGGTAAACGCATTAAAAATTCTACTTCTGATTTAGGACGCTTCCAGTTTTCCGTTGAAAACGCATAGAGCGTCAATACTTCTACTCCTAAATCACAAGCGCAACGTGTTATTTTTCGAACGTTTTTCATTCCTTCATGATGCCCTGCAACTCGTGGCATTGAACGCTTTTTCGCCCAACGTCCATTTCCGTCCATAATAATTGCAATATGGGTAGGGATATCCTCTCCCTTAACTAAGTCCACATTTTCACTACCGAATGACTGTTCTTTATTTGTATTTTTCCCAAAAAGTTTTTTAAACATAGTTAATACCCCCAACTGCACAGATCGGACTGCTTCCCTTTTTATCATATCAAAAAAGGGATAGCCTGTCCTTTTTATATAATGAACTTCTTTAGTATCTTAAAGAATAATTGTGCTTCTTTTAATCTTTCATATGTATTTTTTCCACAATTTATACTTTCAATTAGGGGGAACGGGTTCATGTGCATGTTTTTTTGCTACAGCTATATTTCCCTAACAAATTTAAAATTTATCTATTATTGTAAAAAAAACGTCCTTATTAGCAGGACGTTTTAATCCATGTAAAGTTCATACATCGTCAGAAAAAGATTTCGCGCTAATGTGATCCACCAGCGCGAAACAAAATTATAAAAAATCAAGTATTATCTTATTAACTTCCGTGTTGATATCCATTGCGGGTCGGACGCTTTCCGCGGGCACGGCTCGAGCCTGTAGTCTCTCGCTCGTGCTGTTCCCGCTGGAGTCGCCTCCCCTTCATTCCAATCGACCCGTTTCATAAAATATCCTTAAAATTAAACTGTTAAAATTTCTTTTTCTTTTTCTTTCACTAACTCCTCGATTTTAACGATTGAGCTGTCAGTTAGTTTTTGGATGTCATCGTTGAAGCCGCGTAATTCGTCTTCTGTGATTTCACCGTTCTTTTCTAATTTTTTCAGGTCATCGTTTGCATCACGGCGCACGTTACGTACAGCTACTTTTGCGTCTTCTGATTCTTTTTTCACCTGTTTTACTAATTCTTTACGGCGCTCTTCAGTTAATGCCGGTACAGCTAAACGAATGACATTTCCGTCATTTGTCGGTGTGATGCCGATATCTGAACGCATAATTGCTTTTTCGATTTCGCCTAAGATTGATTTATCATAAGGCTGGATAACTAAAAGGCGTGCTTCCGGTACTGAAATACCTGCCATTTGGTTGATCGGCGTTGGAGAACCGTAGTAGTCCACCGTAATACGATCCAATAGTGAAGCATTTGCTACACCTGCACGAATTGAAGCTAATTCACGTGAGAAAGCATTAATTGATTTTGTCATTTTTTCTTTTGCTTGATTTAATACTTGTTGTGTCATTACGCATCTCTCCTAACAACTGTTCCAATTTTTTCGCCTAATGCGGCACGTTTAATATTACCTGGTTCTGATAAGTTGAAAACGACAAGCTTAATATCATTATCCATACATAATGTCGAAGCTGTAGAATCCATTACTTGTAAACCTTGTTGAATAACGTCTAAATACGTAAGTGTGTCATACTTAACTGCTTCAGAATCTAATTTTGGATCTGCCGAATAAACGCCATCCACATTATTTTTCGCCATTAAAATTGCATCTGCATTAATTTCTGCGGCACGTAAAGCTGCTGTCGTATCCGTCGAGAAGTATGGGTTACCTGTTCCCGCAGCAAAGATTACGACACGTGCTTTTTCCAAATGACGAACTGCTTTACGTCGAATATATGGCTCTGCCACTTGTGTCATAACGATCGATGATTGAACACGTGTAGGAACACCCAGATTTTCCAGTGAGTCTTGTAATGCAAGTGCATTCATCACTGTTCCTAACATACCCATATAATCTGCATTGGCACGTTCCATTCCCATTTCAGCGCCGATTTTTCCGCGCCAAATGTTGCCTCCGCCGACAACTAATGCGACCTCTACACCTAAGTCGATTACTTCTTTAATTTCTGCAGCGATCGATTTAATAACATCCGGTGAGAAACCGAAGCCTAATTCTCCAGCTAATGCTTCCCCGCTAAGTTTAATAACTACTCGTTTGTACTCTGACACACCCATAGTAGACCTCCGTTACTCATTTATTTAAAAGGAAATACGATTGTGTTTTTATGTATCGTACTTCGCTTCATTCAAAAATAGATTTCTTTAAAAATAGGGAACACGCAAATGGTGCTCCCTACTGTTTGCTTAAATTAATGTTAATTTAAGTTGTAATTTAATTAGTTACCTTTAACTTGGCTCATTACTTCTTCAGCGAAGTTATCTTCACGCTTCTCGATACCTTCACCAACAGCATAACGAGTGAAGCTTGTTACAGTAGCATTTAATGAGTTTACGAAGTCGCGTACTTTTTGATCTGAGTTCTTAACGAAAGCTTGGTCTAATAAGCATACGTCTTCGAAGTATTTACCAAGACGGCCTTCTACCATTTTCGCTACGATGTTTTCTGGTTTACCTTCGTTTAACGCTTGCTCAGTTAATACTTTGCGCTCACGTTCAACTTCGTCAGCAGAAACTTCGTCACGAGAAATGTAAGTTGGGTTGATTGCAGCGATATGCATAGCGATATCTTTTGCAGCAGCAGCGTCAGTAGAACCTTCAAGAACTACTAATACACCAATACGTCCGCCCATGTGTAAGTAAGAACCGAATGCATCTGCATCAGTTTTTGTTTTGATTTCGAAACGACGTAATGAGATTTTTTCACCGATTGTAGCTGTAGCTGTAGAAATTTGGTCAGCGATTTTCACGCCGTCTTTTTCTAATTCTAAAGCAGCTTCTACTGATTCTGGTTTAGCAGATAATAATTGCTCTGCTAAAGAAGAAACTAAAATTTGGAACTTGTCGTTTTTCGCAACGAAGTCTGTTTCAGCGTTTACTTCTAAAAGAATCGCTTCATTACCGTTTTCTAAAATGTAAGTTGTACCTTCAGCAGCGATACGGTCAGCTTTTTTGCCAGCAGCAGCTAAACCTTTTTCACGTAGGAAATCGATTGCAGCATCGATGTCACCTTCTGTTGATACTAATGCTTTTTTACAGTCCATCATACCTGCGCCTGTTTTTTCGCGTAATTCTTTTACTAATTGTGCAGTAATGTTTGCCATGTTGAGTTTCCTCCTAAATATAATGAAAAATTTATTTACACTATTTCATACTTTAAGCGATAAACCGCTATTTTTCAACGATTCATACATCTTCAAATTCATTTCTCAAAAAAAGGTGATAAGGGGTTCATCCACTTATCACCTTTTCTAACAGTGAATTACTCAGCTGTAGCTTCTTCTACTGCAGGAGCTTCTTCTTCACCTTGTTTAGCTTCTAATAAAGCGTCAGCCATTTTAGCAGTTAATAATTTAACCGCGCGGATAGCATCGTCGTTTGCAGGGATTACGTAATCAATTTCATCTGGATCACAGTTAGTGTCTACGATACCAACTAGAGGGATGTTTAATTTGATTGCTTCTGCAACTGCGATACGCTCTTTACGAGGGTCTACAACGAACATTACGTCCGGAATAGCTTTCATATCACGGATACCGCCTAAGAATTTAACTAAGCGCTCGTGCTCTTTTTTAAGTTGGATTACTTCTTTTTTAGGAAGTACAGCGAAAGTACCGTCTTCTTCCATTTTTTCGATATCTTTCATACGTTGTACACGTTTTTGAATAGTACCGAAGTTTGTTAAAGTACCACCTAACCAACGTTGGTTGATGTAGTAGTTACCAGAACGTTCAGCTTCTTCTTTGATCGCTTCTTGTGCTTGTTTTTTCGTACCTACGAATAAAACTTTACCACCGTCTTGACCAACTTGACGCATAAAATCGTATGCTTCTTCTAATTTTTTAACTGTTTTTTGTAAATCGATAATGTAGATACCGTTACGCTCTACGAAGATATATTTCTTCATTTTTGGGTTCCAACGGCGAGTTTGGTGACCGAAATGTACACCAGCTTCTAGTAATTGTTTCATTGAAATTACTGACATGAGTGTTTCCTCCTAATATGTTTGGTTTTTTTCCTCCGTATTTTTCATCTGCAACAAGCTACCCGTAGACTTACGAGCACCACTTACTACATCAAAATACGTGTGTATTGTTAACACCGTTTGTAAATATATCATAATAGACTTTCAAGTGCAACTACTTTACGCATGAAACTTTACGAGTAATTCTATTTCTGTTTTCCCGCGTTCCATCATTTTTGCAATTTCTTCAATTGTTTTTCCATTGCGGTAATGATGGATTACTTGCTGCTCAAACGTCATTTTTTGTTCCTGGACATCATTTACATCAGAAAGTGGTTCCGCTTTTACGATTGCTTCATCGTTTTTTTCTTCGGCATGCTGCTGTGTTTTTTGCTTTTGATAGGCACTTGCTGCTTGCTTGACCGGTACGAATTTGCGCGGTTCCATTTCCTGTTCTTTTACCGGCTGCTCTTTTAAGGTCAGCGAAGGCTCCTCTTTACGGGATGTTGCCGTCTTTTGAGCAACATTCGGTTTTTTCAGTTCACTGATTAACCGGTCGTTCTCTTCTTTCATCTCCATTAAATATACACTAATCGCATTGTCCATTTCATTAATCAGTTCATTTTGGCGCTTTTCTAAATTCTGAAACTTAGAAAGCTTACTATATAAAAGAACAATTACAAAAATCGTAATCATCTGGATAAGAAATAAGGTAATTATAACTGCGATCATAGATGACTGCTCCTAGCCACTAAAATCAAAAAGATTCCCTTTAAACGGGTGCTGCACTTTCTGATCTAGCTGTTCCTTATTTTTCTTGTGTTCCTGCATTGGCTCTTCCCCGTTTTGGGAAGCTTTTTCCTGATCCTTATCATTGACTGCGTTCAGATGCTCTGTTTCATTGACGGATAATTGTTTGCGTTCCAGTTCCCTGTTCAATGCTTCGTTTGCATGCATTTGCTGCAGGATTGTATTTTGTTGACGCTGATCCGCAATTTTGCCTGCCTCAAATGTTTTTGGAATCGCAATCTGCAATTCCAGTCCCTTTAAGCTCATAACGCCGCCTCCTTACGTATTGATCATTTCCGAAGACAATAATTTACGTAATTTAAACAATGCTTTAGAGTGGATTTGCGAAATTCTTGATGTCGACAGTTCCAGTATTTCGCCGATTTCTGTTAATGTTAATTCTTCCGAGTAAAATAAACTGATGACAAGCTGTTCTTTTTCATTCAGCTTTTTAATATTTTCAGCCAGATCGCCTAATAGCTCTACATGAACGGTTTGCTGCTCGGGTGTTTTCGTATTGTCATCACGGATAACAAAGGACTTGCCTTCCGATTCTTCCTGATCCAGCTGTTCATTGATGGACAGCACATTCGAGAAAAAATGCTCCTGGAAAGTTTGGTACACTTCTTCGACCGGCAAATTCATATGTGCCGCAACTTCTTCCGGTGTCGCATGGCGCATCAGCTTTTGCTCAAGTGATTCGATTTGCGATTCCAGCTTCTTTGCTTTTTCACGCGCCGATCTCGGGAGCCAGTCCTCTTTACGTAAACCATCAAGAATAGCGCCACGCACACGGAATGAAGCATACGTATCAAATTTTAAATCTCGGTTTATATCAAATTTATTTAACGCATCAAACAGCCCCATCATCCCAAGACTCATCAGGTCGTCTCTGGAAATATTTTTCGGAAGCCCTACAGCAATACGCTGTACATGATACGATACGAGTGGTTTAAACTTTTTTATTAATAAATCGCCTGCTTCGGGATCACGGTTCTTTGTCCAACGAACCCATAATGATTGTTCGTCTCTATGCCTTTGTTCTGTCAAACATACCCACCCCTTTATTAGAAAAGTAACATTATTTGTGTTTATTATACCAAAAAGCCTTTTAATATACATTTAATCCAGCATTTCGACACAGTATTTCCTTATATTCTGCTAAATAAAAAAGAGCCGGATATACGACTCTTTTACCGTGTAAGGGATTCATCGCTTTGAAGCATCGAACGAACGACTTGCGCAATTTCTTCCGTATTCTCATCTTCAACTTCCATTGTTGTATGATCGCCTTGCGGTACAGTCTTTGTTTTATCCGTCTTTTCCGCCACTACAGGAAGTTCCTCTTCGGATTGTGACAAAACAGGTGCTTCCGGTGTATAAAATACATATCCAAGGAAGTAACGGATAAGAAACATTAAACCAAATGCAATGACAGCAATGACCAAAGCTATGCCGATCGTCGGCAGCGGCATCGCATAAGGATTTTGAATTGCAGCGATAAAATAAACAGCGAATGAAAGTAGTGCTGCCCAAAAATTATAAAATATTGAACCAAACATTAAATTTCACTCACTCCTTTATTGACGGTCCGTACTTGAAGCATGCATGTTTCAGGGTTAAACTCGATAGTCCGACCGCTGTTGCCGCCAGTATCTTCAGCAATAAGCGGTATACCCAGTTCTTTTAACTGCGCTTTTACAGCTTCCACATTTCTGGGCCCAATTCTCATGGAATCTTTATCTGCTGTAAATTGGAACATTTGCGCCCCGCCCGCAATTTTCGCCTTCAGCTTAAAGCGTTGTGCTCCTTCTTGTTTTAAAAGATCAACTAAAGCAGCAATTCCTGTATCGGCAAATTTTGCGGCATTCATTGTTGCCGTCCGATTTAAACTAGAATCCGGCAGCATGACATGGACCATACCGGCAACTTTTTTGGAATCGTCGTAAATGACTGCACCAACACAAGAACCTAAACCCGACGTACGGATTGTTTTAGGAACTTTTACGATATCCATTTGCGCAATACCTACTTTAATCACTTCGCTTGAATGTGTAACTATCATGTCGTAGGCACTCCTAATGCTTTAAAAATCGCTTCAAATGAATCAGGTTCAGGTAACAGGAAGAACTGCCCCTTTACTGCATCATCATCAGACATGACTTCTTCATATATGGACGTGTTAATGACGATGACTGTATCGCTAACTTGTGATAGTTCAATAAGTCCGATACTAATAATTGCGCCAAACATATCGACACTTAATCCAGGTACCGTCGGATAGATTTTAAGACCTGTAAAGTCGGATAAAGCGGATAAATAAGAGCCGGATAAAATATTGCCCATTTCCTGCATTGCCGATAAGCCAATTTCCGAATATGGCGGTGTGTGAAAATCAAAAGATTCATCATGAATGAGACTTCGAATAAATCGGTTTGCCTGCTCAATCGGCAAAATGAAAAACATGCTTCCTTGTGCATCCCCTTCAATACGAAGATAAATGCCGACGACAGCATTTTCCGAGCCGCCAGCGAGCTCCATCATTTCATTAAACGAGGCCATCTTCACGTCGGGTACACGCATATCGATCTTTTTTCCCAATAAATTCGATAATGCCGTAGCCGCATGTGCAGCACCAATATTTCCGATTTCCTTTAAAACATCTAAATGCAGCAACGTAATTTTTTCACTAAAGTTCATTTTCAATACCTACTTTAATAGATTCCAGGCAAGCGAGGCTTACCCGGAAAATTATTCATTGAAATTAATCGATCGGATTTAATACTTTATCTAAGTGAAGTAAAATTAATAAACGGTTTTCCAATTTTGCGACACCTGCGATAAAATCTTCTTCTAATGAGCCGACCACTTCAGGCTGCTGTTCAATGGAAGATGCATCAATGTCCAAAACATCATTTGCTGAATCGACAATAAAACCGACTTCCATCGTTTCCAGTGTAATAATAATAATTCGAGTTGTTTCTTCGTTACCTGAAACCGGCAAGTCAAAACGTTCACGTAAATCGATGACAGGTGTTACAACACCCCGAAGGTTAATAACACCTTTTACATATCGTTCTGTTTTCGGTACACGAGTAATATGCATTAATTTTTCGATTCCCTTTACGTGCGAAACAGGAATGGCATATTCTTTATCTGCTAATTGAAATACAATTACTTTCAAGTTTTTTTGCTCTGTTGCATTCGTCATTCTTCACACCTCTTATCCTTTTACTTCATCAGTGCGTTACAGTCTACAATTAACGCCACTTTTCCGTTTCCTAATATCGTTGCACCTGAAATCGCAAAAATATTCGTTAAGTAGTTACCTAATGATTTCAACACAATTTCCTGCTGACCGATAAATGAATCGACTACTAAACCAGCTAATTTATCGCCTTTGCGGACGATTACGACTGAATGGAAGCCATCATCTTTTTGTTCGGCACGCGGTACTTCAAAAATTTCCTCCAGGAATACAAGCGGCACAACTTTACCACGGAAATCGATTACTTTTTGATTATGTGCGTTTAATATGTCTGATTGACGGATAATCGATGTTTCAATAATAGATGATAACGGAATTGCATATATTTCATTTTCAATTTCTACGAGCATGACTGAAATAATCGACAATGTCAGCGGTAATTGAATTGAGAAGACCGACCCGACATTTTGAGTTGATTCAATCGAAATGTTGCCGCCTAATGATTCAATCGTTGTTTTAACAACATCTAAACCGACACCTCGGCCAGATACATCCGAAATGACATCAGCTGTTGAGAAACCGGATGCCATAATTAACTCGTTGATCTGCTTGTCTGTCATTGTTAATGATTGTTCATGTGTAACAATTCCTTTAGACAGCGCTTTTGCCAATACCTTATCGCGGTTAATCCCTGCTCCATCATCTTCAATCTCGATGAATACATAGTTCCCGCTATGATAAGCACGAAGTTCCACCGTTCCTTCTTCAGGTTTCCCTTTTGCACGGCGTACTTCCGGACTTTCAATTCCATGATCGACAGAGTTGCGGATCAGGTGAACTAACGGATCTCCAATTTCATCAATTACTGTACGGTCAAGCTCTGTTTCTGCTCCGACAATATTAAGCTCGATTTTTTTGTTTAAATCACGCGACAATTGACGAACCATTTTCGGGAAACGGTTAAATACTGTGTCTACAGGAACCATGCGCATTGTTAAGACGATATTTTGCAGATCCCCCATTGTACGGCTCATACGTTCTACTGTCTCATTTAGTTCTCCGTGATTCACTTCACCTGCGATTGATAAAAGTCGACCGCGATCAATTGCAAGCTCTTCAAACAAGTTCATCAATATATCCAAACGTTCAATATTTACACGAATCGTCTTACTCGATGCATGCCCAGATTTACTAGTATTGTTTTTAGCCACTGCTGTTTTTGGCTGTTCTTCAGCTACGGCAGTTACCGTTTCCTGTACTGCAGGCTGTGGCTGTACTTCCTCTGCAGGCACTTCGATTGCCGTAGTTTTTGTAACAAACACATCCCGGTCTATTTTATTGACCACTACACGATCAACTTCCGAGACTTTCATCAGCATTTTTTGCAAATCTTCAGCTGGCTCTTTCGAAATAAAGGCAACGTGGAATTCACTATCAAACTGTTCTTCTTCCAATTTGTCTACTGTCGGCGAAGATTTGATGACATCCCCGTTTTTCTCCAGTATTTCGAATACCATGAATACACGAGCTGCTTTTAATAAACAGTCTTCACGCAAAGCTACTGTAATTTCGTATGCATTGAATTCTTGTTCTGATGATTGCAGAATGACCGTTTTTTCAAAATCATCATACGATAATTTTATTTCCAATGCTTCAGCTGGCTGTTCAAATTCATTTGCTACCATTGCAGCAGCAATTTCCTGACCAGGAATTGGCTCTTCCGAAGCGGCAGTTGCCGGTTCACCTGCTTCTATGCGCTTAAGCTTTTCCACTGTCGCTTGCACATTGCGTTTACCGTCACCACCATCTGCAATGTCGTATACCATTTCTTCTAAATGATCCACCGATTCGAAAACGACATCCAAAATTTCTGCGTTCACTTTAATTTTACTGTTGCGGATCGCATCTAAAATGTTTTCCATTTTATGTGTTAAGTCGGCTAAATCTTCAAAGCCCATTGTTGCTGCCATACCTTTTAAAGTATGTGCCGAACGGAAAATCTCTCCGACAATCGTTAAATCTTCCGGATTTTTTTCCAATTCCAATAAGTGTTCACTGCATGCTTGTAAATGCTCTTTACTTTCTTCAATGAACATTTCCAAATATTGATTTAATTCCATTTAGAGGGCACCCCTTTTTAAGGCATATATTTCATAATTGTTTGGGCAATATCATCAACATCCGCCACTTCATCTACAAGCTGCGTTTCCACGGCAGCTTTTGGCATTCCATATACGATACATGTTTCTGCTGACTCGGCAATAGCCATAACATTCCCTGTTTTTTTGAGTGAGACTAGTCCTTTTGATCCGTCATAGCCCATTCCCGTCATAATAACGGCAATTTTATCGAACTCCGAATACTGGCTGACATCTTCAAACATGACATCAACAGACGGGCGATGGCCTGCTCTTGGCGGTTCCTGATTGTCGAGTACGACAGCAAATGATGACCCGACTTTTCTTAATTTAAGATGATAGCCACCCGGTGCAATATAAGCCGTT
Source organism: Solibacillus isronensis (assembly GCF_900168685.1). NCBI lineage: Bacteria > Bacillati > Bacillota > Bacilli > Caryophanales > Caryophanaceae > Solibacillus > Solibacillus isronensis. Next base: position 586,060 of record NZ_FVZN01000014.1, on the reverse strand, counting down.
CCTTTTTGCAACAGGTCACCTTGTTCTGCTTCTTTCACATGAATTTCACTCAACTGATCAAGTCTTGCTGCCAACGATTTTGTAAAACCTGCAGGCATATGCTGCACGATTAAAATCGGAGCACCCACATTTGCGGGAATTTTCGTAATGACTTCCTGTAAAGCCCTCGGACCACCAGTTGAAGTCCCGATTAAAATAATTTTCTTTGAAGTTTTGCTCCACTCCGTCTTTTTTATCGGTATATCGATGTTGACGGTTGGCTTTAGCAAACTTTTTACTTTAGATTCTTGATTGTTGAAAGGATGACGGATCGCTTGATTTGCGACTGTCGATTTACGGAAAGGTTTTTTCAATTTTGAAACCGTTACTTTAGATGCCCCTTCCACTTTTCGTACAAGTTCATCCTTAATTTTATGTAAATCCAATGAAATGGAACCGCTTGGTTTAGCAACAAAATCGACTGCTCCGTACTCCATTGCCATTAATGTATTTTCTGCTCCGCGCTTTGTCGTACTTGAGAGCATAATGACAGGCAATGGATACTTTTGCATAATTTCTTTTAACGCTTCCATCCCATTCATTTCCGGCATTTCCACATCCATTGTTACGACATCGGGTTTAAGCTGCTCAATCTTTTTAATGGCGTCTTTCCCATTACGTGCAGACCCGATGACTTCAATATGCCGATGATCCGAAAAAAAATCGCTTATTAGCTTCCGCATAAAGGCGGAATCATCAACAACTAGCAGTTTGGTTTTCTGTAAGTTGCTCATTTACTCACGCCCTCTCGAAAAGATGCTTTTTAATTTAGATATAAATTTCATAGACTCGTTTGTTGCATGAACTTCTTTCATTACAGCCTGCGTTGTTAAAAATTGCTCAACAATTTTCCCCATCGTTTTTGTAATGGGGGCATCAGGATACAGCACTGTAAATAATGCTTGCTGAAGTACTGATTGACGCACTACAGGATCTTCCGGCAACGAGCCTAAAATCGATACTTCCTTCTCTAAAAAACGGTGCATGACTGTTTTTAGACGCTGTGTCGTATCTTGCCCTTCCTCAACTGTAAATGCACGATTGCCTAACAGATAAAATTTCTTCATCGGGTCTTTTAGATGGATAAATTTCATCATAGAATAAGCATCCATAATGGATGTCGGTTCCGCTGTAGAAATAACAATAATTTCTTCAATGGATGTTAATAGATCGAGCGACCAATTAACAACACCCGCTCCCATATCAAATAAGACAAAATCATAATTTTTCTGCAATGTTTCGAAAGCCGTGATTAGACGAGCAAAAACATCAGGAGACCACTCCATTAACGACGACATACCTGAACCGCCGGAAATATAGCTTACCCCTTCGTTCGTTTCGCACAAAACATCTTCAAGTGCCACTTGACCATCGAGGTAATCTTTTAAACTGTATTTCACGGAACTTCCTATGAGAATGTGTACATTGCCCATGCCAATATCCATATCTAAAATGACTACCTTTTTCCCTCTTTTTGATAAAAGGGTAGCGAAGTTTGTCGTAAAGTTACTTTTACCTACTCCGCCTTTTCCACTAACAACTGCAATTGATCGCCCAGGCTTATGTTCACTTTCCAGCATTTTCTGGCGCAGTTTTTCAGCTTGATCTTTCATCCGAATTCTCCTTGAAGAAAAGTTCTAGTAAATTATCACTATTTGGTTGTTCGATATCTTCTGGTACTTCTTGACCATTTGTATAATAAGCTAGTCCTTTATTATATTTAATCATTAAATTAAACATAGTGCCAATAGAATTTGTTTCATCAAGCTTCGTAAAGATAAATTTTTCAATGTGCAAGTTCGTAAATTGTTCAATAATTGCCTCTAAGTCTTTTTGCTTAGACGTTAAAGATAAAACTAAGTAGGATTCTACTTGTTCGCTAAATTGTATTAAGGATTTTAAATCATCTACATATTTCGCTTCTTTGTAGTTTCTTCCGGCCGTATCAATAAAAATTAAATCCAAATGATCAAACTTTTTAATCGCCTCAGCATAATCTGTTGCATTATAAACAATTTGTACAGGTGCCTGCAGCAATGCAGCATACGTTTTCAATTGTTCGATTGCTGCGATACGATACGTGTCTGTCGTAATAAAGCCGATTTTCTTTTTCTTTTCTAGGACTGCGCGTGCTGCCATTTTCGCAATCGTTGTCGTTTTTCCAACACCTGTTGGACCTAACACATTAATGTATTTTTTCTCATATGAAATTCCGCTGATCGGCAAGTCATACAATTCTTTTCTTAAATAGTCTTTGGCAACTTCCTGCATATCGTTCCATGTGATTTGCTTGCCATGCTCGTTATAATACATAAAAAGCTCATCACTGATTTTTGTGATAAGCTCCTCTCCAAGTTCCTGCTCACGTAGAAAGTCGATAAATGGTAAGAGTTCATCAGGATATTGAGATTGTACCGACATACGTTGCATCGATTGCATCATCGATTTTAAATCGGCAATTTCTTTTATCAGGTTTTCAGGCATGCTGGCAGAATCGCCTTGCGGAACTTTTTTATGCTGTTCCACAGACGAAGCTGCTTCGCGGATTCCTTCCTCCTTCACTTGCGGCGCAAATGTCGGAATGTCTTCTAAAGACGGCAATGAAGGTTTCTTTTCCAATTGGTCATATCCTGCCACGACTTCATAGCTTTTATTTTTTACTAATCCGAAAAACTTTTTCGTCACGACGACTTTCGAATTCAGAATAACCGCATCTTCCCCTAAATCGGCGCGAATTTGTTTCATTGCCTCAGCAATGGAAGGTGCATTGTATTTTTTCATCTTCATTCAACATTCACCACCCCTACACTTTGAATTTCAACGGCTGCATCCAATTCGTTATATGAAAGAATCGGTACTTGCGGGAAATAACGTTCTGTTAACTGTCTTATATAAAGTCGCACAGCTGGCGAACATAAAATAATTGGCGACTGTTCTGTATAGGAAACACGCTCCACTTCTTTTGCAATAGCTTCCAATACGAATTGCGACTGCTGCGGATCCATTGCTAAATAGTTTCCGTGGTCTGTTTGCTGTATGCTGTCAGCTACAAGTTTTTCTACTTTTGCAGATACTGTGATAACTTTCAATGCTTGTTGACCATTAATAAATTGAGATGTGATTTGTCTAGCCAACGCCTGTCTCACATACTCTGTTAAAATATCAGGATCACTAGTAAGCTTTGCGTAATCTGCCAATGTTTCAAAAATGATTGGCAAGTTTCGTATAGAAACATTTTCACGCAATAGTTTTGCCAATACTTTTTGTACTTCCCCTATTGATAATGGTGTTGGAATTAAATCGTCCACTAAAATCGCATGGGTTTCGCGTAAGTGATCGATCAGCTGCTTCGTCTCTTGACGGCCAAGCAGATCGTGCGCATTTGCACGGATAATTTCGGTTAAATGTGTCGAAACAACACTTGGCGGATCGACAACTGTATAGCCGAACATTTCGGCATCCTCTTTTACTGCTTCTGTAATCCACTTAGCAGGTAATCCAAATGATGGCTCGATTGTATCAATACCATCGATCGAATTATCATCCCCTGGACTCATTGCTAAATAATGATCCAGCAATAATTCACCTCGTGCCATTTCATTTCCCTTTATTTTAATCCGGTACTCATTTGGCTGCAGCTGGATATTGTCACGGATACGGACAATCGGTATTACAATCCCTAGCTCCAAAGCAAGCTGACGACGGATCATAACTACTCGGTCCAGTAAATCCCCACCTTGCGCGGCATCCACTAACGGAATTAATCCGTAGCCAAATTCGAACTCTATCGGATCGACATTCAATAAATTAATAACATTTTCCGGACTTTTCATCGTATCAGAAGCAACTTCCTCTTCGAACTCCATAATCTCTTCCGGCGTTTCTTCCTTTTTACGATCCATTAAGAATGCGCCTGCCGCTAATGCGATCGCAATTGGAATTGTAATCCAGTCCGGAATCGGTGTGAATAACCCGAGCAGAAGGATTGTACCTGCAGCTACATACAGAAGCTTGGATTGTGCAAATAACTGAGCTGTAATATCTGAACCTAGATTTCCTTTTGAAGCAGCACGTGTTACAACAATACCTGTTGCAGTGGAAATTAATAATGCCGGAATTTGCGATACAAGTCCGTCACCGACTGTCAGCATCGAATATTTCGATGCGGCTTCACCGAAGCTTAGCTCCATCTGTAGCATACCGATGATCATACCGAACAGTAAGTTAATGCCAACCATAATGATTGAGGCGATTGCATCACCCTTAACGAATTTCGTTGCACCATCCATCGCTCCGTAGAAGTCCGCCTCTCCGGATACTTTTTCACGGCGTTCGCGCGCTTCCTTTTCCGAAATCATTCCGGCGTTTAAATCTGCATCAATACTCATTTGCTTACCAGGCATCGCATCCAAAGTAAAACGCGCAGCAACTTCCGCAACACGTTCCGAACCTTTAGTAATAACGATGAACTGGATAATAACTAGTAATAAGAAAATAACTAAACCTACTAAAATATTACCGCCTGTTACGAAATTACCAAATGTCTCTACTACTTTACCTGCGTCACCTTCCGCTAAAATAGCACGTGTCGTAGATACAGACAATGCCAGACGGAACAGCGTTAATAATAGAATAACAGTAGGGAAAATCGAGAAATCGAGTGCTTCTTTCATATTCATCGAAGTTAGTAAAACGAGAAGAGCAAATGTAATATTAATAATAATTAAAAAACTGAGTAGCCAATGTGGAAGAGGGATAATGAGCATCGCTACAACCATAATCACTGCAGCTAAAACCCCTATGTCGCGTATTTGCATTGTTGCCCCTCCTGAATTCTATGTCAAATTTTGCGTTTGATGCGGTATACATATGCAAGAACTTCGGCAACTGCTTTGAAAAACTCTTCCGGTACAGCCTGGCCGATTTCAACCTGGTCATACATCGCACGGGCAAGCGGACGATTTTCTACCATAATGACATCATGTTCTTTTGCAATAAGTTTAATTTTCTGTGCAACAAAATCGGTTCCTTTTGCTACAACTTTCGGTGCATCCATCATATCTTCATCGTATTTTAGTGCAATGGCAAAATGGGTCGGGTTTGTAATGACAACATCTGCAGCTGGTACATCCTGCATCATTCTGCGCATTGCCATTTCCCGTTGACGCTGTTTAATTTTCGACTTGATCAGCGGGTCGCCTTCTGCATTTTTATGCTCATCTTTAACATCCTGTTTTGACATCTTCAATTGCTTTTCATATTCATACCGTTCATAAATATAGTCAAACAATGCAATGAATACGAGCATAATTGAAGCGGCAATTCCCATGATTGCCGACATGTATGCTACAGTGGCCAAAATTTGTGCCGGACTATGTAAAGCAAGCGATAATACATCTTCCAAATAGATAATAATGACAACGGTTGTTACGGTCCCGATTAATGTTACTTTCAATAATGATTTAATTAAATTGACGATCGCTCGTACAGAAATAATCTTTTTAATCCCTTTAATCGGATCCATTTTTTTTAAATCTATTTTTAATGTCTCTGTTGTAAAAAGTAAGCCAAACTGAAAAAAGTTAGCTCCAATACCTGCAATGATGGCAATGACCATAATCGGCAGAACGATAATTGCCATCTCTTTAATGGATTCAACATACATGTCCATTACGGTTTCAGCGTTCAGCGTTTCAATTAACATATTGCGGTTAAGTGCTTGCAGTAAAAAATCTCTCATTCCTTCGTACATAAATGGTGCAAAGAAAAGTAAGAAGAAAAATGACAATAGCAGTAATACGGCGGCTGTGACATCCTGACTTTTTAATACTTGTCCTTTTTTTCGTGAATCCTGCCGCTTTTTCGGTGTTGCTTTTTCCGTTTTTTCACCTGCAAAAAACTGAAGGTCAACGTTGATCAATAGCTTTTTGTCCATGTTAGCCACCACCTAAAATAACCATTAAGTCACGTAAAGAAATAATCATAAATTCAATTAGCTCCTTCATAACTCCTACTAATACACCCATTGTCACCATCAATACTAGAAACCCTACTGCAATTTTAATCGGGAATCCGATTACAAATATATTCATTTGCGGTACCGTTTTCCCTGTAATCCCTAACGCTAACGTTACTAAAAATAATGTTGCAACTATTGGAGCTGACATTTGAAATGCTATGGCAAAAACAGAAACAAATATTTTTATAATAAACAGTGCGGTCCCTTCTTCACCGAACTTCGGGAAAAACTGATCCATCGGCATAAACTGATAACTATAAAAAATCCCGTCTAAAATAAGATGATGACCATTTATTGAAAGCAATACTAAAAGCATTAAAAAGTTTAAAAACTGCCCCATTAACGGAGACTGGGCACCTGTTTGCGGGTCGATAATATTCGCCATCGCAAACCCCATCTGGAAATCGATAAATCCGCCGGCTATTTGAACAGCGGAAACGATAATCATCGCGGCCAATCCCAGCATAAGCCCGATAATTGCCTCTTTTAAAACGAGCAGCAAATAGAAAGCATTAATTTCAAACGGCTCAATATTAAACGTATAATACATCATCCACGCTAAAGCGACAGCCAATATAATGCGCACTTGCGGTGGTATTGTACGATATGAAAATAAAGGGACGGAGACGAAAAATGCAGAAACACGTACTAAAATTAATAGCAATATTGATAAATTCGGTAGTAATTCCGTCATTTTCTCACCCAATATACCGAACTAGGTTATTTAAAATGTCGTGAAAGTAGTCCGTCATCTTGCTGATCATAAACGGACCAAAAAAAATAATCGCCACTAATACCGCTACGATTTTAGGTACGAACGCCAATGTTTGTTCTTGAATGGAAGTTGTTGCCTGAAATATACTCACTATTAAACCGCTGACAAGTGCGATTAATAGTAAAGGTCCCGAAACTATCAATATCGTGAATACTGCATTTTCTGCAATTGCAATGACCATTTCCTGTGTCACTTTATATCATCCCCTAAAAACTTTGAAGTAAAGATTTCATCACTAAATACCAACCATCGACGAGTACAAATAATAAGATTTTAAATGGCAGTGAAATCATTACTGGAGGCAGCATCATCATCCCCATTGACATCAGTGTACTTGCGACTACCATATCAATAACTAAAAACGGAATGAAGATCATAAAGCCCATTTGAAAAGCTGTTTTAATTTCACTTAACGCAAATGCGGGTACGAGCAGCGTCATCGGAATTTCCTCGATGGAATCCGGATATTCTGCCTGATTATATTCGATAAAGAGTTCTAAATCTTTTTGTCTTGTATGCTGAGCCATAAAATGTTTAAACGGAATCGTCGCCCGTTCATAGGCCTCTTCCAAATTAATTTCTTCATCGAAGAGCGGCTGTAATGCCTGCTCGTTTACTTGCTGGAATGTCGGAGCCATAATAAAAAATGTTAAAAATAATGCCAACCCGATAATTACCTGGTTAGGCGGCATTTGGTTCGTGGCAAGGGCTGTCCTGGTAAACGACAGAACAATGACGATACGCGCAAAGGAAGTCATTAATATTAATAGACTAGGCGCTAAAGATAATACAGTTAACAGGAATAACAGCGTAACCGATGTGGATACATTTCCCGGATCACTTTCTGAAAACACGGAAAGTATTTCGTTCATCGATCATCACGCTCCTGTTCTTTCCAACGCTCAAGCTCGTCACTTCGTTGCTGCTTGATTTTCCCGATTTTTTCATTGAACAAATCATTGAATTTAGGGCTTTCCGAAATATCCTGAGGGCGCTTTTTTTGTGAAAATTTATTAATTAACTGAGCTATATATGGTGAAGTATTCACCATGCTCTGCTTAGTTTCAATTTGATTTAGTAAATGGTCGATTTCTTCTTCGGATTCAATTTCCTTTAGAAGCTGAATGTTATCGCCGACACCAACTACATAAACTCGTTTACCAATTAGTAATAATTGTACAGACTTTTGCTGTCCTACAGACAAGCCACCGATATTTTTAATAACGGCATTTTGTTGATAGTTGAAGTTACGCTTGTTTAAATACTTTAAAATGAACAATAATAGCCCTATAACAAACACAAGTGCTATTAAAACTTTAAGATAATCCAAAAATCCAATACTAACGGATGCCGAGTCAGTTTGTTCTGCGTCGGCATCCGGAGTACTCTCATCTGAATTTTTTTCTTCTGAACATACTTCAGGGTTTTCATTACAGTTTTCGTATACGTTACTTACCATCGCAAAAGTTCCATTTGAGATTGGTGTAAATAATGCCGTCATCAATACAATTCCAACAGCGATCCAAAATCGAAATGATTTTTTTGCTTTCATCAGATCAACCTAAAGCTTTTTGAATCGCTTCGATTACGCGATCTGCTTGGAAAGGCTTTACGATAAAGTCTTTTGCACCAGCTTGAATCGCATCGATAACCATAGCTTGTTGGCCCATTGCTGAACACATAATAACTACCGCGCTTGGATCCGTGCCTTTAATTTCTTTTAATGCTGCAATACCATCCATTTCAGGCATTGTAATATCCATAGTTACTAAATCCGGACGCAATTCATTGTACTTTTCAACTGCTTGAATTCCGTCAGCTGCTTCTCCTACTACTTCATAACCATTCTTCGTTAAAATATCCTTGATCATCATGCGCATGAATGCTGCATCGTCAACAATTAAAATCCTTTTAGACATAATCTAATTCCTCCAATTAAAACTATCTAATATTGTTCAAGCGATCTGCCTGACTTAAAATATCTGTGATGCGAACACCGAAGTTCTCATCAATTACTACAACTTCACCTTTTGCAATTAACCGACTGTTTACTAAAATATCTACAGGTTCACCTGCTAGTTTATCTAATTCAATAATCGATCCGCTCGATAATTCGAGGATTTCTTTTACTGAACGTTTAGTACGTCCCAGCTCAACTGTTACTTGCAATGGAATATCAAGCAGCATATTTAAATTGCGTGCTTCCGCCTGTGTAATACTTGGCGAATCAAAGCTTGCAAATTGTGCTTGCTGTACATTTGCCGGTGGTGCTGTATAAGCAGGCTGCTGGTAAACTGGCTGTTCATATACAGGTTGCTGTTGCTGATACACTTGTTGCTGCACCGGTTGCTCATACATTGGCTGCTGATAGGCTGGCTGTTGTACTGGCTGCTCATAAACTGGCTGCTGAACCGGTTGTTGTGCAGTCGGTTGTTGTGCCTGCTGCATTGGTTGCTGTTGTGTCGGCTGAACTGGTGTAGGCTCCACTGTTGTTGTTGCAGTAAGAGGCTCATCAGTTTCTCCCATTAATGACTTTACTATCTTTTTACTAAACTTTAAAGGTAGTAATTGCATTAAATTCGAATCGATCAATTCACCGATACGCAATCTGAAGGAAATTTTCACTAATAACTCATCTGTAGGGATCGTATCAGTGCCTTCATTTTGTGAAATGTTCAGTAGATCAATTGTCGGCGGTGAAATATCAACCTTTTGGTTAAATACTGTTGACATGGATGTGGCAGCTGAGCCCATCATTTGATTCATCGCTTCTTGAACTGCACTTAACTGGATTTCACTTAATTCCGGTCTTGGATTAACACCATCGCCACCCAGCATTAAATCTGCAATAATTGCAGCATCCGATTGTTTGATTACGAGAAGATTCATTCCTGAAAGACCAGTTGTATACTCTACTTGTACAGCAACATATGGATGCGGGAATTCCTGTTCTAAACGGTTACGATTAATCATTGTAATACTAGGTGTTGTAATATCTACTTTTTGACCTAGTAATGAAGATAAAGCAGTTGCAGAACTACCGAACGAGATATTACCTACCTCACCTAATGCATCAATTTCTATCGGAGTTAAGTGATCCTCAACTTTAATTTCTTCTTCCGGACTTGCTGTATTTGCAGAAAAATCCTCCAGTGTTTCGCCCCTTAATAGAGCCTCAATTTCTTCTTGGGAGAGCATTTCATCACTCATCTTCGTCTCCTCCTTTCAAAGGGTCGATAATTTGAACAGCCATTTTATTATTCAATTTGCCTGGCTGAACAGTAAATTTCGGTAAACTGCCGACTTTCAGTGTTAACGGATTTTCAATTTTTTGATTTAACGGAATGACATCACCGACAGTCATTGTCAGGAAATCTTCAATTGTAATATCTGCCGTACCTAACTCTGCAATAACCGGTAATTTTGCTTGTTTCACACGAGTTTCAAGCATTTTTGTTTGTTCCGGTGAAATTTCTTTCGTATTTGTCTGCATCCAGTAGCGAACAGATAAATTGGGAACGATCGGCTCCAGTACAACATGCGGGATACAAATATTAATCATCCCTGTCGTTTCCCCGATAATTGTATTAAACGAAATGACAACTACAGTTTCATTTGGCGAAATCATTTGTAAAAACTGCGGATTTACTTCCAATTCCACAAGCATCGGATCGATTTCAGCAACGTTCTCCCATGCTTCACGTAAATTATCAAAAGAACGTTCAAATAAATTCGTCATAATCTTCGTTTCGATTTCAGTTAAATTGTCAACATTGCTATGACTTCCCCCTGCTCCGCCCATCAATCGATCGAGCATCGAATAGGCAATATTCGGGTTAATCTCCATTAAAATATTGCCATCTAAAGGCGGAACCTCAAATACATTGATCAATGTCATGTTTGGGATTGAACGCACAAATTCTTCAAACGGAATTTGGTCCACAGATGCAACTGTTATTTGGACATAGCTTCTTAACTGTGCAGAAAAGAATGTTGTCAGCAGTCGCGCAAAGTTTTCATGTATACGGGTCAAACTTCGGATTTGGTCTTTTGAGAAGCGCAGTGCCCGCTTAAAGTCATATACTTTAACTTTTCGTGTCTCATCTTCTTTTTTTATGTCTTCTGCAGACATCTCTCCGGTCGATATCGCCGATAAAAGCGCATCAATTTCGGATTGCGACATGATATCTCCTGCCATTTGCCCCACCTCCATTTCAAAAATTAAAATTGTTAGTACTGATGATTACTGAAGTACGTATGAAGTAATATACACTTGCGTAACTTCCCCTTCTTGCATTAGCTCATTTACTTGATATTTAATTGTATCCTGGAATGTAATTTTCCCTTGCTTGCCTTCTAAAGCTTTCTCTTCCATTTCAGAAAGTTCCTGAATCACGATGTTTTTTACTTGGAAGTCTCGTTTAAACAACTCTTGACCGGCTTTTTTATCTGATGCCTGGATTTTTAATGTAATGCGAACAAAACTACCATCTGCCAAGTTCGTCGTAATCTCAGGAATGTCTACCGATGACTCGATGATTTCATCAATCGTTGGGCCATCTGGCTTCTCTTTGTCGAGCTGTGTCAATAACACAACTATAATCACACCGAATAATGTAATCGTTACTAATATAATTAGCATAATTGTTAATAGTTTATTATTCTTCATCTTCTTCACCTTTAAGGTGCGGGTTAGATAAAACTTGGACATTCTGATAAAATGTTCTCACTTTTTGCCGCACCTGTTCTTCAGTCTCTAACACAATGTATTTACGTCCAGTCGTCAGCGTAATTTGGGTGTCCGGAAATGCTTCAACTGTTTCTATGTATAAAGCATTTAAAGTAAGTGCTTTACCATTAAGGCGAGTCACCTCAATCATTGCAATAGGGCCGGACCTGCACTTGAGAGCCGGCCCGGCCCCCCTTCTATTATCAATTTAAACTATCGTTTTAAGTTAACAAGCTCTTGTAAAATTTCATCCGACGTTGTAATTATACGAGAGTTCGCCTGGAACCCGCGCTGTGCAACAATCATCTCTGTGAATTCTTCCGAAAGGTCTACGTTGGACATTTCCATGAAGCCTGAGTTAATTGAGCCAATACCATCCTGTGTACCTAATTGAGCATAAGTTACTCCTGAGTTCGGCGTTGTACGGAAATAGTTGCTTCCCGTTTTTTCAAGACCGCTCGCATTTGCGAACTTCGCTAAAACTACTGTACCAGCATATTGAAGATCTCCAGCTGAATCGACAAATGAAATTGTTCCGTCCTGAGATATACTCATTGATTGGGCAGTTGTCGGAATACGAATCGGAGTTGCAGTTGCAGCTCCTTGTTCTAGTAATTCTCCAGTATCAGGATCAATTAAGTTGGCTCCTGCAGCAACCTGCAGTCTATTTTCATCAAATCCTGAACCAGGTGCAGCTGTAGGGTCTATTGCATCATAGTCGGTAACATCTGCCGCAAAACCAACTAAGTATTTACCGTCCCCGTTTACTAAGAAACCATTTCGATCCATATAGAAATTGCCTGCACGAGTATAAAGCGTATTTGTGAATCCTTCTGCTGTAGCCGGAACACCATTAGCTGCATCGCCTTGATCAAAATCCACTGCATCAGCAACCATAAAGAATCCATCTCCTGAAATAGCTAAATCCAATGTACGTCCTGTCGTCTGCATTGAACCGGCATTGTGCATCGTGTCAATGGCAGCAAGCTGTGAACCTAATCCTACTTGAATCATGTTTACTCCACCGCGAGTTGCTGAAGGTGCAGATGCGCCTGCCTGTGTTTGTGAAATTAAATCTTTAAAAATAGTACGTTCTTTCTTAAAGCCGTACGTATTAACATTTGAAATATTATTCCCAATCACGTCTAATTTTGTCTGAAAGTTTTTTAAGCCTGAAATACCTGAATACATTGAACGTAACATAAAATGTCGTTCTCCCTTCGATTTTCAAATCTGTTATTTTAGTTCAGTCGTATCTATCATTCAACGACTGTAGGCTTCCTTACTTCTGAAGGTCCGGCCTATAAAAGGATTGTTCCATCAATATTGGTAAATAGTTGCTGTTTCGCTTCATTACGATCCAATGCCGTAATAACCGTCGCATTTTTTGCACTTACAATTAAGGCTGCCTGATCTAACAGGACTAACGGCTGCTTCACACCTTTATTTTTTGCCTCAAATACTTTTTCGGAGATTTGCTGCCATTCACGATCTGTTATAGAAATATTTCTTTCATTCAACCGTTCTGAAGCATGCTTGCTTATTTTTAATTCATCACCGGTCGCCTGTTTTAAATGGTCCATAAAGGACTGCTTTGAAACTTGCTCAGTATTTTGCTTTACTATCGGCTTTATCGGTGGATGGTAAGGGATATGTTGAATATTGACTCTGTTCATCAGCCCCACCTCTTATTCTGTTACATTTTCATTTTGGGTTGTTTGAGAACTCACTGTAAATTGGTCTTTTGTTAAACGAGAACCATCATTTAAAATGTATTCGATATTCACATTATTTGTTTTAATCGCTTCAATCATTGCCTCAATGACTTGGTCACCATTTGTATATTGAACCGTCTGTCCGATCAGCCGGCTCGCTTCTGCCAATGGATTTCCGACTGGAACTGTCGGCTCTGTTGCACTCATACTGCCAAGAATCGATGAAATATTGCCTGGTTTAATTTCCTTGCCGTCAGCCAGTACTAACACGGCCTCACCATCAACAAACTTTAATTCCTGAATAGCGCCTGTTCCTTCGTTGTAGATCGGCTTGTTGTCTGCGTCCACTTTGTCTGTAATTTCATGCCATTTCACTTCTTTGCCGACAAATGTCGAATAGTTCATTAACTGTGATTGCTGCTGTGATTCAAGTAAATTTTCCATCGCTTTGGTCATGTTTTGCATTTGCTCAAGTGAAGAAAATTGTGCCATCTGTGAAATAAATTCCTTATCATCCATCGGGCTTGTCGGATCCTGGTTTTGCAATTGTGTAATTAATATTTTTAGAAACGCATCTTTTCCGAGCGCCCCGTTATCTTGTTTATCTGTTACTTTGAAATTCGCATTATTCGCCGGTAAATAATAATCATTTGAAATTGATTTTGCCACTTATTCTACCTCCTCACTTAATAGATCTTTAAACGAAACATTTTCTTCTTCCAGCGTATCTTCGTTATTGTCCTGTTCTTCTTCTCCATCTTTTTGGCGGAAGAAGTTATTAAAGAAGTTTTGATCACGCGCATTTCGATCGGCATCCTGTAAAGACTGTGCAACATCGATTCGTTCCATTTGAATATTTTGAGAGACGAAACCGGCTTTTAACTGGTTAATATTATTTTCCAGTAACTCTTTTCCCATTGCTGTCGTTGCCAATAATCGGGCAGTCATGATTCCGTCTTTTTGAACTAATTCAATTCGTATTTGACCGAGGTTTTCCGGAAACAGTTTCAGGAATAATTTCATATTACCTGGCTGTCCTGAAAGCTGGCTGCGATTGATCAAGTTTTGAATTTCTTTTATTAATGCATCCGACTGTGCCGGCTTTTCAGCAGGTAATGTAACGGTCACTGTTTTTGTATGTGTCACTTGCTGCTGTAAATGACCTGCTGTTTGTGTATCCGTTTCAACTTTAACGGTCGTCTGTTGACCTTGCTGTACTACTTGTTGGAAAGTCGTATTTTTTGTAGTACTCTGCTCTGATCCCGCTAATTTCTGAGCTTCATTTGCCATTGCCAGCAATGCATCTTTTAAACTGGCTAATTGGAGTTCCTGTTGATAGACCGTATCAACTTTACTTCCGGCCAGTTGAGCTAACTTTAACAGCTGGACAAGTTGCTGCAAATCTTTTGGTTGCACATTGTTTTGCTCAGGCTTCAGCACAGCTGCCATTACTTCATTTAAAATATGCGGTGCCTGTTCGATAAGAGACCAAACATCCGTAATTTCCTGCTTTGTGTCGCCTAATAACTGTTCAATAATTTGACTCAGCTCCGTTTTTGTCATTCCTAAAAGCTCCGTCAAGTTATCTAAATTCATTAGTTCGTCTATCGCAACCGGTGTACTTTCTTCACCTACTAATGCGAATAGCCCCGACTCATCCATTTCCACACCTAATTGTTCGAGTAGATTTTCCAGTGAGTCCTCTTCTAAAAGCCCGGAAATACTTTCAGCTAGCGGCTGTTCTGAAACTTCCGTTTGCTTAGGAGTTGAAGCAGACGACTTGGAAATCATCGAATTGAACACACTTCCAAATGCTTTTGAATCCGGTTTTGCTGTTTTTACTGTGTTTGGCTGGAAATCTTGCTTCGGCATTTTTACTTTTTGTAACATTGCTATATTCATTTACTACACTTCCCTCCATTCAACGACTATTGCTGTGATAAAAGCTCTGTATAGCGGGCAGCATCTGCCGGCGCCATTTTTGCGAAAATAGCCGATAATGTATCGGGTTTCATCTCCGACATAATACGCACGCTTTCCGTGTCACTCATTTCAACTAATATAGGTGCTGCTTTTCTTGCAGACATTTTTTCGAAAGTAGACAGAATTTCTTTGAACTCTTTTTTCGTCTCTTCCTGATCGCGCTGCAATTTTTCAATTTCAAACTGCAATCGTTCCTGTTCGATTAAAAGCTCTTCCTTTTCAGTCGCTGAGGCGTCAATTTGTGATTGTAGCTGGGAAATTTGTGCTTCCTTTTCTTGAATTTCCGCTTGCAGCTCCACTACCTTTTGTTCATTTAATGAGCTGTTTTCTACTGCTCCCTCTTTTTCATCCGAGCTGATAAACGGGATTTTATCAATTGCTTCATCCGCCATTTTAAACACGTTATATTCCGTCATAGATGTAATAATCAATAAAATTGCGATGAGAAACATGAACGGGATTAAAAATAGGTAGAAAAACTTTTTGAAAAAACCTGGAGATTGGCTTTCCAATTCCATTTCTTCCACTTGTTCCATCGTATTTTTTATTCTTTTTGCCACGGAATCACCTGATTTCCTTCTTGTAATACGCAATTGTCGAAAGCTCATCTAACTGAATTGCTTCTATATGAAGTTGATCTTCTATGAATCTTTCATGATCTCTTTCACGCATTTTTTCATATTTACGTACTTCCAAACTTTTTTCCAATAATTTCTGCTCATGCCAATTCATTTTTGCTCGTGCCTGCATTACTTTTTGCTGTGCATCCTCGATTGTTTTTTCCATACTATCGATAAATTTCGAATAATGGTTGATTTCATCGATGGAAGACCCTATTTTTAACCGTTCCTGCTGATACTCGATTAAATCTTCTTTTTTCTTTAACAGGTCATACAGCTTTGTAGCAATTTCCTCAAACACTTGCACCGATTCTTTAAAAGCCAGTTCCGATTCCGTTTTTTCCTGATCTTTAACGACAAGAATTTTTTCAAAACGATAATTGTATTTCATCATTAACGGGCACCACCATTCGATAAAGCGATAATTTCATTGACAGTTTGTTCGATCGAAATTTTATCTTTATACCCTTGCTTTAAAAATTGTGTAATTAGCGGCTCATACATAATCGCCTCATCAATTTCCTTTGATGTCCCGCGCTTATATACCCCGATATTGATCAGATCCTCTGATTTTGAATAGCTGTAGTATAATTCCCGCAAACGGCTTGCTGCACGGACATGCTCAGGCTGTGCAATATGGTTCATCAAACGACTTACACTTTTCAACACATTAATCGCCGGATACTGTCCTTTGTTGGCAAGATTCCGGTCCAGTACAATATGACCGTCCAAAATCCCCCGTACCGCATCTGCAATCGGTTCATTCATATCATCACCATCTACAAGCACTGTATAAAATGCGGTAATTGTCCCATTTATGTTTGTACCTGACCGTTCCAACAATGTTGGTAATATTGCAAAAACGGATGGTGTGTAACCTCTTGTTGCAGGCGGTTCACCGATTGCCAGTCCTATTTCGCGCTGTGCCATCGCAACACGTGTTACGGAATCCATCATTAACATGACGTTCTTGCCGCGGTCCCTGAAATATTCTGCAATAGCTGTTGCGGTAAATGCTGCTTTAATTCGCATTAGTGCAGGCTGATCACTAGTAGCCGCTACGACAACCGACCGTTGTAAACCTTCCGGACCTAAATCCCGTTCGATAAACTCCCTTACTTCACGTCCACGTTCTCCTACAAGGGCAATAACATTAATATCTGCTTCCGTGTTTCTTGCAATCATACCAAGCAATGTACTTTTTCCGACACCCGATCCAGCAAATATACCTACACGCTGACCGCTGCCAACTGTAAGCATACCGTCAATCGCTTTTACTCCGACCTCTAACTGTTCGTTAATCGGCGGACGACTTAAAGGATTAGGCGGCTCTTTTTCTGTTGGGACTGTCGTTAATCCTTTTGGCAAGGGTTGACCATCAAAAGGATTGCCCATTGCATCAAGTACTTTCCCAATCAGCTCAGGGCCAACTTTCACTTCCAGCGGTGAGCCTGTCCCCTCTACAAGACAGCCAATCGAAATTTCTTTCAACGAAGAGTATGGCATTAAAATCACGATTTCATCTTTAAACCCTACAACTTCTGCCAGCATTACTTGCGGACCGTTTTTTGATGTTTGGATATGGATTTTACATACGTCACCGATGGAACTTTCAGGACCTTGGGACTCAATCATCAAGCCGACAACTCTCGTCACTCTACCATACTTTTTAAATGTATTAAGATTAGGAATTTGTTCAACTAATTGAGCCATTTTCATCCATATCATTCCTTACTTTCGATTAGTTCGTATAACTGTCTGCGGAGCTCTTGCAATTGTTCGTCAATTGAAACAACAATGCGTCCATGATTTGTTTCGATATAACTTTCCGAATCTAGTAAATCTTCATTGACAAATACCATAAACGGAACATTTACCGGGAACATTTCCGCTAATTCCTTTAACTGTTCTGTCACAATCGGATGATATTTCGGTGAAACATATAATTTAATTTCTTTCATTTCCCGTGCTTCTTTTAAACCACGTCTTACAATTGAAACGAATATTTCATCGTCCCGGTCGAGTGTTGTATGAATGATGCGTTCAGCAGCTGTTAATGCAAGATCCAAAAGAACGGACTCCTGAGACTCAATATAAGATGCTGCATTTTTTTGTGCATTATTCATCGTCTCATTTGCCGCTTGCAATGCCTGCTGCATCGCTGCATTGGCCTTTTGTACGCCATCCTCATACCCTTGTGCAAAACCGCCATCATAAGCTTCCTGTTGAAGAATAATTTTTTCTTCTTCCCATGATTGCTTTAACGCTTCTATTGCCGCAAGCTGCTCTGATCGATACTGTTCGAATTGGGTTTTTTGCTGTTCGATTTCATAATTTGCCTGTTCCAGCATTTGCTGACGTTCAGCTTCAATATCTATTGTTTTTTGTTGTGACAATTCCTCTATACGTTCATCTTCCGTTTTCCCATAATGAATCGGCTCGAAGAAATTTTGAAGTTTAATTTCTACAATTGATGACTCTTCGGGTTGCTGTGCATTTGTTGAACGGATGATTTTAGACAATTACATCATCTCCTCCGCCACGTGCAATAATAATTTCACCTGCATCTTCTAAACGTCGGATAACTGCTACGATTCGAGACTGCGCTTCTTCTACATCTCGTAAGCGCACAGGGCCCATAATATCCATTTCTTCACGGAATGTATCTGCCATACGTTGTGACATATTGCGGAAAATAATTTCTTTTACCTCTTCTGAAGAGACTTTCATCGATAATAGTAAGTCTTCGTTTTCACAGTCACGAATAACACGCTGGATTGAACGATTATCGAGTGTAACGATATCTTCAAATACAAACATGCGCTTTTTAATTTCTTCGGCAAGTTCAGGATCTTGAATTTCAAGTGCATCCAGAATCGTTTTCTCTGTTTGACGGTCAACACCATTCAATACTTCCACGACTGCATCTACGCCGCCTGTTTCTGTGTAATCCTGTGTCACAGTAGATGATAGTTTTCGCTCTAATACTGATTCAATTTCACTGATAACTTCCGGAGACGTTGATTCCATAATTGCAATACGCTTCGCAATATCCGCCTGTACTTCCTGTGGTAACGAAGATAGAATAACCCCTGCTTGCCCTGGTTCTAAGTAAGATAGAATAAGGGCAATTGTTTGAGGATGTTCATTTTGGATAAAATTGAAAATTTGTGCCGGATCTGCTTTTCTAGCAAAATCAAATGGTCTTACTTGTAATGAAGAAGTTAAACGATTTAATATCGCCTGTGCCTGTTCAGCACCTAATGCTTTTTCCAGTACCGTCTTCGCATATCCTATACCGCCTTGCGTAATATAGTCCTGCGCAAGTGCAATCTGATGAAATTCTTCTATAATTTCTTCTTTGACTGTCGATTCCACCCTTTTCACACTCGAAATTTCCAGTGTAAGACGTTCAATTTCCTCTTCACTTAAATGCTTATATACAGAAGCCGAAACTTCCGGTCCTAGAGAAATTAACAGTAAAGCAGCCTTTTGCTTTCCTGATAGGTCTTTATCTTTCTTGGACACAGCGGAACCTCCTATTAGTCTTCAGCAATCCAGCTACGCAATAATTTCGCAAAATCTTCAGGCTTATCTTTGGCCATTTTCTCTAATTGCTTACGGCGTACAGTCGCTTCAGTTTCTTTTTCTTCAGAAATATCTTCTATTTCAATTAACTGCTGTTGTTGTTCTAAAATCTCCAGCTCTTCTTCATCTTGCTTACGTCGACGTGCACGGAGCACATTAATGACAAGTAATATAATTGCAACAACTAATATACCGCCAATTACCCATACCCACCAAGGAATAACCGATTGCGGCTGATCTTCCGCTGTATCATTTCCTTGAAATTGCTGTACAGACACGACAATACGATTTGCAATATCTTCGTCTGTCAGGTTACCGGCAGCTTCTTGATCAATAGATGTACGGACAATTGTCGATAAAATTTGTTCAATATCGGTACGAACACCTTGATCGAATCCTTCTTCTGCATTTGGAGGATCTACCATTACTTGAATACCTAAATTACGAATCTTGTATGGACTTTCCTGAATTTCACGGCGAATACGGTTAACATCATTGTTAATCGTCTCTTCTACTCTTTCATAATCGCCGTCACCATTTGTTCCTTCAACATAATCTACAAAGTTATCAGTTACACTTCCGGCTTCAGTAGTACCTTCTGCCGCTCCTGCAGCACCGCCTGAGTATGTTTCCGTAATACGTTGGGCACTTATTTCTATACCCTCCATATTTTCCTCATCAACAGGTCGAATTAAATTTTCTTCGCGGTTTTCTTTTTTAAAGTCAATATCAGCCGATACATTTACTACGACTTTATCCTGACCGATTAATGTACCGAGCATTTGCTGCACTTGGCGCTGCAAATCACGCTCAATCGTTTTCTTCACTTCCATTTGTCCAGTAACTGAATCGATTCCGTCGCCACCGCTTTCCGCTGAAGCCAGATCATAATATTCAGAATACTGATTCATGATAGTGATATTTTCTTTAGGTAAATTCGGAATACTCATTGATACTAAATTAAATAAGCCTTTAATTTGATCGTCCGAGAATTTATGTCCAGGTCCTGTATCTAACACAATTGCAGCCTGTGCTTCACCTTTAGCATCTTTAAGGAAGACACCCTCTTCAGGTAAAGTTATCATGACACTTGCATCTTTGACTCCTTCGAACTTACGAACTAAATTCGCCAGATCCGTTTCGATCGTCGCTTGCTTAATTACGTTAAATTCATTGTCGGTCATACCAAAGCCTGCGTTAGATGTAAAAAAAGACGTGTCAATTTCCCCAGAATCAGGATAACCCTGGGCTGCTAATGACACTTGTAAGTCCTGTACTTGATTTTCCGGCACTAATATTACTGTCCCGCCGTTTGTCACTTCGTACGTTACTCCTTGTGAAGTAAGTACTTCCGTAATTCTCCCTACTTCAGCCTGTGACATCTCCGGAAATAAAGGAGCCATTGTCGTACGCGTTGAGAAATACGTAATTACCGCTGCAATTGCAATGACCGCAGCAATTGCGCCGATTAATGCACCTTTTTGGTTTTTAGTGCGACTTTTCCAGAAACCGGTTGAGTCGCTTTTAATTTTTGTAAGTCGTTCATTCATTATGAATCCTCCGCTTAAAGTGAATGCCCAACAATTCGTCAGTCGTTTTTCAAATCATTACACACTCATACGCATAATTTCTTGATAAGCTTCCACAGCTTTATTACGAACTTCAATTGTTGTGTTTAAAGTAACACTTGCTTTTTGTGCAGCAATCATCACTTCAAATAAATCAACATCTCCACCGTTAATTAATTTTTGTGTCATTGTATCTGATGTTTTTTGGTGTTCATTGACACTTGCAATCGCTTCTTTTAATGTATCTGCAAATTGCTGCTGCGCATTTGCAGGAGTCAGTTGATTCTGAACATTTACTTCATTCACAGATTGTGCAGGAGACATGAATGTTATTGGATTAATCGCCATTTAAATATCACCCTTTCCCGATTTCTAATGCTTTTGTTAACATGTTCTTGTTTGCATTAAAAGCAGTAATATTTGCTTCATAAGAGCGGCTCGCCGAAATGAGATCAACCATTTCCTTTAATACGTCAACATTCGACATTTGAACATACCCTTCTGCATTCGCATCGGGATGGGATGGATCATAAACTAATTTAAAAGGGGTTTCCGTATCTTCTTTAATAGAACTTACTTTAACACCGTTCCCAGCACCGGCTTTTTCCGTTTTTCCAATCGCCATATTTAAAAAGTTGGAAAATTGACCTTGCTGCTCTTTTAGTGTGACAGATTTTTTTCGGTATGGCTCCCATTCACCATTTACCTGCTTCGCTCGCGTTGTATCGACATTGGCAATGTTAGAGGAAATTACATCCATTCTTAATCGCTGTGATGTTAATGCAGAAGCTGTCGTATTCATGCTATGAAAAATGGACATTACTATCTTCCTCCTTTTACTACATTATTCAACGTTGAAAATTTACTGCTGACACGATCTATCAGCGCATTATAATATATTGTATTTTCAGCCAGCTTTGCTTGTTCAGCATCCATATTTACAGCATTTCCATTTGCTCTGCTGCGGAAGTTTTCATTCGAATACACACCGCTGCTACCAATATTAATTTTAAAATCATAATGCCTCGCATCTGTGCGATACGCAGGAATCGTTGCTTGCTTTGCATCATTTAATACGTCTTTGAAGCTTACTTCTTTAGTTTTATAATTCGGTGTATCAACATTCGCTATGTTTTGTGTAATTGCTTTATTTTTTAAAGTTGCATAGGAAAGTCCCTTTTCCAGGCTACTTATTGTCCCGCCAAATAAATCCAAATTTCTCACCTCATTCATATTTCGCTAAAATTTGCGCACAAAAACTCAATAATACAATTGTAATTATATTAAACCTTAGTGTCTATCGACTTTTGACTCTTTCGAATAGTCATAAGGAACTATTTTCATCTATAAAATATAACATTTAACAATATATTAGTCCGAACATTTTTCGACATTCCATTTCATCAGACTATTTAGACCTACATATACCCTTTCGCTAACAGAAAGTTATTATATTAGTCTTAAATCGAGATTTTCAGTTTATCGAAATACTATTTATTTCCTTAAACATCATACAATAAATCCCTTTGTATTAGTATTTATATAATTACATTTCATAATTTTGTAACAAATCGTTTGTCACATAAATTTTACCACGGTTTAGGTATTAAAGATATTTATTTATCTTAAACATCAGTGACCTTATACCCAATAACACTCCAAATCCGTAAAAATTCCCGTTTAGAGATTCGACATTTTTCAACATTCTCTTAATAAAAACAAAAATAAAAAAACAGCAAAGAGATAAATTCTCCTTGCTGTGCATGACTATGTCTTATTTCATTTTAATTTCTGCTAATGCGTTCAGGAACTTATCGTTTAATACTTTAATATATGTTCCTTTCATACCTAATGAACGTGATTCAATAACACCAGCAGATTCTAGTTTACGTAATGCATTTACGATAACTGAACGTGTAATACCTACGCGGTCAGCAATTTTTGAAGCAACTAGTAAACCTTCATTGCCATCCAATTCTTCAAAAATATGCTCGATTGCTTCAAGCTCAGAATAAGATAATGAATTGATCGCCATTTGAACTACTGCTTTAGAACGTGCTTCTTCTTCAATCTCTTCAGATTTTTCACGTAAAATTTCCATCCCTACTACTGTAGCACCGTATTCAGCTAAAATAAGATCATCATCTTCAAACTGATCGCTAATACGCGCTAACATTAACGTACCTAAACGCTCACCGCCACCGATAATGGGTACAATTGTCGTTAAACCAGATGCAAACAGGTCTTTATTTTCCACCGGGAATGCAGTGTGCTCATTGTTAACATCCAAGTTTGAAGAAGTTTCTGTAATATTGAATAAGTTTTGTGTATATTCTTCAGGGAATTGGCGCTCTTCGAACATTTTCTTAACACGCTCATTCTCGATTTGTTGGTGAATTGAAATGCCAAGCAACTTCCCTTTACGGCTTACGATAAATACGTTACTTTCGATAATATCACCTAAAGTATTGGCCATTTCTTTAAAGTTAACTGGTTTACCAGCAGATGCTTGTAACATTGCATTAATTTTTCGTGTTTTTGTTAATAAATTCATTTCTGTTTCCTCCTACGGAACGTTTTAATTCACTTAATATTCTAAAGGTTTTTACAATTTAAAGATACTAATTCAACTTGTACTTAAAGAATAAATTGCGATAAATCTTTGTTTTTTACTATATTCGCCAATTTTTGATCGACATAGTTCGGTGTAATGTCGATATGTGCCGGCGCAATTTCCGATGCTTCATAGGAAAGTTCCTCAAGCAAGCGTTCTAAAATTGTATGCAGACGGCGTGCACCGATGTTATCTGTCTCCTGATTTACTTCTGTAGCAATTTCCGCAATGCGTTCAATTGCTTCGTCCGTAAAGTTCAGCGTAACACCTTCTGTTTCAAGCAATGCTTTATATTGCAATATTAACGATTGATCCGGTTCTTTTAAAATACGAACAAAATCATCCTTCGTTAATTTTTCAAGTTCAACACGAATCGGGAATCGTCCCTGCAATTCCGGAATAAGATCGCTCGGTTTTGATATATGGAAAGCACCTGCTGCAATAAAGAGCATATAGTCCGTTTTTACAGTGCCGTATTTTGTCGTAACTGTGGATCCTTCCACAATCGGTAATATGTCACGCTGAACGCCTTCGCGGGATACTTCTGCCGATGAAGAACCTTTGCTTGCAATTTTATCGATTTCATCAATAAAAATAATGCCGGCCTGTTCTGCACGTTGAATTGCTTCACTGGACAACGCATCCGTATCGATCAGCTTATTTGCTTCTTCTTGTGTTAATAAACGACGCGCATCCTTTACTTGGACTTTGCGTTTTTTTGTCTTTTTCGGCATTAAATTTGAAAGCATATCTTGCATACCGTTTGCATTATCCATATTCATACCGGGCATTGCATCAAAAAGAGATGGGGCATTTTCCGTTACTTCTATTGTTACCCATTGTTCTTCTAATTTTCCGTCTTTTAAATCTTGGGCAATTTGCGCACGTCGTGTACGAATTTCCGGTTCATCCTGGTTTGTAGTTTCGTCTTGAGACGACTCTTTTTGACCGAATAGCATTTCAAAAGGATTTTGCGTGAGCTTTTCTTTCACTTTTGAAGGTACAAGTAATTTAACAAGTGCATCATTCGCATTGCGCTCTGCCTGATCCTTCACTCTTTCGAACAGTTCATCCTTCACAAGGCGACGAGAAGCTTCTACCAAATCACGTACCATTGACTCGACATCACGTCCAACATAACCAACTTCCGTAAACTTTGTCGCTTCCACTTTAATAAACGGAGCATTCGTCAGTTTTGCGATTCTGCGTGCAATTTCTGTTTTACCTACTCCAGTAGGCCCAATCATTAAAATATTTTTCGGAATTACTTCTGTTTTTAATTCTTCGCTTAATAAAGAGCGGCGGTACCGGTTACGCAGCGCAACTGCAACTGCACGTTTTGCTGTTTCCTGACCAACAATATGACGGTTTAATTGTTCCGTAATCTGTCTTGGTGTTAAATTGATCGCAGTCATTATAATACCTCCAAGATAATATTATGGTTTGTAAACACACAAATATCCGCAGCGGTCGTAAGCGCAGCCTCTGCGATTTCTTTTGCCGATAAATGATCGCCCGCATGTTTTTTTAATGCTCTGCCAGCTGATAATGCATAGTTTCCACCTGAACCAATTGCTAAAATGCCATCGTCCGGTTCAATTACTTCACCAGTCCCTGAAACAAGAAGCAATGTTGATTTATCCATTACAAGCAGCATCGCTTCCAATTGACGGAGCATTTTATCCCCACGCCATTGCTTTGCTACTTCTACTGCAGCCCTTTGCAGGTTACCATTATATTCATTCAGTTTTGCCTCAAACATTTCGAATAATGTAAAAGCGTCCGCAACAGAACCTGCGAAACCGGCTAATACTTTCCCATTAAACAGACGTCTGACCTTACGTGCCGTATGCTTCATTACAACTGCATTTCCCAATGTTACTTGACCATCCCCGGCCATTGCACATTCACCGTTGTGGTGAATAGCGAAAATCGTTGTCGCATGAATTTGACCCATTCTTTATTTCCTCCTTAACTATGCTCTCGGATGACTATTCATATATGTCTTTCTTAAAGCTTCCTTCGTTACATGAGTATAAATTTGAGTTGAAGATAAATTGGCGTGCCCAAGCAGTTCCTGGACTGTACGCATATCTGCCCCATTATTCAATAAATGCGTAGCAAATGTGTGTCGCAACATATGTGGATAAATTTTCGTATGCATACTGGCATTGTCTATCATCTCACTTAATATATAACGCACACCACGGGCAGTAAGTTCGCCACCGCGCATATTGACAAAAACTTTCTGATGATTTTCCTTCTTCATTAATGTCGGACGTACTTGATCTATATAACGTATAAGTGCATCATGCGCATATTGACCGAACGGAATAATCCGCTCTTTTCGGCCTTTCCCCATTACACGGACGATATTGTAATGAAAATCGATATCTGTCAGTTCCAGACTGACACACTCGCTTACACGCATTCCAGTCGCATAAAGAAGTTCCAACAGCGCCATATTACGAATTTGAATCGGCTCATCGCCTTCATTTTTCTCGAATAGTTCCTTCAATTCTTCCTCATAAAAAAAGCTCGGTAATCGCTCTTCCTTTTTCGGATGATAAAGTGAACGAAACGGAGCATCATCAATATTCTGTTCTCGATTTAAAAAACGGAAAAAAGAACGGATCGATGAGATTTTCCTGGAAATTGAAGTTCTTGCTTTTTGTTCATCATAAAGCTTTGTTACATATAGACGTGCATGGATATACTCAACTTCTGTAATTTTTTGTATACCTTCAGCATGCAAAAATGCAAAAAATTCTTCTAAGTCAGAAGTATATTCGCGAACAGTATGTAGGGAAAAGTTTTTTTCTAGTTGCACGTAGCGAATAAATTGGTCAAGCTGGTTTTGCAAATTTTCATCCATCGTGTATACCCCCTGTTATTACAAAAGAGAAATGATGTTGTATGAATAAATATGTTTATTTTCCTACTAAAAAAACACACATATTGACACTATACCTATTGTGAATACTTTTCAAGTAAAATTTGCTGGAGTTATTCAACTTCTTTGTATTATTCGACAAATTTCGCAATATGATGTCAAGCAATTCTTATTTTTTAGCCATTTATAAATAATCACCTCAAAATTAAAAGCCCCTAAAGTATAACAGTCTTTAAGGGCTTTTCGCAATTAAATTGCCTGATTATTGATAAAATTCTGAATCGATTCTAATGCGCGGTTAGCATGGCGCTCAGCACGCTCCGGCTTTGATTTGATACGCTCGCCAAGTTCCGGGAAAATCCCGAAATTCACGTTCATCGGCTGGAAGTTTTTCGCATCTGTATGTGTAATGTATCGAGCCATTGCACCTAATGCTGTTTCATGCGGGAAGTAAAGCAACTCTTGGCCTAAAGCCATACGTGCTGCATTAATCCCTGCAATCAGACCACTGCCGGCTGATTCTACATAACCTTCAACACCTGTCATTTGACCAGCGAAGAAAAGGTTTGGACGTGCTTTCAACTGATATGTTTGTGTCAGCACTTTTGGTGAATTGATGAACGTATTACGGTGCATTACGCCGTAGCGTACAATTTCCAGGTTCTCTAAGCCAGGAATCATCGAGAAGACACGCTTCTGTTCCGGCCATTTTAAATGTGTTTGGAAACCTACTAAATTGTAAAGTGTCCCCGCTGCATCATCTTGTCGTAACTGAACAACAGCATATGGGCGTTTATCCGTTTTCGGATCTTCCAGACCAACCGGTTTCATCGGTCCGAATGTCATTGTCTTTTCGCCGCGTGCTGCCATTACTTCAATCGGCATACATCCTTCGAAATACTTTTCTTTTTCGAATTCTTTTAAAGGTGCACATTCCGCTGTAATAAGCGCTTCACGGAAAGCATCGAATTCTTCTTTTGTCATCGGACAGTTCAAGTATGCTGCTTCGCCTTTATCATAGCGTGATTTCAAGTATACTTTATCCATATTGATCGAATCTTTTTCGATGATCGGTGCTGCTGCATCATAGAAGTACAAATAGTCTTCCCCTGTAAGGCCCTGAATTTGTTTTGCCAATGCTTCTGAAGTTAATGGACCGGTTGCGATTACTGTAATGCCTTCCGGAATTTCAGTTACCTCTTCATTAATTACCTCGATTAACGGGTGGTTTTTCACTTTTTCTGTTACGATACCGGCAAATTCATGACGGTCTACTGCTAAAGCACCGCCTGCAGGTACAGAGCTATTGTCTGCCGCTGCAATAATAACAGAATCCAATTTACGCATTTCCTCTTTAATTACACCAACGGCATTTGTCAGTCCGTTTGCACGTAATGAGTTGGAGCATACAAGCTCAGCGAATTTATCTGTATGATGTGCTGGTGTTTGTTTTACTGGGCGCATTTCATATAAACGTACGTTCACACCGCGCTTCGCAATTTGCCAAGCTGCTTCTGAACCGGCTAAACCTGCACCAATTACATTTACTACTTGTTGTGTCATTTTTGTTACCTCTTCATTTTATTGTGACGGTGTTTCTTCATAATCACATTCACTGTTAGTACACTGAATTTGAACACCTTTTTTCAATTTCTTCTCTACTAATAATGCACTACATTTCGGACAAGGTCTACTAATCGGCTTATCCCATGATACGAAGTCACATTCCGGATACTGATTGCATCCGTAAAAAATGCGCTTTGTTTTGGACTTACGCTCAACAATTTCACCTGTCTCACATGAAGGACATTTAACATCGATCGGTTTTACGATCGCTTTTGTGTTGCGGCAATCCGGGAAGTTTGAACAAGCCATAAATTTCCCGTAACGTCCAAGCTTGAATACCATCGGCGAACCGCATTTTTCGCAGTCTTCTCCAGCAGGCTCATCTTTAATTTCGATTTTTTCCATTACTTCATCCGCATATTTCACCCGCGGTTCAAAGTCTTTGTAAAATTCATCGATGACATTTACCCATTGTGTTATGCCTTCTTCGATTTCATCAAGATTATGTTCCATTTGTGCGGTAAATTCAATGTTGATGATTTCCGGGAAAAATTCCAATGTTGCCTGATGAACGATTTCTCCAAGTTCAGTCGGCACAAAGCGCTTCGCATCAAGCTGCACATAACCGCGCTTTTGGATAGTATCCAGTGTAGGGGCATATGTCGATGGACGGCCTATACCTAGCTCTTCCAATGTCTTTACTAGACGCGCCTCTGAATAGCGAGGAGGTGGCTGAGTGAAGTGCTGCTTCGGTTCGATTTCAAGCGATTTTACTTTATCGCCGATTTCCATTTCAGGTAAAAGCTTATTTGTTTCTTCTTCCTGATCGTCTGTGCCTTCAATATAAAGCTTCATAAACCCGGCAAATTTCACCTGGGACCCGTTCGCACGGAATAATACGTCATTGTTTTGCAAATCAACTGTCACGGTATCCAGTACAGCTGGTGCCATTTGACTGGCGATAAAGCGCTCCCATATTAAACGGTACAAGCGCAGCTGGTCACGGCTTAAAATAGCTTTAAGCTCCTCTGGTGTTCGCATTGCACTCGTTGGACGAATCGCTTCATGGGCATCCTGTGCATTTGCCTTCGCTTTCGCCTGTTTTTGCTCTCCGGCAATGAAATCTTTGCCGTATTTTGTTTCAATATATGACTTCGCCTCTGTTTTCGCTGTATCAGAAATACGTGTTGAGTCGGTACGCATATACGTAATTAATCCGACAGCACCTTCTTTTTTGCTTAGCTCAATACCTTCATAAAGCTGCTGTGCAAGCATCATTGTCTTCTTGGCGCGGAAGTTTAACTTACGTGCGGCTTCCTGTTGAAGTGAAGAAGTCGTAAAGGCCGGAGACGCATTGCGCTTCCGCTCTTTTTTTACAACATTCATCACTTCAAACTCTGAGCCTTTTACACCTTTTAATATATCTTTTACTTGTTGTTCATTTGTTAATTTAATTTTTTCTTTGCCGTTTCCGTAATAAAAGGCATCGAATTGCTTTTTGTTTTTTTCAAAGCTTGCTTCGATCGACCAGTATTCTTCCGGCTCGAAGTTTTTAATTTCATTTTCACGGTCAATAATCAGACGCAATGAAACAGATTGTACACGTCCTGCCGATAAGCCCTTCTTAACCTTTTTCCAAAGGATCGGACTGATATTGTAGCCTACTAGACGGTCTAAAATACGGCGTGCTTGCTGTGCATCGACTAAATCCATATTAATTGGTCGCGGGTGCTTGAAGCTCTCTAAAATTGCTTCCTTCGTAATCTCGT
Source organism: Solibacillus isronensis (assembly GCF_900168685.1). Taxonomy (NCBI): domain Bacteria; kingdom Bacillati; phylum Bacillota; class Bacilli; order Caryophanales; family Caryophanaceae; genus Solibacillus; species Solibacillus isronensis. The sequence goes on along the minus strand of NZ_FVZN01000014.1, from coordinate 556,182 downwards.
TAAATACGACGCGGCAATCTGAATTAATATCAACGTTTAAAGCAGTGGCTAAATGCCAGGCAATTGCTTCCCCTTCACGGTCTGGATCGGCTGCGAGATAAATCTTTTTCACTTTTTTTGCCGCTGTTTTCAGTTCCTGAAGTACCGGACCTTTACCGCGAATCGTAATATATTTTGGATCATAGTTATTTTCGGTATCGATTCCCATTTGACTACGTGGTAAATCACGTACATGTCCAATCGAAGCTTTTACTTTATATTTTTTTCCTAAATATCGTTCAATTGTTTTCGCCTTTGCAGGTGATTCAACAATTACTAAATAATCTGCCATCTGTTGTCCTCCTTATAGAGGTATAGTTATTTTTCTTATATTCACTCACATGAAGCTGTCCATGTATGTCAAAGCTTTTCCTGTTGCAAAATGTATAACAGATTGGCTAATATTGCAACTTTTTTTCAACGTGATTTTGAAAACAATCGGATTTCCTCTAAGATTTGAAAGCCATCCCACACTGGAATTGCCCCTTCTTTTATTAATTTATTTGTCCCTCGTGACTGCTCGCTAAAAATATTTCCCGGCACCGCAAAAACATCTTTTCCTTGTTCAAGAGCAAGCTCTGTTGTTATTAGTGTTCCGCTTTTCAGTGCGGCTTCCGTAACGACCAGCGCTTCGCTCAATCCGCTAATAATACGGTTTCGTGCAGGAAAATGCCATTTTTGCACACCGACATAAGGAGGATATTCTGTTACAAGTAGATGCTCACATGCCATAAATGCATTCAGCTCTTTATTTTGAGGCGGATAACTATGGAAAAAGCCATGGCCTAAAACACCTATTGTCTTCCCACCATATCGGATTGTTGCTTCATGTGCAAGTCGGTCTGCCCCTTTTGCAAGACCGCTAACTATGACATATTGCTCACGAATTAACGGAGGCAAAATGAAATTCAATACATCTTCACTATAGCTTGTCGCTGCCCTTGAACCAATGACCGCAATCACTTTCGGTCTGTTCAGTAATTGAATATCACCTTTTGCATATATGACAGCAGGTGCATCGTACAGCTGTTTTAAGCGTTCCGGATATAAAGGATTCGTATAGGGAATTGCCGTTATATTATGTTGGCCATAATAAATTGCCATCGATCTTGGTATGAGCTCTTTATAATGTTTTATAAGCTGTGAGGCTTTTTCTTCTTTTATATTTAGCTGGACCGCTAAAAATTTTGGCGAAATATGCAATATTTCGTCGAAATCATCTGTAATTTTCAATAAATTCAGGACTTTATTCCAGGAGAGAGGAAGAATATAATGCAGTTTCAATAATTGCTCATTTATTGGGTTGGTCATTTCAACACTCCTTTTTAATAGAAGAAATTCAGATGACCGCAGTTTTAAAGTGTGAGGTAAGCATTGTGCAAAACATAGTGTTGCCAATGAATTCGGGATCATAACCCGTTCACGGAACCTCGTATATGGAAACATACGAAAAAGATGTAGCGAGGCGACCGCTACATCTTTCATTTTAATGTGTTTTACAAGCTTCGTACAAGCCTTTTTCTTTGATTACTTTAATCAGTGTTTCACCGATTACAGAAGGCGTCGGAGCTACTTCAATACCCGCTGCATTCATTGCTTTGATTTTCTCTGCAGCTGTTCCTTTACCGCCGGAAATAATGGCACCTGCGTGACCCATACGCTTTCCTGGAGGAGCTGTTTGGCCACCGATAAAGCCTACTACCGGTTTGTTCATGTTTTCCTGGATCCATTCAGCAGCTTCTTCTTCCGCTGTACCACCGATTTCACCAATCATGACTACTGCATAAGTTTCAGGATCTTCGTTGAATGCTTTTAAGCAGTCGATGAAGTTTGTCCCATTAACTGGGTCGCCCCCGATTCCAACAGCTGTAGTTTGACCGATTCCTGCTTGAGACAGCTGGTGTACCGCTTCATAAGTTAATGTACCAGAACGTGAAACTACGCCTACATGTCCTTTTGTATGAATGTAGCCTGGCATGATACCGATTTTACACTCATCAGCAGTAATAACACCTGGACAGTTTGGACCAACTAAACGTGTTTTCTTGCCTTCCATATAGCGCTTTACTTTAACCATATCAAGTACCGGAATATGTTCTGTAATACAAATCGTCATATCCAGATCCGCATCAACTGCTTCAATAATAGCATCAGCTGCAAATGGTGCCGGTACGTAAATAACCGATACATTTGCACCTGTCGCATCGACTGCTTCTTGTACCGTATTAAATACAGGAACACCTTCGATTTCAAGGCCACCTTTACCTGGTGTTACCCCTGCAACGATTTTTGTTCCGTATTCAAGCATTTGTTTTGTATGGAAAAGGGCTGTTTCCCCAGTAATCCCTTGTACGATTACTTTTGTCTCTTGATTAATGAACACACTCATGCCTTTACCCCGCCTTCAGCTTCAACTAATTTCACGATTTTTTGTGCGCCGTCCGCCATTGAGTCAGCTGCCACAATGTTTAAACCAGATTCATTTAACAATTTTTTACCTAGCTCTACGTTAGTCCCTTCTAAACGTACTACTAATGGAACTTCTAAACCGACTTCTTTTGCAGCCGTAATAACACCGCTCGCAATGATGTCGCACTTCATGATTCCACCAAAAATGTTTACGAAAATTCCTTTTACATTTTTGTCTGATAAAATAATTTTAAAAGCTTCTGTTACTTTTTCAGCTGTTGCACCGCCCCCAACGTCAAGGAAGTTTGCGGGTGATCCGCCGTAGTAACTAATCGTATCCATCGTCGCCATGGCAAGACCTGCACCATTTACCATACAGCCGATATTGCCGTCTAACGAAATATAACTTAAATCATATTTAGATGCTTCAATTTCTTTTGGATCTTCTTCATCGAAATCGCGTAACTCTACGATATCTTTGTGACGATATAAAGCGTTTGCATCAAAGTTGAATTTTGCATCAAGCGCCACTACCTGGTCATCACCAGTTACAACTAATGGGTTGATTTCTACTGTCGATGCATCTTTATCGATAAATGCTTTATAAATACCAAGCATTAACCCTACTGCTTTATTTACTAGTTTAGCGGGGATATTCATATTGAATGCCATACGACGCGCCTGGAAAGCATTTAAACCTGTAACAGGGTCAATTACTTCTTTGAAGATTTTTTCCGGATTAGTCTCGGCTACCTCTTCGATATCCATACCGCCTTCTTCAGAACCCATCATTACTACTCTAGAAGTTGCACGGTCTAATACTAAACTTAAGTAATACTCTTTTTTAATGTCCGAACCTTCTTCTATATAAAGACGCTTTACTTCTTTACCGTCTGGACCTGTTTGGTGAGTTACTAAAATTTTGCCTAATAATTCTTTAGAGAAAGAGCGAACTTCATCCAGGTTTTTAGCGATTTTAACGCCTCCCGCTTTACCGCGGCCCCCTGCATGAATTTGTGCTTTTACTACAGTTACGTTTGCACCTAGCTCTTTTGCTGCTTTTACTGCTTCGTCTGGTGAAAAAGCGACACTTCCTCTTGGAACCGCTACACCGTATTGTCTTAATATCTCTTTCCCTTGATACTCATGGATATTCATGATACATCCTCCCATCGGACATTTGGAAATTATTCTACTAACATAATCTATTTTATACAATTATTCAGACAATGTCTATATTTGTCACACAAGCATTTTTTAGTTTACTTTATGTCAAAATATTCTTTGTATAGATATTTTCTAATTTTCCGAAAGATATACTCCGCATAAAGTTATAAAAATACATATTATTTATTTTTAAAAGTTAACTTCTGCTTTTCGTCCAAATGATATATAAAAGCAAAAACTTCGGCAACTGCCTGGTAAAGTTCTTCAGGGATCGAGGTGTTCAAATCAAGCTGGCCCAACAGCTCAACCAAGTTCGGGTCTTCATAAACAGGTACTTCATGCATTGCTGCTTTTTCCAATATATTTTCCGCAATTTTCCCTTTTCCTTTTGCGACGATTGTCGGACCACTGCTTTTTTGCGGATCATAGGAAAGGGCGATCGCTTCTTTTCGGATAAATTTTTTTTCGGTCATACGCGGATATCTACCCCTCCTTGCTCGTCTTCTTGCTTATTTGACAGTTTTGTGACAGTTTTTCCTGTTTGTTCTCCAAAAGGTTTGATAAACAGTCCGGATAATGCATAGTCTTTTTCCAGCAATCCTGCCTTTAATGTTCCTTTTAGTGAAGTCGCCAATGAATCTAAATTCGGCATATCATTATAAATATTAATTGTGACAACACGGTTTTGTACTTGCATATCGATTACAGTCTGCTGCAATGTTTCCATATTTAAATAGAATAGAATACGGGCAAAATTGGCATCAATTTTACCATCTTCTTTCATACGACCATTCCATTGCAATGTCGCATCCATTTTCTTGCCGAAGAAATCCAACGGCACTTGCATGACAAGCTGATGCTGATGTCCGTTTTCCCCTGAATTGAGCTGCATTCCATTTAGTCTGGCCATCACCATTTCAGCGGCATCTTTTATTGCAATAGGTGTTTGGACATCTTGAAGAAGCGCTAATAGTTGCGGCTTCATTTGCTGGGCAATTGCCTGTATATCGCCTGCCTTATTTGCCAGCGCCGCTTCATAGCTGACCCCAAGCCCTTTTAAGACAGTTTTTATCGCCTGTTCCATTGCACGACTATCAACCGCAGCTTGTACTTGACCTTCTGCTTGAGTGAAGGCACTTTGCATCACCGGCTGCGGACTATCAGCCGTCACTTTCACTAAATTGCGCAACAGCTGATCGGCAATCGGTAAATTCACATCCGGCTTCAGTAACGTAAGCAATTGATCCTTCGCGGACAGTCCTTGATCATTTTGCATAAACAATCGCGTTGTCACATTTTCACTGTATGCGTTTGTCAGCTGCTGCCGCAGTTGATTTACCAATGCTTCCACAGCTGGCTTTGAAGCCGGGAGCTGTTCAAAACGCGACAGTAATTGTTGTAGTTGCTGCTTCTGTGCTGAAGATAATAAGCTTTCATTATTAATCCATGCTTTTACTTGCTCTATCGTCGGTTTTATTTGTTCAGGGCTCGTTTGCCCAATCTGCTGCAGCATTTGCCCCGTCTCTTTTAATAGCGGTGTTGCAGCAGCCTGTACTGGATTCATCGTCTGTTGGTTTCCTTGATGATTTACCGTTTGCCAGTTTTGTAATGTTGCATTTTGCGGTAAAATTCCCGCTTCTTTAAATAACGTCAGCGATTGAAGTTTCGATGCAATCGGTGAATTATTATCCAGTAAATTTTGGGTCGCTCTTGCAAGGAGTATACCTCCTGTTTCATTGTTCAACGGCTTAGCCAGCAGGTCAATTTGCTGTAAGAGCGATGATTTGATCGCTTCATTTCCTCCAGCCTGAGTTGCCAAAAGCTGGGCTAAATTTGCTAAATTTGCCGACATGCCATCTGTTTTGATTCCTTGAGTCAATGCTTGAAATACGGTGTTTGTAAAAGGCATTTTCAGCTCCACCATACGCTGCAGTGCGTGAAGTGCATTATTCTTATCTACTCCTGCGGGCAAGTTTTTCATCCAGCTTTCCGCGGCAATGAGTTGTTCTTTCGCAAGGGGTAACTGAGCTTTCATAAAATGCGAGAGTACTTGCTGCATTTCATTCGATTTCGGCAAATTCATTGTTTCAAGCAGCTGGGACATTTGCTGGCCGGCTGTCATTGATTGTGACATCGGTCCGGTTACGACTTTTAATTCTGTTTGCGGATTTGTCGCTGTCACCTGAAAAAAGTGAGCATCGCCTAGCTTTAAAGGTACTTCCAGCTTTGCCATGAGCTTTTGATTGCCCACTTGGACTTCTGCCATCTGATTTGGGTAGAGCTGCTTGATCGTTCCGTGAAATACTTGATCCTGCCTTAACGATAATGGCTGATTTGCTGTTACTTGCTGCGAAGTATTAGTTTGGATTGCATTAAACGATGAGAAGTTCATGCCGTTACTCCCTTCTTTGAAGCATTGATTTAATAGGTTCAAATGTTTTTCGATGATGTTCTGTCGGTCCATATTGGGCGATTGCTTCCAAGTGCTGCTTTGTTCCGTATCCGGCATGCTGCGCAAAACCGTATTGCGGATATTCACAATCCAGCTTTTCCATATAGTCATCACGTGCTGTTTTCGCTAAAATGGACGCTGCTGCGATTGCCAGGCTGCGTGCATCCCCCTTTATGATGGATGCTTGCGGAATCGAAGTCGAAAGTGTCATCGCATCGGCCAATATGAAGTTCGGTGCTACTTCAAGTATTTCGATACTTTTCAACATCGACTGGCGTGTTGCTTCATATATGTTGAGGCGGTCAATTTCTTCGGCACTTTGAAAATGAACAGAATAATATAATGCATGTTTTTTAATTCGTTCAGCAAACTGATTGCGTTTTTTTTTTGATAATTGTTTGGAATCGTTTACGCCAAGCAGTTCCTGGCAATGATTCGGCAGTATAACGGCCGCGGTTACGACAGGTCCTGCGAGTGGTCCGCGGCCTGCTTCGTCTGTGCCTGCGATATAGGCATTTTCATATGGTAAATAGCTTGCGTCAAATTGCAGTTTTTCATTATGCGCTTGTTGGAGTGCCTCTATCTTTTCCAGACGCTTTTGAAATTGCATCCATGCTTTTTGGACGCCTGCCCGTTCATCCTTTACTATATAATCCATCCAAGGCTCGATTTGTGCTGCTGTTTTTAATGCTTCTGTAATCTCTTTAATTGTTTTCATATAAAGTCCTCAAATCTATTACTTCCGTTTTCTTAATATAGAGTTGATTTCCATTCCGGGGTGGACGCTTTCCGCGGGCACGGCTCGAGCCTGTAGTCTCTCCCTCGGTGCTCCTGTCGCTTCGCTTTCGTCGCAAAATAAATTTTGCTGTTCCCGCAGGAGTCGCCACCCCTCCATTCCAATCAACTTGGCTTTTTATCTAACTTTACTTTCTCTCAATCTTACTGTTATATCGTCTACTTTTCTTATTATAAAAGAAAAAACCTTTCTCAAATAAATGAAAAAGGTTTTGCCTGTCTGTTATTCCACTTTATTCGTTGCTTTCTTGCTTTTTCTGGCGATTTAGCGCGGCAGTTTTTTTCCGGCGCTCTTCGTTTTCCAGTGCAATCGCTTCTTCCAATTGCTCTTTTTCAAGTTGCTCGGAAACAAAGTCAAATGTGAGTTTCCCAAGATTCTGTTCACGAATGTCGCGCACAACTAATACGGACACTTGATCATAGTCAATTTCTCCACCTTGTCCAAATACACGGCGCAACTTTCCAATTGCATCAAATGTTTCGACAAGTTCTTCGGATACGGATGAAATTTTATAGCGTTCTTCCATGCGTGTTGGATAGTGCTTTTCTAAAAAACGTAAGCCGTATACAGCCAAGTCTTCCATATTCGTAATTGTATCTTTAATCGCACCAGTTAAAGCAAGCTTATAGCCGACTTCCTGATCTTCAAATTTCGGCCATAAAATACCCGGCGTATCGAGAAGTTCAATTTCCTTACCGACTTTAATCCATTGCTGTGCTTTCGTAACACCTGGCATATTTCCTGTTTTCGCAAGGTTTTTCTTCGCTAAACGGTTGATTAAAGTTGATTTTCCGACGTTCGGAATACCTACGATCATCGCACGGATAGCGCGCGGTTTCATTCCTTTTGATTTCATGCGCTCCCATTTATCCGCTAAAATCTCCTGAGCAGCCTTTGTGACCGCCTGCAAGCCTTTACCTTCCAATGAGTTGATCGCTACTGCTTTAAAGCCTCTGTCGGCGAAATATTGAATCCAGCGGCGTGTTTCCTGCTCATCGGCCATATCTTGTTTATTTAAAATAAGCAGGCGCGGTTTTTGATGGATGACTTCATCGATCATCGGATTACGTGAAGATAATGGTAAACGTGCATCGACTAGCTCAAAAACGATATCGACAAGCTTTAGACTTTCCGATACTTGACGGCGCGCCTTTGCCATATGTCCTGGAAACCATTGAATTGTCATAATGTATAACCTCCTGTAAATTACGTACTTCTATTCTCAACAAAAAAATGAGGAGTTTAAACTGCCCCCTCATTTTAGACAATATTTAATATTTATTGCGATAAAGATCCATCATCAAATATGAGGTTGATTTCCATTACGGGTCGGACGCTTTCCGCGGGCAAGAATTAGAGTCAAACTTGTTTGTCTCTAATTCTTTGCGCCGAGGATGGCTGCAATTTATTGCGGCCACCGCAGAAGCAACGACTTGATAAATGAGAAGGCGAAATCAACTCGCCTCCCCTACATTCCAATCCACTGTTATGACATTTAAATATGTCATCCTCATCTATTGATATAACGATAAATATTACTTAACGATCTCAATTTCGTTTAACGGCCAGAAAATGATGTTCGTATTGCCGATAATTTCTTTCTGGTCGACGATTCCAATATGGCGGCTGTCTTTACTGAAGCGACGGTTATCACCCATTACGAATACGTAGCCTTCAGGAATTACGTCCAGCGACGGATCGATATCTTTCAGCGAGAAGTCGCCTGTTAAGTTGCCTTCGCTAATTTCAGCTTTATATGCGTCCAAATACGGTTCGTCGATCGGTTCACCATTAATATATAATTGGTCATCCTTATATTCTACAAAGTCCCCTGGAAGACCAATGACACGTTTAATATAGTCCTTTTGTTCAGGTGCGTGGAATACGACGATGTCAAAACGGTCGGGTTCGCCGATTTTATAGCTGAATTTGTTGACGATCATGCGATCACCATTTTCAAGGGTAGGCATCATTGAATCCCCGTCTACTACAATCGGTGTAAATAAAAAGTAACGAATAAATGCGGCAATCGCAAACGCAATCAGTAGAGCTTTCGTCCATTCCCAAAGCTCATTTTTTTCTTTTTCAGTTTTTTCCACGTAGCTATCCCCCTTGCTCATCACATTTATTGTATACGAAATATGTATATCAAGCAAAAATCTAATCTAAATTATTACATCATATTATCTATAGTTTATTGTCAAAATCAAATGTTAATACACATTTTTTTCTTAAAGAAAGAAAGGGACTTGTATATACAAGCCCCCTTCTAAAAAGTTCTTATCGAATTTCTTTAATACGAGCAGCTTTACCACGTAAGTTACGTAGGTAGTAAAGTTTAGCACGACGTACTTTACCTTTACGTACTACTTCTAACTTAGCGATTTTTGGAGTGTGTACTGGGAAAGTACGCTCTACACCAACACCGTAAGAAATTTTACGTACTGTGAAAGTTTCGCTAATTCCGCCACCACGACGTTTAATAACTACACCTTCGAATAATTGGATACGCTCACGAGTACCCTCAACGATTTTAACGTGTACCTTAACTGTGTCACCTGGTTTGAATGTAGGTAAGTCTGAACGTAATTGATCTTTAGTGATCTCTGTAATAATGTTTGACATTGTTTTCTCTCCTTAGACAGATGCTCATGCACGCTAATTTAAGCCACAGCGGAACACCGTAATTCAGTGCTTACATTGAAGCACAAAATGAATCTTACCATAATTATTTTAGGCTTGCAAGTAGTTTTGCTTTACATTTCATTCTTAATTTTTTCGATTATTTTCATTTGCTTGTCCGTTAATTCAAGTGCTTCCAATAAATCCGGTCTGCGCTCTAGCGTACGCTTGAATGACTGCTCCTCACGCCACGCATCGATTTTCGCGTGATTACCTGATAATAGTATATCCGGCACTTTCATCCCTCTAAAATCAGCTGGACGCGTATAATGAGGATGCTCTAATAATCCTGTAGAAAATGAATCCTGAATATGTGAATCTTCCTGCCCAAGTACCCCCGGCAACAAACGTACAACCGCGTCGATTACCGTCATCGCAGGCAGCTCGCCGCCCGTTAAAACAAAGTCGCCGATTGAAATCTCATCTGTTACTAGATGCTCCCGAATCCGTTCATCATATCCTTCATAATGTCCGCAAAGGAATACTAAATCTTCTTCCTTTGCAAGCTCCTCTGCCTTCTTCTGCGTAAAGCGCTCGCCTTGCGGGCACATAAGAATAACACGTGGCTTGCGGCCTTCTGTAATGGCTTCCACCGCATTGAACATTGGTTCCGGCTTTAATACCATTCCCGCTCCGCCTCCATATGGGTAATCGTCCACTTGTTTGTGCTTGTTTTCACTGTACTCCCGGATATCGGTTACCGCCAGCTCAACAGCACCTTTTTCCTGAGCTTTTTTTAAAATTGATGACCCAAACACACCTGTGAACATATCGGGAAATAAACTTAATACGTGAATCTTCATTCCAACAAACCTTCCATTACGTGAATAACGATTTTCTTCTCATCGACATCAATATCTTTTACGATATCCTCAATGTATGGAATGTAATGCTTCTTACCATTTTGCGCTTTAATTTCCCATACATCGTTTGCGCCTGTTTCTAAAATATCGGTAACAACCCCGATCAATTCGCCCTCTTCTGAAAACACTTCACAATCTTTAATTTCAAAGTGATAGTATTCATTATCTTCAAGCTCATCTTCCGCTAATTGATCCATCGACACTTTTAATAGACCTTCTTTAAATGGTTCCACTAAATTAATGTTTTCCATTCCTTCAAATGTCACCAATATAAAGTTTTTATGGCGTCTAGAAGAACTGATCGTTACCCAAGTCGGTTTTTTATCATCTTTTTTGAACGCCGCTAGTTTCGAACCTACCGCAAAACGTTCTTCTTCAAAGTCCGTTGTCGATAAAATTCGCAGCTCTCCACGAATACCATGTGTATTTACAATACGTCCTACATTAAACCATTCCATGTATATTCCACCTCTAATATCCCGTTGATTTCCATTCCAATCAACTAGTTGTTTTATTTAATAAAATACCGCTGATTGAATTATCATAACAAAAAAAGAAGGGTTAGCAAAATGCCACCCTTCTTTTACTAATCCAATATATCGACATACGTCTTTTTCTTCTGGTGGCCGCCCGCTGCTGAGTACACAATCGTACGAATTGCCTTCGCAACACGTCCTTGCTTGCCTATTACTTTCCCTCGATCCTCTGGATGAACAAAAAGCTTATAAACAACTCGATTTGAAGTTTCGTCCGTCTCAATACGAACGTCTTCCGGATAATCGACTAACGGTTTCACAATTGCTTCAATCAGCTGCTGCATAATGCCACCTCCGAATTAATCATTGAATTATTTGCTGTATTTAGCGTTATGGAATTTTTCCATGATACCTTGTTCTGAGAACAGGTTACGTACAGTATCAGATGGTTTTGCACCATCAGTTAACCATTTAAGAGCTTTCTCTTCATCGATTTGTACTGTAGCTGGAACTGTAAGTGGGTTGTAAGTACCTACTGTTTCGATTTGACGGCCATCACGTGGTGAACGAGCGTCTGCAACTACGATACGATAGAAAGGAGATTTTTTAGCTCCCATACGTTTTAAGCGAATTTTAACTGCCATTTTAATAGCACCTCCGAATAAGTTTCACACAAGATATTATATTAGCAATGTCTTGATGGTTTGTAAAGTGTTTTTTCTTAACACCTTATTTTTTATTTAAATAATGAATCAAAACCAGGCATTTTCATCTTCTTTTTACCTTTACCTTGAGCCATACCTGTCATCTGTTTCATCATTTTTTTCATTTCTTCAAACTGCTTCAATAAGCGGTTTACTTCCTGAATTGACGTCCCTGAACCTGTAGCGATACGCTTTTTGCGGCTCGCCGAAATGATTTCCGGGTTCGTCTTTTCATTTGGTGTCATCGAATAGATAATCGCTTCGATGCGTCCCATCTGCTTTTCATCGACTTTGACATTGTCAAGGCCCTTCATTTTGTTTGCACCTGGAATCATTTTCAATAATTCATCAAGTGGTCCCATTTTCTTCACGGCTTGAAGTTGTTCGATAAAGTCATCAAACGTAAAGCTCTGTGTCATGAACTTTTCTTCCAGCTCTTTCGCCTTTTCCATATCAACGTTGGCCTGTGCTTTTTCGATCAGTGACAGTACATCACCCATCCCTAAAATACGTGAAGCCATACGCTCTGGATGGAATGGTTCCAGCGCATCCATCTTTTCGCCCATACCGACAAATTTAATCGGTTTCTCTGTAACGGAGCGAATCGACAGTGCCGCACCACCACGAGTATCACCGTCTAATTTTGTTAAGACAACGCCCGTAATGCCGACTGTTTCGTTAAAGCTTTGTGCAACATTTACAGCATCTTGACCTGTCATTGCATCAACAACTAAAAATACTTCGTCAGGCTCTTTTAAACCGCGAATATCTTTCAGTTCCTGCATCAGCTCTTCATCAATATGAAGACGACCGGCTGTATCGATTAATACAACGTCCAAATGCTCTTCTTTTGCATGCTCGATTGCCTGACGTGCAATTTCAACAGGTGAAACGTCCGTACCTACCGAGAATACTGGCAGAGATAACTGTTTCCCTAATGTCTGCAATTGCTGAACAGCGGCTGGACGGTAAATATCTGCTGCTACTAGTAATGGTTTTTTATTATATTTTTTACGTAATACATTCGCCAACTTACCTGTAGTCGTCGTTTTACCTGCACCTTGTAAACCAACCATCATAATGACAGTCGGAGGACGGTTGCTGAATTTAATCGGGCTTTGTTCGCCACCCATTAAGTTCTTCAATTCATCCTGTACAATTTTAATGACTTGCTGACCAGGTGTTAATGATTTCATGACGTCGACACCGACTGCACGCTCACTAACTTTTTTAACGAATTCTTTTACTACCTTTAAGTTTACGTCCGCTTCGATTAAGGCAAATCGGACTTCACGCATCATTTCTTTAACGTCTTGTTCCGTAACTTTCCCTTTACCTTTAATCTTTTGGATCGTACCTTGGAGTCGCTCTGCTAAACCTTCAAAAGCCAACTCGTTCGCCCCCTAATCCGATTCCTTCAGTTGTTCAACCAATGCCAGTTTCGCTTCAGTCGTAGAAGCCTCATCCTCAATCGCATCCGCCAATTGTTTTAACACTATTTGACGTTGTTGAAACTTTTCGAATAAATTTAGTTTTTCTTCATATTCTTCAAGCATCGCCTCAGTACGGCGAATATTATCGTAAACAGCCTGGCGTGAAATATTATAACTTTCGGCAATTTCTCCTAATGAGTGATCGTCCAAGTAATACAGTTCCATATAGCTGCGCTGTTTATCAGTTAATAACGCTTGATAAAAGTCGAAGAGAAAGTTCATGCGTGTTGTTTTTTCAAGTAGCATTTTTATCTCTCCAATCATAATTTGTCTATCTTATCATAATCTTGTGGGCAGTTACTGTCAAGGCGATTCCCTTGTCCGTATGGATAACCTTTTTCTTTCTATTAATAAACGATTTTAAAAAATGACGACACGCCCTCATGAAAAAGGGAGTATCGCCATTTCTTATATAATAGGAAGATTACTATAAAGCGAAGATATTTTTACAACGTTACACCTGTTTTAAAAATAGCCATTTCTTTAAAGTTCATACGTTCATGATTTAATTGCTCGCCACTTGCAACAGCAATAATGTATTGAATAAATTCTTCCAGTACCGCATCTTCATCAACGTCATCTTCTAGTATTTGCCCTGCATTAAAATCAATCCAATGCTTTTTCTGTTCATAAATCGCACTGTTTGTGGAAATTTTCATAGTAGGTACGAATGATCCGAATGGCGTACCACGACCTGTCGTAAACAGCACTAATTGACAGCCGGCAGATGCAAGTGCTGTACATGCTACAAGATCATTACCCGGCGCACTTAATAAATTCAACCCGCGTTTTTTTAAGCGTTCTCCGTATTTCAACACGTCGACAATCTCAGCACTGCCCGCTTTTTGTGTACAACCTAACGACTTGTCTTCCAGCGTTGTAATCCCGCCTGCTTTATTGCCTGGTGAAGGATTTTCATAAATCGGCTGATTGTAGTCGATAAAGTATTGTTTAAAGTCATTAATAAGCGAAACAATTTTTTCAAATGTTTCCTCATCTTGTGCACGGTTCATTAAAATCGTTTCCGCTCCGAACATTTCCGGAACTTCCGTCAGCACCGTTGTGCCGCCCTGTGATACTAAAAAATCGGAGAAACGGCCTAGAAGCGGATTCGCCGTGATGCCCGATAAGCCGTCTGAACCGCCACATTTTAGTCCGATACGCAATTCACTAATCGGAATATCTTCTCGGCGGTCATTGCGTACTGCTTCATGAAGTTCCACGAGTGCTTCCACACTTGCTTCGACTTCATCATCAACTTGCTGCGACACGACAAATTTTACACGTGAAGTATTGTAATCACCAAGCTCCTGCTTCATCTCTTCAATTGTATTATTCTCGCACCCAAGTCCTAATACAAGCACCGCTGCAGCATTCGGATGATTAATTGCATCAAGTAAAATAGTACGTGTATTTTCATGGTCGTCGCCTAATTGTGAACAGCCAAAATTATGCTTTAATACGAGTGTCGATTCAAAAGGCGCAATACTTCCTACGCGTTGCTCAAACTCCCGAATAATCATATCCGCAATACCATTCACACATCCGACTGAAGGAATGATCCACAGTTCATTCCGTATACCGACTTCACCATTGCTGCGTCGGTACCCTTTAAATGTTAAGTTGCGCTGCGGGTAGTTTAATGTAATATCTTTCTTGTCGTAATTGTAGTTAATGATGTCCTGCAAATTTGTTTTCACATTATGCGTGTGGATAACCGTACCTTTTGCAATATCTTCAATAGCATGTCCAATCGGATAGCCGTATTTTATAATATGTTCCCCTTTTTGAATGTTACGTGTGGCAATTTTATGGCCTCTAGCAACTTCCTGGTCCAGATTAATCTGCTCTTGGCCGATGGAAAACGGCTCTCCCGCTTCAAACGCACGTAAAGCGACCGCAACATTATCAGATGGATGAATTACAATCGTTTCTTTCATAATTCCATTACCTCCTCTTCCAATTCCGCAATAAACTGTGCTGTCTGTTGTTCTTTAAATGCCGCAATTGCATGACGGACAAATTGTTCAAGTTGTGGAATCGTTGTTAAATCAATTCCCCAAAGATTTTCATTACTCAATATAGACTCTAGTGTCTTTGCCGTAATTTGCTCAATCGCCTCCGGAGCATCTTGCGGAGAAAATACTGCCGGTGTTTGATATAGGTAAATCCAGGCAGCCAATGCTGTTGTTAAATGTTTTGGAAGTGTTTCATATTGCTTATAATACGCCAGTAATGATGGGATATTTCTAGTTTTAAACTTGGCGATCGCATTGAGTGCAATACTTTTTACGTAATGTGCAATAAACGGATTTTCAAAACGCTCTAAAACCGCCTGTTGATATGTGATTAATTGTTCTTTGTCACCATTAATGGTAGGAATCACTTCTTTTACAAGCAAACGTTGAACAAACGGTCTTAACGTTTGGTGTTTCATCACTTGCCCGACTGTATCTATATTCAACAAAATAGCAAGCGGTGTTAACGCGGAGTGCGCACCATTGAGCATTTTCACTTTACGCTCCCGGTAATAACTCAAGTCTTCTACAAGCTTTACTTCAAATTTATTATTAACTAACGGGAAAGAATGCAATGCTTCCTCATTTTCTATTACCCAAATATAATACGGTTCTGCCGAGACAAGTAATTTGTCATCATACCCAAGCTTCAACGTTAATTCTTCATGCTGGCTTTTCGGAAAGCCCGGTACGATGCGATCAACAAGGGTGTTGCAAAACGTATTGGCACTTGTTATCCAATCGATGAAGTTCTGCCCCAAGTTCCATGCATTTGCATAGCTTACAATTCCATTTTTTAAAGTGGTACCGTTCTGTTCAATTAATTCACACGGCAGGAAAATAAGACCTTTTGAAGGATCCCCGCCAAATGTTTCATAGCGTTTCCATAAAAAATGAGTCACATTCGCCACAAAATTAGTTGATGGCTGTTGATCAAATGGGAGCTCTTCATAAACAATCCCCGCTTCAGTTGTATTGGATACAACATATTGGAGGTCTTCCGAAACTGCAAGCTTCATATATTCTACATATTGCTTTTGCAGTGAAATACTGCGTGTTACACTTTCAATCACTTGTTCATAGTTGACTTGCTTACCATTTTGAATCCCTTGCGTAACAAGTGTGTACAGGCCGTCTTGCGCATTGATCACTTCTGACGTACTTCCTGATGTTGACTGGACAATAACAATTCCTAAATCCTGTTGCTGCTGTAAATTCGCTTCATGTATGAGCCAATCAACAAAAGCACGGAGAAAATTCCCCGTGCCGAATTGGACAATACGCTCTACGACAGCTGTTTTTCGAGTATACACTTCGTTTGATAACTGTTGCATGCTTCATCCACCCCATTTAAAAGTTAAAGTAATTTTTTGCATTGTAATAGCAAATATCCTGTACAACTGTTCCAAGAAGCTCATAATCCTCAGGGAATTCTCCATTTTCAACCCACTCACCAATAAGATCACATACTAAACGTCTAAAATATTCGTGGCGTGTATAAGACAGGAAACTGCGTGAATCCGTCAGCATACCGATAAAGCGGCTTAATACCCCGATGCTCGCAAGTGCTTTCATCTGATCAAGCATTCCTTCTTTTTGGTCATTAAACCACCAAGCTGTACCGAATTGAATTTTCCCCGGCACTTTTTCCTGGAAGCTTCCGATTATACTGGCAATAACGTAATAGTCTTTCGGATTTAATGAATAAATAATCGTTTTCGGCAATGCATCTTCAAGTGCAAGCGCATCCAGTAAACGTGTTAGCGGTACTGCGATTGGACCATCATTAATGCTGTCATAGCCTGTATCCGGTCCTAATTCATTAAATTGACGTGTATTGTTGTTTCGGTGTGCGGAAATATGATACTGCATTGCCCAATTATATGAAGCGTATTGCTTCCCTAAAAAGATAAGCAATGCTGTTTTGTATTTCGCTTCATCTTCCAGCGAAACTTGTCCACCCGCAAGTCCCTTTTCAAAAATAGCACTCACTTCTTGTTCAGTCGCTTCTGCGTAATAAATCGTATCCAATGCATGATCTGATACTTTACCGCCGACTTCATCAAAAAACTGAATACGTTTTGCAAGAGCTTCTTTCAATTGTTCATAAGACTCAATTGTTTCACCGACTACTTCCGATAATGACCCAATCCAGGCCGCGAATGTCGGCTTATTGATTTCCAATGCTTTATCCGGTCTAAAACTTGGCAGTACTTTCACGTTAAACTGCTCATCTTTTTGAAGCGCAATATGATATTCTAGCGAGTCAATCGGATCATCTGTTGTACAGATTACTTCCACTTTTGAATCTAAAATTAACTGACGTGCTGTTTTTTGAGGTAGCTGTTTATTTACATTATCCCAAATAGCGCGTGCTGTTTTTTCATTTAATAAAGTTTCTTCATTAAAAAATCGGCGCAGTTCTAAATGTGTCCACTGATATAAAGGGTTTCCAATCGTATACGGAACTGTTTTTGCCCATGCTTCGAAGCGCTCATAATCATCGGCATCACCCGTTACAAGATGCTCCGGAACTCCATTTGCCCGCATCGCACGCCATTTATAATGGTCACCGTACAACCAAGCCTCTGTTATATTTTTGAATTGCTTATCCTCATAAATTTCCTGAGGACTTAAATGACAGTGGTAATCGATAATTGGTAAATCTTTTGCATAGTCGAAATACAGCTTCTCAGCTACTTTATTATTCAATAAAAATGAATCACCCAAAAATGTTTTTGTCATATTCTAGTCCCCTTACTTCAATAGTAGTTCCGGAAGTTTTAACGTAATGTCTGGAACAAACGTTATTAATAGTAGTATAACAATCATTGCACCATAAAACGGAAGCATTCCCTTTGTCGCTTTTTCGATCGGTATTTTTCCGATGGCACATCCGACAAACAGACATGTACCAACTGGCGGAGTTACAAGACCAACCGCCAAGTTCAGAATTAATACAACCCCGAATTGAACCGGATCCATACCCGCTTCGATTGCTACCGGCAATAAAATTGGTGTCGCAATTAAAATTAATGGCGCCATGTCCATGAACATCCCTAATACAAGTAAAACAACATTAATGATCAGCAATGTCACAAAATCATTCGGTGAGATAGCCAATAATGTGTCCGTTACCTTTGAAGGTACCTTTAAGAATGCAAGCAGCCAGCCGAATGCTGAAGAAGCTGCAATTAAAAACAGTACCATTGATAATGTTTTTACAGTACGTTTCAGAATGTTCCCCATCGCCGAAATCGGTACATCTTTATAAACGAAAAATGAAATGATAAACGCATATAATGCACCGATAGCAGCAGATTCAGTCGCTGTAAAAATACCGGATAAAATTCCCCCGATAATAATGATTGCTGTAAACAATCCTAATAAACCTTCACGTACTATTTTCGGAACTTCTTCACGTTTAATTGGTTCGCCTTTAGGATAATTACGCTTTACCGCAATCGCGTAAGCAAAGATCATTAAAATTAAGCCTAAAGCAATACCCGGAACAATTCCTCCCATAAATAAAGCACCGACCGATACACCACCGGCTGCAGTAGAATAAATAATCATATTATGACTTGGTGGAATTAAAACGCCTTGTGCAGCACTTGAAATAGTAACCGCAACAGAATATTCCGCATCATATTTTTGCTTTTTCATCATCGGGATTAATACAGAACCAATTGATGAAACGTCCGCTACAGCAGAACCCGAAATACCGCCAAAAAATGTTGAAGATAAAACGTTTACCATCGCCAAGCCGCCTCGCACTTTTCCGACAATAACGTTTGCCAAATTAATTAAACGGCGTGAAATACCGCCTTCATTCATAATTTCCCCTGCTAAAATGAAAAACGGAATCGCAATAAGTGAAAAACTGTTCAATCCGCTTACCATTCGCTGTACAATTGCCGCTAAATCAATCCCTAAATAAATTGTAGTAATAAATGACGAAGCCGCCAGACATAGTGCAACCGGTACACGTAAAAGTAATAACACTACAAATACTGCAAGTAATATCGCAATCCCCATTATTTAGCCGCCTCCATCGCTTCTTTGGCATCATCATCAAAATCCTCATGAATCGCATCTTTAAAGAACATTTCAATCCCGTAAATGAATGTTAAAATACCACTGACAGGAATCGCCCCGTATAGAAAACTTTGCGGTAACCCTGTACCAGCCATTAGCGATCCGTGCATTAAAAATGTAAAACGGAAGCCGTAATAGATAAAAATGATACTCATGGCAACGACTAACACTTTAGTGATCAGATCAATTTTCTTTTGAATACTCTTTGGCATCAAGCCTACAAAAACCCCTACCCCAATATGTAAGTTGTCTCTAAATCCAATCGCAATTCCAATAAAGGCAATCCAAATTAATAAAAGCAATGCTAATTCTTCCGTCCATCTCGGTGTGAAGTCTAAAAAGTTACGTGTGAATATTTGATAGATGATGATCAGTGTCATCGCAATGATCATTGTACCTAGCAGATAATTCAGGCTGCGGTCTAAAACACTTTTTGCTTTTTTTATAGTAGCCACTCGTTCGCCCTCCCCTTTGTTTACTTAACCAATGATTGAATCTTCTCTAAATTCTCTTTAAATTGTTCCCCGTATTTTGTGTAAATTGGTTCAACTGCTTCTTGCCAAGGCGTCACATCATCGATGACTGTAACTGTATTACCGGCATTTTGCGCTTCAAGTAAAGATTTTTCTTCCAGTTCTGCCCACGCTTCTCGTTGCACGACTTGTGATTCCAGCGCCGCTTCCTTAAAGATTTCCTTATCTTCCTCGGATAACGTATCCCAGAATGCTTTCGAAGCTGTCAAAACTTCCGGTACGCCAGAATGTCCGTCCATCGTTACATATTTAGCCACTTCGAAATGGTTCGTCGTGTAATAACTCGGGAAGTTGTTTTCAGCTCCATCAATTACACCTGTTTGAATAGCCGAATATACCTCACCATAGGACATTGCTGTGGCAGAAGCACCTAATGCTTCAACCATGTCAATATTTAAACTTGATTGCTGTACTCTTATTTTTAGCCCTTCTAAATCTTCCGGTGTTTTTACCTCGCGAACCGCATTATAGAAGTGACGGTTGCCTGAATCGTAAAAAGCCAAACCTTGTAAATTCGATTCGCTTAATCCATTTAATAATGTCTCGCCGATTTCACCATTCAATACTTCCCACTTATGTTCATCATCTGTAAATAAGTATGGTAACGATAAAACACCTAATGAGTCCGAGAATTCCATTAAAGGACTGCCATTAATCCGTGCCAGTTCAATTGCCCCTACCTGCATTAATTCGATGGCACTCTTTTCGTCACCAAGCTGACCTCCTGTGTAAACTTCCACTTTGTAACGTCCATCTGTTTTTTCTTCTATCAATCTCGCAAATTCATAATCGCCGACTGAAGTAGGATAATCATCTACCTGGTTCTCGGCTAAAATGATTGTTTGAGCTTCATCGGAAGAATTACAAGCAGTTAAAAATATTGTTAATGCAAGTAATAGCATTAAAACCCCTTTTGTTTTCATCATTTCTCCCCCTTGTATGCGGTTACATTTAGCTAAAACGATTTAGTAAAACGTTTTATTAAAAAATAATAAATTATCTTTAAAACATTTGCAAGGATAATTCTTAATTTTTAGAATATTATTCTCAAAAAATACTTTTTATAATTTAAGAGGACCTGTTCTTAATACAGTTCCTCAATCGTTATAAATCCTATACTAAAATCGGTTCAAAACGGTATGCAGGTAATAATTCCTCTGTGTAGCCGCTTTTTTTGATTTGCAGGAACAAATGAACCGCTTGTTTTGCCATTTCTTCTGTTGGTTGTTCAATCGTTGTCAATTTTGTAGACATAAATTTAGCTAATGGCATTTCGTCAATTACAGCAATACCGATCTTGCCCAAAAAGTCTGGAGCATGTTCTTTCAAATAGTGTAAAATCGCGAGCAGCATACGGTCATTTCCGGCAATGATTCCATCGAGGTTGACTTCTGTAAGCAACTGATTGAACTTTTCCGGAAGATTTTCCGTTGAAGTGGCGATTACTTGATGTTCTCCGTATGCTACCCCCCTTTTTTTCATCGCCTGGCGGAAACCTTCCAGCCTTTCGAGACGAGGCGTAATATTTTGTTCAATCGAGCCTGCCACAATAGCTAAATTTTCATAGCCTTTACTCATCAGTTCCCCAACTGCCAATTCGATTGCGTTTTCATTATTCAATAGAACACTTGGTATTTTCACGTCGGCAATCATACGATCTAAAAAAACTACCGGTATATTACTGTTATATAAATAGTCATACAAGTCTTTGTTATTGCCTGTAGGGAAAAGAATAAAACCTTCTACCTGCTTTGCGAGGAGCAAGTCAATATGTTCACGTTCCAATTTCGGGTTATCATTTGCATTGCACACAATGACCTGGAAGCCGTGCTGCTGAAAGTGTCGCTCTAAATGATGGACGATATGTGTAGTAAACGTGTACATAATATTGGCGACAATAATCCCAATTGTTTGAGTCCCTTTGTTTTTCAGGCTTCGCGCTAAAATATTTGGCCTGTAGCGCAGTTTTTCAACGGCTAACTGGATTTTTGCCCGTGTTTCAACACTCATATACTCGTAACGCTGATTCATAAATTGTGAAACGGTACTGACCGAAACATTTGCTTCCTTAGCAACGTCGGCTATTGTTACTTTTTTCATTTTTATCTCCTTTTAGTTAATAAATGTTTACTAAAACGTTTTGGTAAAGTTTATCATGTCAAAATATAACATGAAAAGCAACCCCTCAATTCAGAATTAAAAGAAAAATCAGTCGATTGAATCATTCCCACAATCGAGTAGGAGGGAGTGATTAACTCCCGACCTCTCACACCACCGTACGTACGGTTCCGTATACGGCGGTTCAACTAAGATGAATAACGTAAAGTTTCATAACGAACTTGCAGACTTTTCAGCCCTTGGCTCTCCCAATAGGAATTGCCGAGGGTTCTGTGTAATATGGGGCTATTTGAAATGCGCCAGTACCCTTTTCGGGTATTTCCCCATTCATATGCTTTCCCATAAGGTACTTTTAGGCGAATGAGATTTCTGACTCTTGTTCGAGGTTTCTTCCAATTCTTCCACAGACACATACGTAGTCTTCGTTTTATCCAACTATCTAATGTTTTAAAGATAGAGTGTGTATCCGCTAAAGCAAAATATCCACACCATCCTATTAAATATTGGTTTAACTTTTCGATTCGGTATTCCATGGAATATGGCATCTTACGTGAGGTAATTTCTCGTATTTTCTTCTTCATTCGGACGAGACTTGATTTCGCAATGCGAACCTTAGGTTCTTTATGAAATGTGAAACTAAACCCTAAGAATTTGCGTTTCCATGGGCGGTCTACGGCTGATTTCTTTTCATTAACTTTTAAACGAAGTTTTCCTTCGATAAATCGTTGTACGTTCTTCATTACTCGTAATCCTGCACGTTCTGTTCTCACATAAATATTGCAATCATCTGCGTATCGAACAAATTTAAGTCCACGTTTCTCTAATTCTTTATCTAATTCATCTAACACAATGTTTGAAAGTAATGGACTTAAAGGGCCACCTTGTGGTGTTCCTTCTTCTGTACTTGAAACTACTCCATTTATCATGACACCGGCTTGGAGATATTTGCGAATAAGTTTTAATAATGGTTTATCTGAAATTCGTTTCGCTAATGTTGCCATTAAACGGTCATGGTTGACCTTGTCAAAGAATTTCTCTAAGTCCATATCAACGACCCATCGGTGTCCCTCTTTTAGATAGCTTTTCGCTTTTCGGATAGCGTCATGAGCGCTTCGATTTGGGCGAAACCCATAGCTATGATCCGAGAATGTTTGGTCATATTCCTTTGATAAAATCTGCGAGATGGCTTGTTGAATCAAACGGTCTGTTACGGTTGGAATCCCTAATAAACGCACGCCACCGTCTGGTTTCGGGATTTCGACTCGACGTACTGGTTGCGGTTCATAGGTTCCATCCAAAATCTTCGATTTAATGGTATCCCAATTTTCGAGGATGTGCTGTCGTAAGGTTTGTACGGGCATCATATCTACTCCATGGCTCCCTTTATTCGCTTCAACTCGCTTTAATGCTTGTATCATGTTTTGCCGTTCCAAAATTTGATTCAACATCACCATTTCGTTCCTTTCCGTGAATAGCTGTTCTTCTTTTGCCCAACTGGACTACACCCTCCGCAAATACCCTCGTGGGATTCACCACTACTTTCTAAGCGTGAGGTTTCCTCTGTTTTCTGTGTTCATACATCCAGTTGGAAAGCCAAGGGCTATTCTCTCTTAATCGTTCGGTCCTTCCAAGTAATTCTAGACTTACTTGTACTATGACCTCTGCTGACTTCTGACAGTTCAGCTACTTGTCACCAAGTAGGTTATGAAGGGTACTTCGCATTTCTGTCAGACCTCCCCGGGTAAGCGCATGCACTTTCACACCGTCTATCCGCCTCATTTACTCGATATGACCTTCGACAGAAGGAGCTTTGTTTTGTTCAGCAAACTCGCTCAGCCATACCTAGCCTTATATGAGATTCGTGTTCCTCGGACCGGTGTTTTGCCGCCAGCTTCCTTCAGATTCCGCGTCACCACGGACACCCTTGCTCTTGGCTAACCTCTACTTCTGTCTTCGGGGCTCGGGACTTGCACCCTATAGTTCATGCGCATGCCGGGCACACTAAAAAAGCAATTCGTAAAAATTATACGAATTGCTTTTTGAATATAATGATAAAGCGAAAATAATTGTTATTCTTCTGCTTTTTCCAGTTCTTTTTCCAGTCCTTCGGCAAATAAACCATATACATAACGTTCTGCATCGAATGGCTGCAGATCGTCCATTTTTTCACCAAGTCCTACAAATTTCACAGGGATATGCAGTTTATTGCGAATAGCTAAAACGATACCGCCTTTTGCAGTACCATCCAGTTTTGTTAAAACAATACCTGTTACATTTGTTGCCTCTTTGAACATTTGTGCCTGAACAAGTGCATTTTGGCCTGTTGTCGCATCCAATGCAAGCAGTACTTCATGTGGTGCATTCGGAATTTCACGAGAAATTACACGATGCACTTTTTCAAGTTCGTTCATTAAGTTGACTTTGTTTTGCAGACGGCCGGCTGTATCGCAAATTAAAATATCAACACCGCGGTTTTTCGCTGCACGAATAGCATCATACATTACTGCTGCAGGGTCGGAACCTTCTGACTGTGCGATAACTTCTACACCGACACGGTCGCCCCATACTTGCAGCTGCTCAATGGCACCAGCACGGAATGTGTCTCCCGCTGCCAGCATCACAGATTTCCCTTCCGATTTTAAACGGTGTGCCAATTTACCGATTGTCGTAGTCTTTCCGACACCATTAACACCAACAAATAAAATAACCGTTAATTCGCCGCTTTGCTGAATATTTAATTCTGTTAAATTTTCTTCACCAGATTCATAAATTTCAACAAGCTTTTCGGAAATGATCGCTTGAATTCCATTCGTATCTTTAATGTTTTGACGCTGTACTTCAAAACGTAATTTATCCATTAATTCCATCACTGTTTCAAAGCCGACATCCGCTTGCAGCAGTACATCTTCCAGCTCTTCAAAGAAATCTTCATCCACTTTACGATAACGTGCAACTAAATCATTTACTTTAGAAGTGAAAGAATTACGTGTTTTTTCCAATCCCGCTTTAAACTTCTGGGTAATCGACCATGCAGACTGCTTTTGAGGTTGCTCTTCAACTTCTGCGTCCGAGTGATTAGAAATCTCCTCTTCCTCTTCAACAGGTTGTACTTCTTCAATTACCGGCTGCTCAACCATTTCTTCCTGTTCTTTTTCAACAGTATGTTCAGCTACAGTAATTTCTTCCTCTACCGTTTCAATTAATTGATTTTCTTCCTGTACTTGTTCGTCAAGCGGTAAATCTACCTGTTGATCTTGTTGTTCTTGCAGTTCTTGTTCTTTTTGTTCACTGCTACCTGCCAGTTTTTCTTTCAGTCGCTTAAAAAAACTCATCTTCCGCCACTCCCTTGCGCTACTAATTCAGCATGTTCTTCCAGTTTTACCGATACAAGTTTCGATACACCCGACTCCTGCATTGTAATACCGTACAGAACATCTGCCCCTTCCATCGTGCCTTTACGGTGCGTAATAACGATGAATTGAGTATGCTCACTAAATTTACGTAAATATTCACTATAACGCACAACATTCGATTCATCCAATGCTGCTTCAACCTCATCCAAAATACAGAATGGTACAGGTCGTGTATTTAAAATCGCAAACAATAAAGCAATAGCCGTTAATGCACGTTCTCCGCCAGAAAGCAGACTTAAGCTTTGCAGTTTTTTTCCTGGTGGCTGGGCAATAATTTCAATGCCCGTCTCTAACATATTATTAGGATCCAACAGCACCAGGTCAGCCGTACCGCCACCAAACAGCTCTCTGAACGAAATGACAAATTGCTTGCGGATCTGCTTAAATGTTTCACTGAAGCGTTCAGTCATTTCTTCATCCATCTCGCCGATTGCTTTGTGCAGCGTATCTTTGGCAGCAACTAAATCTTCTCGCTGTTCACTTAAAAATGTATAACGTTCCTGAACACGCTCGTATTCCTCAATCGAAGTTAAATTGACTGGACCAAGTTCTTCGATCGATTGCTTCAACAGCTTCACTTTCCGTCGAACTTGTTCTTCGTCTTCAATGCTGATCGCTTCTTCCTGAGCAGATAAAACATCTAATTCATATTGCTCAAGTAACTGCTCTTGCAAACTATTCATTTCAAATTCTATTCGGCTGCATTTCAGCTCGAGTGCACGCAATGCATCAACATAGCTTTTGTGTACTCGCTGTATTTCCTGCAGGTAAATTTCATTTTCCGTAACTTGCTCATGCAAAGTAGAACGCAGTGTACGGTTCTTTTGAATAATTTCTGTCAGGACGTCCTTTTTCTCCGTCCATTCGACAATTGTTTTGGCTAATTCTTCTGCTGATGGCCCGTTTAAGCCATCTTCAGATTCTACCCAGTCGATTTCCCGGGAAATTTTTTCGACATTTGCCTGTGCTTTAGACAAATTCAGTTCAATTCCTGCAATTGATGCCTGTACTTGTGTCAATTGCTCTTGGGCAACAGCAAGCTCAGATCGTTGTTGGGCTAACTGCTCACGCAACACATCTTTTTGTGTTTCACTCTGTGCCTTAGCGAGTGTCAGTTCATCAACCGTTTGCTGAATTTCCTGTAATTCTTTACTTAATTCAGCCAATCGTGATTGTGCAGCTGACTGCTGTTCGTTCAATGACTCTTTACGTGTCGATAATGAAGTTTGCTCCGACTGCGTAATCGTTACCGTCGTCTGTAAGTTCTTCACAATCATATCGAGTTCCATAAGCTTCGCACGGTGAATCTGCTCTTGCTCACGCAATGATTCACCTTGCAGTTTCATCTCTTCCAATGAGTGACGTAATAAGGCAATCTGTTCTTTCTTTGTCGCTACCGTTTGCTCGGCAGAATGGATTGTTGACTCCATTTCTCCCAATGTCGTTACGAGTTTGTCGAGTTCCGCTTTACGCGAGAACAATGAACTTTGCTGCTTTACGGCACCACCAGTTAAGGAACCACCAGCATTCACGATGTCCCCTTCAAGGGTAACAACGCGGTACTTAAATCCGCATAAACGGGCAATTTGACTTGCACCTTCCAAAGAAGATGCAACTAATACATTACCTAAAAGGTTTTCAATAATTGTCGTATTTTCTTGTGCATAATTTACTAGTTCATATGCCAATGCAACATATGCAGGATGAGATTGAATATCGCTTAATTGCTGTGCATGAATTTTCCGTGAACGCATTACTGTTTTCGGTAAAAATGTTGCACGGCCTGCACGTTTTTGCTTCAACCAGCCAATTGCTTTTTGGGCATGTTGTTCATTTTCAGTCACAATATGCTGTGAAGCTGCGCCTAATGCAGTTTCAATTGCCTGTGAGTATTTTGCCTCGACTTGAATCAGCTCGGCTACCGCACCTTCGATTCCTTGCAGTTCTTTACGATCCCGCGCTAAAAGGACTTCCTTAACACCATGGAAGAAGCCTGAGAAATCAGCCTCAAGTTCAGCCAATGTCTCTTTACGCGCTTTTAATTGCTGATGATGCTGATAAGCTTTATACAATAATGCCTGCTTTTCATCTAAATCGGCAGTCGCTGATTTTAATTGATGCTGCATTATATCAAAATGATTAAGTTGCTCTTTTACAGACAGTTCCGCCTGTTCAAGTGCACGTTCTGTCACTTCTTTTGCAATGAGTGCTTCAGTCAGTTCTTTTTGAATTTCAGATGAACGACCTGTCATTCGCTCAACAGATGCCTGTTCCTGCGAAAGCTGCTGATCGATATGCTTTAATTCATTTTTTACTGTCGCTTCTTCGTTAAGCAAGTTGATGTAAGTATTTTTCGCATCTTCAATTTCTTGTTCGATTTCCGAAGCAGAGCGTGTTAAAGCTTGCTCGACCTGCTTTAGCGTCGAACGAATTTCAGTAACGATTTTTTGCTTTTCCGTAAACTGACCGCGTTTTTCACGTTCAGCCTCTTGCAGATCTTTTACCGTATTGGATGCTTCCGTTAAGCTTTCACGTAGTTGCTGAATTTGTTTTTCGGCATTAGAACGTTTTTCGTTAAATAGCGCTTTGCGGCCTTCCCATCGTTCTACTTCCGCGCTCGCCTCGACAAGCTGTTCTTGAGAACTGTCCAGGACTTCGTCAATCGCTTTTAACTCCGTACGCATTTTGCGCAACTGTTGTTCAACTGTCGCAATTTCAGTTGCATGTTCTTTTTCGGTTGCTGTTAATTTTCGCTGCTCTTCAGTATAGCCTTGCAATACTTTGCCGTTTGCACGGATATCATGAACCATTAATGCTATATCAAAATCTTTCAGTTCTTCGGTCATTCTCACGTAATCTTTCGCGCTGGATGCCTGAATTTTCAATGGCTCAAGACGCTGATCAATTTCATGTAAAATATCGAGAACCCGATTTAGATTTTCATCTGTTTCAACAAGCTTATGCTCCGCTTTTTTCTTACGCTGTTTATATTTTAAAACGCCTGCAGCCTCTTCAAAAATACTGCGGCGGTCATCTGGACGGCTGTTTAGAATTTCATCAACTCGCCCTTGTGAAATAATGGAAAAGGCTTCTTTCCCAAGCCCCGAATCCATGAACAAGTCTGTAATATCTTTCAGACGACATTGCTGGTTATTCAGTAAATATTCACTTTCGCCTGAGCGATAAACACGTCTTGTCACACTTACCTCTGTATAAGGTATTGCTACTTGTTCATCTGTATTATCTAAAACGAGTGTAACTTCCGCAAAGTTCAGTGCTCTTCTTGATTCACTTCCTGCAAAAATAACGTCTTCCATTTTGGCTCCACGCAGACTTTTGGCAGACTGCTCTCCTAATACCCACCGGATTGCATCTGTTACATTACTTTTCCCACTACCATTAGGTCCTACAACTGCTGTAACACCAGGTACAAAATCAATCCCGATACGTTCGGCAAATGATTTAAAGCCTACTACTTCGAGTCTTTTAAGGAACATGTTATTCCTCCTCTTGCTTTGACTGCTTAAGCATCAGCATGGCACTTTGTGCTGCTTGCTGCTCAGCCTCTTTCTTTGATTTTCCACGGCCAATACCTAATTCCTGGCTGTTTAACAATACGCGTGAAACGAATGTTCGATTATGTGCTGGACCTTTTTCATCAACTATTTCATAATTTAAAAGGCCGTTATTTGTTTGTTGAATAATTTCTTGTAATTGACTTTTAAAATCCATCACATGCGAAAAAGCACCGACTTCAACTTTAGGGAATACGACACGTTCTAAAAATGCGACAACTACTTCTAGACCTTGATCTAAATAAAGGGCTCCGACAAATGATTCAAATACGTCAGCAAGTAATGCCGGACGTTCGCGACCACCTGTTAATTCTTCACCTTTACCTAATAAAACGAATTGTCCGAAGTTTAGTTCATTCGCAAAAACAACTAGTGATGGCTCACAAACGATTGATGCACGTAATTTCGTAAGTTCCCCTTCGCTCATATTCGGAAATTTTTCAAATAAATATTTTGATACAGATAACTCTAATACAGCGTCCCCTAAAAATTCTAATCGCTCGTTGTCCGTAAATAATTTGCGGCGATGCTCATTCACATAAGATGAATGTGTAAATGCTTGATATAATAAATCTTTATTCTGGAAATGAATGTTCATTTCGTTTTCTAAAACTTGAAATTGTTCTTTTACTTTTTCAGGGAGTACACCGGGTTTCTGGTTGTTCCCTTTTTTTCTATAGGTCATGTACTTTCTGCCTTCCTTCTAGTTTCTATCGTTTAGTTTACCTTGTTCTATAGCATTGTGCAAAGGGTATCAGTCAAATTCCTATCAAATTTCGTTTTATTTGTTCGGCGAACTAGAAACAGCTATTTAACGCAATTTTCAGACGCAAAAAAGGCTGTACAAAAGTCGTTGTGACTTCGTACAGCCCTGTGTTTTATAAATGAATTAGCTGATTTTGCTTTCGATGTATGAAATTGCATTACCAACTGTTGCAATTTTTTCTGCATCTTCATCAGAAATTTCCATATCGAACTCATCTTCAAGTTCCATTACTAACTCAACAACATCTAATGAATCTGCACCTAAATCCTCACGGAATGATGCTTCTAATTTCACTTCGCTTTCGTCAACGCCTAAACGGTCAACGACTACTTTTGAAACACGCTCAAATACTGTAGACAAATCAGTCACCTCCCCTCAATGAATCTAATCTGTTGATTTCCGTTCTGGGCACGCTTTCCGCGGGCACTTCACTCCAATCAACTAAATTACTTATATTTCAATCATATTAAGCCATTACCATGCCGCCGTCTATTTGGAGGGTTTGGCCTGTAATGTAGTTGGCGCTGTCTGATGCGAAAAATACGACAGCTTTTGCGATATCTTCCGGTTGACCTAGTTTTGCCAATGGAATTTGTTTCAGCATACCTTCTTTTAAATCTTCAGGTAAGCCTTCTGTCATTTCCGTTGTAATAAATCCTGGTGCAATTGCATTGACTAAAATATTACGTGAAGCAAGTTCCTGCGCAGTTGTTTTCGTAAGACCGATCACACCCGCTTTTGCTGCTACGTAGTTTGCCTGTCCGGCATTTCCTGCAACCCCAACGATTGAAGAAATATTAATAATGCGTCCTGCACGCTGTTTCATCATTTGACGCGTTACAGCTTTTGTACAAAGGAAAACACCTTTTAAATTTGTATTGATGACATCATCCCATTCGTCATCTTTCATACGCATTAATAGATTGTCACGCGTAATGCCCGCATTGTTTACTAAAATATCAATCGAACCGTACGTATCAAGCGCTGATTTCATTAAATTCTGTACAGAATCCGCGTCTGCCACATTCGCCTGTACGGCAATTGCTTCGCCGCCGTTTGCTTTAATTTCTTCTACAACTTCCTGTGCCTTTTGTTCGCTTCCGCTATAATTGACAACGACTTTTGCACCTTCACTTGCCAATTGTAATGCGATTGCGCGACCAATGCCACGAGATGCCCCTGTTACGACAGCACATTTCCCTGTTAAACCCATTGTTTCCACTCCTTTGATGCCTCAACAACTTGTGTCAAACTCGCCTCATCATATACACAGTATGTTTGTACATTGCGGTCGATTTTTTTCACTAAGCCTGATAATACTTTTCCAGGTCCGCATTCGATAAAGACTGTTACCCCTTCAGCAATAAGCTTTTCAATGTTTTGCTGCCATTGTACAGAGCTTGTTACTTGGGCAACCATTTCTTCTTTAATTGCTTCAACCGTCGTTAAAAGCTCTGAAGTTACATTGCTCACTACCGGAATTTTTGGTTCCTGTAATGGTAAATTTGCTACCGTATCTTTTAAATTATGTGCTGCTTTCTGCATTAATGAACTATGGAAAGGACCGCTTACGACTAAAGGTAAAGCTCGTTTTGCTCCTGCTTCCTTCGCTCTTTTACATGCTTCGTCAACACCCTGTTTCGTCCCTGAAATCACAATTTGGCCCGGACAGTTGAAGTTCGCTACTTGAACGACTTCTCCTTCAGCGGATACTTGTTGGCAAATGGCGTCTAGTTTTTCTCCGTCTAACGCCAATATAGCTGCCATTGCTCCTTGACCTGCAGGTACTGCCTCGTCCATAAATACACCCCGTCTATGAACTGTTTGAACTGCATCTTCAAAATCAATTACTCCTGAAATGACAAATGCACTGTATTCTCCTAATGAATGTCCCGCAGTATATTGCGGTGCAATACCGGCTTTAATCAGCTTATTTGCGATCATCACCCCTGATGTCAACAAAGCTGGCTGAGCATGGTATGTCAGTGTTAATGTTTCTTGTGGACCGTTTAACATATAGTCCGACAATGGAAGGTTCAACACTTCGTTTGCTCGTTCATAATACTGTTTGCTTACTTCATCATTCGCAACAAACTCCGCACCCATCCCTACAGTTTGTGAACCTTGTCCTGGAAAAATAAAAGCAATTTTTGTCATTTGATAATCCCCTTTGTGAAAAAGCTTATTCTGGCTTTGGCAATTGCTCAATTTTTTTGGTAATTGTTTCGCATACTTTATGCTCTACCATAATTGTCGCTTGGCGAATTGCACTGTAAATCGCACGTGCATTCGAAGAACCATGTGCTTTAATAACAGGTGCTTTCAGGCCGAATAAAGCCGCCCCACCGTATTCTGTATAATCCATTTTATCTTTTAACTGTTTTAGATCATTTTTAACTAATGCTGCAGCAATTTTCGTTTTTGTCGTGGCAAATAACGCATCCTTCAACATTTTGAAAACCGTGCCTGCCGTACCTTCAATTGTTTTCAGCACCATATTGCCTGTAAACCCATCCGTTACAACAACATCAGCGACCCCATTCAGTAATTCGCGCGCTTCTACATTGCCTTCAAAGTTAAAATCCGCTTCTTTCAACAATGTGAATGCCGCTTTAGTTAATTCATTACCTTTTTTATCTTCTGTTCCGATATTTAATAATCCAATACGAGGTGCATTTTGACCGCGTACTTGCTTCACATAAATATCACCCATAATTGCGTACTGTAATAAGTTTTCAGGTTTTGCATCTGCATTCGCCCCTAAATCAAGCATAAGGAAGCCATCACCATTCATCGTCGGTAATGTTGTTGCTAATGCAGGACGGGCTACCCCATCAATACGCCCTACTTTGAAAAGTCCGCCTGCCATTAAAGCACCAGTATTCCCGGCCGATAAACAAGCGTCCGCCTTTCCTTCAGCAACCGCATCAAGCATACGGGCCATTGAAGAATCTTTTTTGCGGCGTACTGCTCGTGCCGGGTCGTCCTCCGCTTCTACAACTTCACTACAATGAACAACCGTTAGGCGATCGTGATTTTTTAAAAATGGTGCCATTTTTTGTTCATCGCCATATAAATCAATCGTTAATTTCGGAAAATCTTCTAGCGCCATGAAGACACCTTCCACGATTGCCTGTGGTGCGTTATCTCCGCCCATACCATCTACTGCTATTTTCATGTTGTTTCTTCACCTTTCATCCGATACATTTCAAACTCTCCCTTGAAAACTATTTCATTATCAACAGAAGAAGTCACTTCGATAAATGTACGGTTTTTATCAGGGTTTTTCCCTTTTACAACTGCCTTCGTTACGACACGATTACCTGCTCGAACCGGCTTCACGAAAGCTACATTTGATTTTACAGTAAGGGCAAGCTCATCATCAATTACTGCAACCGCCAAAGAATTGGCCTGTGCAAATAAATGGTGACCGCGCGCTATGCCGTTGCGCTGGAAAACATGTTCTTCTCCAACATCAAATATTGAAATTGCCCGGTTATCCAGCTCTATATCAATAATTTCACCGATGACTTCATCAAGTGGCAACGATTTTACTTCATCATATTTTTTAGCAGCAACATCTTTAATACGTTCACGCAATTCCGGAATAGCGAGTTCCATGCGATCCAATCGAATTGTTTGAACGCTCACATTAAATTCAGCTGCTAATTGTTCATCTGTCACGAAAGGATTGTCTGCGATCTGTTCAGTCAATAACGACTGTCGCTCTTTTTTGGAACGCTTCATCGTATTTGTTACCTACCTTTAATTTTCTAAAAGATTAGTATTAGCACTTGGTACTAATATCAATATACATGTATAAAAAAAAGAACGCAACAACTTTTTGTCGCGTCCCCAAATTCTTATGCTTCAAGGCTTAGCTGCCACAGCACACCAAACTTATCTTTTACTTGCCCATAGCACTTGCTCCAAAAGGTCTCCTGTAACTCCATTACGACCTTTCCGCCTTCTCTTAATCCATCGAAAATAAATCGGATTTCCTGCTCGTCTTTTGACGTATAGGCAATGCTGATATTGTCCCCTACCGTCACTTGCGGAGAGCCAGGATAAGTATCGGAAAACATCATTTGACCTTCCTGCAGTTCAATTTGTGCATTCATGACCAAATCTTTTGCTTCTGGTGGAATAGGGTGCTCGGGATTTGGCGGTAATTCTCCAAATGTTGAAATCGTTACACTTTTGGCATTAAACAGTTCTGCATATAACACCACTGCCTCTTTTGCTTGTCCATTTAACACGAAATACGGATACATGTTTCCCATCTTATAACCTCTTTTCAGCATTTTTAAGTAGCTTAAATAGTTTTCCACCAATTACAGGTTCTAATCGTTTAATCGATGCGTTCTCCTTGCAGAACGCCAGAAGCCGTTAAATTTTCTCGTAAAAATTCATATTCCGGATCTTGCCAGAATGCTTCATCATAGAGCATTTTCTCGGCATCCTGTCTTGCTGTTTCAAGTGCCCGGTAATCATGGACAAGATCGGCCAATTTGAATTCCGGCAATCCGCTTTGTCGTTTCCCGAAGAAATCCCCTGATCCGCGCAGCTCCAAATCTTTTTCAGCCAGGCGGAAACCGTCATTCGTCTCGGTCATACTCATCATACGTTCTTTTCCTTCATCTGTTTTCGGGTCGGCAATCAGCACACAATACGATTGATGTTCTCCACGACCGACACGTCCTCGCAACTGGTGTAGCTGCGCTAAACCAAAGCGCTCGGCATCATAAATTGTCATGAATGTCGCGTTCGGTACGTTTACTCCAACTTCGACAACAGTTGTCGACACAAGTACATGAATCTCCCCATCACTAAATGCTCGCATGACCGCATCTTTTTCGTCCGAATGCAGTCTACCATGCATTAGGCCGATTTCAAAACGGTTGCCGAAATACGCCTTCAATTGTTCGTAAGCTTCCACTGCATTTTGCACATCCAGTTTATCGGACTCTTCGATTAACGGAGCAATGACATACGCTTGGCGGCCTGCTTCAAGTTCTTGGGTCATGCGCATCAGCACACTGTTCAGCTGTTCTTTTTTCAGCCAATGTGTTTCAATCTCTTTCCTTCCTGCAGGCAATTCATCAATAATCGAAACATCCATTTCACCAAAAGCTGTAATGG
The DNA here is from genome assembly GCF_900168685.1 of Solibacillus isronensis. Lineage (NCBI taxonomy): Bacteria > Bacillati > Bacillota > Bacilli > Caryophanales > Caryophanaceae > Solibacillus > Solibacillus isronensis. The sequence goes on along the minus strand of NZ_FVZN01000014.1, from coordinate 521,438 downwards.
CTAATGTACGCGGGATAGGTGTTGCAGTCATGAACAGTACATCCGGATTTTCGCCTTTCTCACGCAGTACACGACGTTGTTCAACACCAAAACGATGCTGTTCATCCGTAATGACAAATCCTAACTTCTTGAACTCAACATCGGGCTGAATGAGCGCATGTGTCCCAATAAGAATATCGATTTCTCCTGCTGCAAGCTGTGCCAATAATTCACGGCGCGCCTTTGTTTTTGTAGAGCCCGATAATAAAGCGATCTTGACACCGATCGGATCAAACCACATATGCAAATTTTCCGCATGCTGTTCTGCTAAAATTTCGGTCGGTGCCATTAAAGCCCCTTGATACCCGGCCGTTACAGCTGCATATAGGCCGATTGCAGCTACGACCGTCTTCCCAGAACCAACATCCCCCTGAAGTAAACGGTTCATACGTTGCGGCAGCAATAAATCTTTACAAATTTCATTGACAACCCGCTTTTGGGCACCTGTTAACTCATACGGCAGAGTCGCAATAAATTCCTTTAATTTTTCCAGATCAAAGCGGACCGAAATTCCCTTTTCATTTTCCTTATTCGCTTTTCTCAATGCTTGAATACGCAGCTGGAACTGCAGTAATTCCTCATATACGAAGCGGCGTCGCGCCTGTTTTGCGTGGTCTGCATTTTGCGGGAAATGCACACCTTCTAGCGCTTCTTGAATATTAACTAACTGATAGCTCTCACGCAGATAATTCGGCAATGTTTCAGGCAGTTGTTCCTTCACGGTATCCAACGCTTGGCGCATATATTTACGGAAGCGCTTTTGCTGTATATTCCCTTTTAAACTATAAACAGGCTCAAAATCGACTTGTTCTGTTTTCGGTCCGAATGTCACGGACGATCCGACAATAACTTGACGTCCACGATCCCATTTTCCGGTAACCGTAATGATGCCGCCAGTTGAAATTTTTTGCCGCAAATAATTTTGATTGAAAAACACAACTTTAATTAAATGTCTTCCTGCAAGAGCCGTAAATTGTAATCGGGATTTATTTTCCCCTAAAAATAATACGGTCGGTTCACTTTCGACACGTGCTTCAATCGTCACACGTTCATTATGCGGTGTTTCGGTTAGATCTTTTAATCGAAAATCTTCATGGCGGTATGGAAATGTCCAAATCAAGTCATGGATTGTCTCGATGCCAATTTTCATTAAATTTTCGGCTGTTTCTTTTCCGATTCCCTTTAATTGTGAAACTGGCTCATGAATCATTGTCGACACTTCCTTTACTAGTTTTTTTATAGTTTAACAATATCATAAAATGGGTGCATATGTTCCCTCGTAAACTAAAAAAAAACTAGGGCAAATCCAAAAATAACATTTTCCTCTATGAGAAAAATGTTATTTTTTCGCTGTGCGTAAAAATTGATTTCCATTCCGGGGACGCTTTCCGGGGGCGTGAGGCCAACACGATGTTGGTCACAAAAGCGTTGCCACAGGACGTGGCGGTCTTAGCTTTTGTTCCTTGTCTCAGGCGTCACGCTATTCCCCCAGGAGTCGCCCCTCCATTCCAATCAATTTTATAAATTATCTGTTTCTAAATAAGGATTTGCACCTTGTTCTATGAAATTTCTACTTCTGCCGCCCGATTTTTAAGTATTTCATTAGATTAATTAGTTACTGCTTACACGTGATTTTAGTAGGCTTTTCAGGTCTCCGCCTTCAAAGATTGCATGAGTAATGGCTTTGCCTGTTGGTGTTGCGGCTAAACCGCCCCGTGCTGTTTCTTTCAAGTTCGGGCTCATTGCCTGACCGATTCGGTACATTGCGCCGATTACCTCATCACATGGAATACGGCTTGTCACACCTGCCAATGCCATATCCGCTGCAACTAATGAGTTGGATGCACCCATGGCATTACGTTTCACACATGGTACTTCCACTAAGCCCGCAACCGGGTCACATACTAATCCGAGCATATTTTTAAGCGTGATTGCAAATGCTTCCGAACTTTGCTGTGCTGTTCCGCCAGCCATTTCTACAATCGCTGCTGCCGCCATTGCCGATGCACTACCGACTTCCGCCTGACAGCCACCTTCCGCACCTGAAATTGAAGCATTGTTCGCAACGATAAATCCAAACGCTCCCGATGTGAATAAATAGCGAATCATTTGTTCACGTGTCGGATTTAATTTATTCTGAACTGCAAACAATGTCCCCGGAACAACTCCCGCTGAACCTGCAGTTGGAGTCGCACAAATTGTACCCATTGCCGCATTCACTTCATTTGTTGCAACAGCTTTGCTGACAGCATCAAGTAAAAGGTCTCCGGCTAATGTATTGCCTTTTTTAATATAATTTTGAATGAGTACAGCATCGCCACCAGTTAAACCTGTTACGGACTGTACACCTTTTAAGCCGCGTTCTACTGCTTCTTCCATAATCGTTAAGTTGCGGTCCATCTGTGTAAAAATCTCTTCACGCGAGCGACCTGTAATTAACATTTCCTGCTCGATCATCAAATCGGAAATCAGCTTTCCTTCTCTTTCGGCCAACTCCACCAGCTCACGAACACTGCGGAATAAAACATCCATATTTGCCACCCCTTAGTTATTAATTTTCGATACTTTCGTAATATGCGGAATGTAGGAAATCTGCTCTAACAGACGCTGATCAATGTTTTGATCGACTTCAATTACCATTAAAGCGGTTAAACCTCGTTCAATACGCGATACTTCCATATGCCCAATGTTGACATCATGCATGGCTAAACAGTTCGCCACGTTTGCGATACAGCCTGCACGGTCATCATGCACAACTAAAATTGCCGGCATCCCGCCTGTCAGACGCAGCTTAAATCCATTCACTTCACTAATTTCAATTTTACCGCCGCCGATCGAAATGCCTTCAACACTCATTTCAGATTCGTCATCACCCATTAAAATGCGCGCAGTATTCGGATGCTCTTTATTAGCTGTTTCCGGAATAAACTCAAATTGCAATCCTGCTTTTTCCGCTTCTGCAAAAGAAGTTTTAATCCGTTCATCATCCGTATCATAATCTAGTAATCCACCGACAATCGCCACGTCTGTACCATGGCCGCGGTATGTTTCGGCAAAGGAACCGTATAAATAAATTTTCGCCCATTTCGGCTGACGTCCAAACAAATCGCGTGCAACACGTCCAATTCGTGCTGCCCCTGCTGTATGTGAAGAGGATGGACCAATCATAACAGGTCCAATAATATCAAAAACCGATGTAAATTTCATAATGTTATCCCCCCATATTCTTTCATACTTTCATTTACTCTTAGTGTACTCATTTTCTCTGCAATTAACAAACTTCTTGTTGTAAAAAAAGAATAATAACCAAATTAAGGATTATACTCCATAATTTTACGCTGACGTGTAAGCGGCAGGATGGATAAACAGGTGAAATTATTACCCTTTAATTATACATAAACAGGCGCACTACCGAATAATGGGGATATATCTGCTTAATTATCAACAGATTCGCCCGTGTCACGCCACTTAAACATAACGAAAGAGGTTGGGACAAAACCCTCCTCAATAAAAAGCCGTTCAAATTTTACGATGAGTAAAATTGAACGGCTTTATTATTTTGTGTCTACTATGTAGCCGTTGTTCTCCGTTACGGCGGACGCTTTCCTGGGGGCACGGATCGAGCCTTTAGTCTCTCCCACGTGCTTGTCCCCTGGGAGTCGCCGCCTTCACTCCGAACAACTAATTTTTCTTCTATATCAAGTAAATCTCTGCATAATTTCGAGCATAAAAAAAGGACATTCTCTGTTAAAATTTAAGTATCCTACAACCAAATTTCAAACGAAAGAAGTGTCCTTATGTTTAAAGATTATAACATGAATCAACTTATTTTACCGCTAGATTTAGAAGTAAAGTTACATAAAAATGATATTGCCTTTTCAATCCATAATTTGGTCGAAAGCATTCCAAACGAAGCTTTCGCTCCTTTCATTCACCATACGGGTTGCCCATCGTATCATCCACGTATGATGCTAAAGCTGATTCTATGTGGTTACACACAATCCACTTTTTCAGGAAGAAAAATTGAAGATCTGACTAGAGACAGTATCCGTATGATGTGGCTTGCCCAAGGATATGAACCAAGTTATCGCACTATTAATCGTTTTCGTGTACATCCAAATATGAAAGAACTCATTCGCCAATGTTTTGTACAATTCCGTTGTCAGTTAGTTGAAGAAAAACTCATCGATCAGGAAGCGATTTTTATCGATGGCACAAAGATTGAGGCAAATGCCAATAAGTTCACATTTGTTTGGAAAAAATCAGTGGAAAAACATCACACCAACCTCGTAGAAAAATCAAATAAACTTTACGATGAGTTACTTGAACATCAAATTATTCCTGAAATCAAACGTGAAAATGATGAACAGTTATCATTAGAAGAGTTAACTCAAGTAGCACATCACCTAGAAGAAGTAGTCGACGACTATACGAGCAAAATAGAGCATTCTGACGATGTCATTGAGCGAAAAAGATTACGTAGCGAACGAAAAACACCGAAGCAAATACTTAAACAAGTACACGATTGGATCATAAGAAAGCAGAAATACCAAAAAGATTTTGATGTGTTTGGCACACGTAACAGTTATTCAAAGACGGATCATGAAGCAACATTTATGCGGATGAAAGATGACTATATGCAAAACGGCCAATTGAAGCCAGGATATAATGTACAAATCGCTACTGAAGGTCAATATACACTCGCGTACGATGTATTTCCAAATCCAACAGACACGAAAACGCTTATTCCATTTCTTAATCAAATTGAAGAAAATTATTTCGAGTTACCAAAGCATATTGTAGCGGATGCCGGATACGGCAGTGAACAGAATTACCAGGATATTCTTAACAATCGAAAACGAACAGCACTCATTACATTCAATCATTACTTGAACGAACAGAAGCGAAAATACAAAAATGATCCTTTTAAGACAAGCAATTGGGTGTATGAGAAAGAAAACGATGCATACATATGTCCAAATGAAAAGAGATTACGATTCCAATACAATTCTGTTCGTACGGATAAATCAGGTTTCCAAAGAGAATTTAAAATCTATGAATGTGAAGAATGTACAGGGTGTCCTTTCCGTACAAAGTGTACCAAAGCAGCGGAAGGGAAAAATCGTAGACTCATGATTAATGAGAATTGGGAACAACAAAAAGAAGAAGTAAGAGCGAAGCTTTCAGAAGAAAAAACGGCTGCCATTTATCGTCAACGTAAAATTGACGTGGAACCAGTTTTTGGATTCTTGAAGGCTAATTTGTGTTTCCGTCGATTTTCTGTTCGGGGAAAATCAAAGGTTACTAACGAAATAGGTTTGGCACTAATGGCCACAAATTTAAGGAAGTATGCGGTAAGAGGTTAATACCTCTTCCAATATTTTCTTAATAAAGCGCAAAAAAGAGAAATTGCATTGTGCAATTTCTCTTTTTTGCGTGAACTGGAACTAATTCTGTCCCAGCCCCTTTCACTATTGTTTTTATTCTACAGATAAAATGAACGGATACAGGGATTGCTTACCTTCAACAATTTCCACTTCCGCATCCGGATAGTTTTCTTCAATAAAGTTTTGTAATGCATCGGCTTGTTCTGCTGTCGCATCTTCACCATAAATGATTGTAATGATTTCTGAATCTTCATCCATTAATCCTTCAAGCACTTTTTTCGCTGCATCCATCATTTCAGGAGTCGATAAAATAATTTTACCTTCAGCTAATGCCATATAATCATCTTTGCGGATTTCAATACCGTCGATCGATGTATCACGTACAGCAAATGTTACTTGACCAGTCTTCACATGTGCAAAGCCTTGTGTCATGTTTGCCTTATTCGTTTCTACCGACTCAGCTGGATTGAATGCTAAAATAGCTGCCATTCCTTGAGGGATCGTTTTTGTCGGCACAACCGCTGCTTCAATTTCCAGAAGTTCAGCTGCTTGCTCTGCCGCCATAATGATATTTTTGTTGTTTGGTAAAATTAGTACACGCTCTGCACCAATTTCTTTAACCGCCTTTACGATATCTTCTGTAGAAGGGTTCATCGTCTGTCCGCCTTCAATTACATAAGAAGCACCGATCGAGCGTAGAAGATTGGATACACCTTCACCCATTGCAATTGTTACAATTGCATATGGTACTTTTGTTTTTTGCTGTTTCGCAGGTGCTTGTGGTGCATCGTTGACAATCGCGGAATGCTGTTCACGCATATTGTCTACTTTAATTTTAATTAAGCTACCATATTTTTGACCCGCTGCAAGTACGGCACCTGGAGTTTCCGAGTGTATATGTACTTTTGCAATTTCATCGTCCGAGATCACGAGTAATGAATCGCCCATCGGATTCAATTCTTGGCGGAACTGCTCTTCATCAAATGGTGATTTGTCTTCTTCGAAACGCACCATGATTTCTGTACAGTAACCAAATTCAATGTCAGATGTGTCCATGAAGTCTTGTACACGGTGATGTTCTGCATTAATTAAATCGTCCAGTGAAGATTCATTTTTTTCCGGTAGTGGCTCGCCTTTCATAGAAGCAAGGAATCCTTCATAAACGAACAGCAATCCTTGGCCGCCGCTATCAACAACGCCCACTTCTTTTAATACAGGTAAAAGATCCGGCGTGCGGTTTAATGATTGTTTTGCTTCCTCGATAAACGCTTCCATCAAGACAATCATATCTTCTTCTGTTTCAGCAACTTCCACACCTTTTGCTGCCGCTTCACGAGCAACCGTTAAGATTGTCCCTTCCACTGGTTTCATAACGGCTTTATAGGCAGTATCTACACCAGCCTGAAATGCATTCGCTAAGCCTTTCGCATCGATCTCAGCTTCTTTTTCAATCGCTTTACCGAACCCGCGGAATAACTGCGATAAAATTACGCCTGAATTTCCGCGTGCACCCATTAGTAAGCCTTTTGATAAAGCCTGAGCTGTTTTACCGATATGTGCACTTACATTGGCTTCTGTTTCATCTGCACCAGATGTCATTGATAAATTCATATTTGTCCCTGTATCACCATCCGGCACAGGGAATACATTTAGCGAATCTACATAAGCTGCGTTTTGGTATAGGTGATGTGCACCCATTTGTACCATTTCAGCAAATTTAATTCCGTCTAAAGACTTCATTCGATTCATTTCCTCCTCTTACACATTCGCAACACGAACGCCTTGAACAAAAATATTAACTGATTTAACGCTCATACCTAATGTTTTATTTACTGTATATTTTACTTTGGATTGTACTTGATAAGCGATTTCAGAAATTTTCGTACCATAGCTTACAATAATGTACATATCAATATGTAAGTCATCACCTTCTTGGCGAATGAGCACACCTTTTGCAAAATTCTCTTTTCGTAAAATATCTGTTAAACCATCACGAATTTGATGTTTTGATGCCATGCCTACAATGCCATAGCATTCAATCGCTGCTCCACCAGCAATCTGAGCAATAACATCATTGGATATATCAATATGACCGAATTCGTTATTTAATTCTACTGACATAGTGAATGCCCCCTTGGCTCTATTTGACTAATTTATATTGTACTACACAAAAGTCGATTATAAAAGAAAACGTTCATCTACGTCTAGCCTGAAGTCGTTTTTTTGAATTTCTCTTTATTGAGCTTCTCTTTATTTTTAATCTTTCAATAACAAAACAACATCATACTATAATAATTTTTTAGCACAATCTAATTAGAGTATTCGACAATTTTCGGTTGTTATACAAAGACGTTTTTTTAAAACATATCACTGACTATTTTGCTTCATATCAAAATAAATGCCTATCCGCACATTCCACTACAGGCGGACGCTTTCCGCGGACGTTGACCAATCCTCCTCATCGCTACGCTCTTGCGGTGTATCGGCCGTCACGCTTATCCCGCAGGAGTCGCCGCCCTCCGTTCCATGTGCTTTAATGCAAACCGACTATTTTATAGGCATCTATTTTGGTCGAGTCCCACTATTTATTCGAGAAAAATTCGATATGATTATGCAAAATGGAGATTTTTGCCGGAAGTTGGCTGATTAAATCACCATCAACATTCAGCTGAAGTGCTTCATTCGCGTTAATATGCATTTCACGTGCATTGAATTTAATAATATTGTCGTCGTCCTCATAATTGCCTGTCAGCAGGTTTTTAGCTGTGCCTACTACTTGTAGTGTGTTCGTGCTTTTAATAATAAATCCGTGCAAGAGGCCGTCCGATTTATCGGCATCTTCATTCAGGTGGCGGAAGCTTCCTACTGAATCGGTCAATACACAGATGAAGAGCATCATATTTTCTTTATATGTTTGTCCATCTGCCTTAACTTCCATTTCGTAAGAGTCATTTTGAATAGCCGCTTTCACACCTTCAAATAAATAAGCGAGTGAACCTAGAGACGTTTTTTGTTCCACCGTCACTTCGCCGACCGCTTCTGCCAGCAATCCGATTGCAATGACATTTGTGAAGTAATGATCGTTCACTTTCCCGATATCGGCTTTTGTAGTTTTTCCGCCAAGAAACGCAATTGCCTCATCCGGATCAAGCGAGATGTCCAATGCACGGGCAAAATCATTGACTGTACCCAATGGGACTATTCCTACAACAGGGCGGTGAGGCTGTTCTGCAATGCCATTGATTCCTTCATTTAATGTGCCGTCTCCGCCGACTAAAACGACCGTATCATATTTTTCATCGCATGCCATTTTAGCGAAGCGGGTTGCATCCATTTTCCCTGCTGTCTCTTTCACAACAACCTCATAATTATGTAATTGTGCGATAATTTTCTTTTCATACTCACTTGCCTTTTCTTTTCCTGAAGAAGGATTGATGATGACCATACATTTTTTCATAACTGCTTCCCCCAAATAATTAGTTTATATAGTACGTTACCTTTAACAGGAAGTTTTTAATCCCGTTTAAGCAAAATGGGGTGTAAAGGTTTTTTTCTTGAAAGGTTATGGAAAATGTCTTGCACTCATTGCCTCTGTATGTTAAATTATTATGGTATGTGAAATAACGAACTGAAATAAAGATTTCAGATTCAGCTGTAAGGAGGAATTTTACAATGCCAAAACAATGCGTAATTACTGGCCGTAAAGCTCGTACAGGCAACAACCGTTCACACGCTATGAACGCTAACAAACGTACTTGGGGTGCTAACCTTCAAAAAGTTCGTATCTTAGTTGACGGTAAGCCAAAACGTGTATGGGTTTCTGCTCGTGCTTTAAAATCAGGTAAAATCGAGCGCGTATAATCGCGTATAGAGTATCAGCAATTGCTGGTACTCTATTTTTTTGTGATAAAACATAAAAAATACAGCCCATAATCTCTATGAGCTGTAGCCAGGATCTTTATTTTTCTTTTTTATCTCTACGAAACAACTTCACGCAGCCTCTTGCCACACCGCTTAACCACTTAGGCATTTGGAATGTATATACTTTCAGCGTTGTTCCTCCTTAATCTTTACTCTTTATCATTAAACATATGCCTTCCTTAAATGAAATAGACCCTGTACCTTTTATTTCATTGCTTGTGAAACGCGTTGTCCCCTGCTCAATCACTTCATCTGTCGTTTCATATTTAACCCCACGCAACGTAACGTTCTGAAGAGTTTTTCCATAGGCAAAAAACGATACATAAGTATAATGATCTTCTGTCAAAGTATGTGTACCCGGCAGTAAAAATTGAATGACATTATGAGAATTAATGATTTTAAAAGTAATATGAGGATATTGCTGCTGCATAAGAAAAACAGATCTTAAAGTCGCTTCGTAATGATCCAAGCGCCCGCCTGTAACACCCGTCAAAAAGACTTCCTGCGGCTCATATGTAAGTGCCTTCAGCAAGGCTAAGTCTGTATCCGTCTCATCTTTTTCAGCCTGAAACTGTTCAACATGGTCTACAACTTCGGAAATCCGCGCAAATTCCTCCGCTGTAATAGAATCAAAATCGCCGACGATGCTGTGGGGCAGTATACCTTTGTCCACTAAATATAATGCACCCCGGTCGACTCCAATCCATATATCCGGTGTTAAAGAAAAGGCGACCTCATGAACGGGGCCGCCTGAGCAGATTGCTACAATCACTGAATTGCCGCTAATCCTGCTTGTTTAATTTCCTGTAAAGCTTGTGCGCGATTTTCTTTACTGTAAATAGCTGAACCAGCAACAAAAACCGTTGCACCTGCTTTTGCACAAGGTACGATTGTTTCTGCGTTAATTCCGCCATCAATTTCAATTTCTATATTCAGGCCACGTTCTTTAATGATTTTCGATAATGCTTCAACTTTAGGCACAACCGATTCAATGAACTTTTGCCCGCCAAAGCCAGGGTTAACCGTCATAAACAGCACCATATCAACATCCTCTAAAATATGCTGAATCGTTTCAATCGGCGTATGCGGATTTAATACAACACCTGGTTTAACACCATATGAACGAATTAACTGAATCGTACGGTGCAAATGGCGGCATGCTTCAACATGTACTGTAATGTAGTCTGCACCTGCTTTCGCAAATTGTTCAATATACTGATCCGGATTTTCAATCATTAAATGTACGTCCATCGGTAATGTAGAAAGAGGACGAATTGCTTCTAATGCAATCGCACCAAATGAAATATTCGGTACGAAATGGCCGTCCATTACATCGATATGAATTAATTCCGCTCCTGCTGCTTCTACTTCTTTTACCTCTTGTCCCAGCTTTGCAAAGTCTGCTGCTAAAATTGATGGTGCAATTTTAATCATGTCTAATACCTCGGCTTTCGGTCAATAATTTCTTGTAAAATTTGTTCATAATGCTCATAGCGGTACGAACGGATTTCACCGGTTTCTACCGCTTGTTTTACTGCACATTTAGGTTCCTTTATATGCAGGCAGCCACGGAATTTACAATTCTCGCTAATCCTCTCGAACTCTGGTAAACAAGATGTCAGCTCTTCTTTTTCTATCATTTCAAAATCGAAAGAACTGAAGCCTGGCGTATCTGCCAATAGCCCGCCGCATACTTCAATAAGCTCTACATGACGTGTTGTATGTTTCCCGCGCCCTAAACTTTTTGAAATAATACCTGTTTTTAAATCCAGTTCAGGAAGCAATGTATTTAACAAAGTAGACTTCCCGACACCTGACTGTCCGGCAAGCACTGATGTTTTTTCCTGCAAGTATGGTTCGATTTTCTCCAGCAATGTTGGATCATCGATATAAGTTTCGATAATGTCGTAGCCGATTTCCTTATAGTCGTCGATATATGTTTGTAAATGTGCACGTTCGGCATCATTCAATAGATCCATCTTCGTCAAAATAATAATTGGCTGCACATGGAATGACTCGAGCACGACTAAAAAACGGTCGAGCAGTACTGTATTAAAATCCGGTTCTTTTGCGGAAAACACTAGTAAGGCCTGATCCACATTCGCAATCGGTGGTCGAACGAGCTCATTGTGGCGTTCCAGAATTTTATCAATTGAACCATCTGATTCGCCGTCATAGGAATATTCCACAAAATCGCCGACAAGTGGAGATTCTCCGCGATTACGGAAAATCCCACGAGCACGACATTGAATTAAATCGCCGTCTTTTTCAACATAATAATAACCGCTTAATGCTTTTCGAATTTGGGCTTGTGCCATCCAATTCCTCCTTATTCTGCCAATTCTTCATAAGTAATTGTTTTATTTTCGATTACATTGTTATCCCGTACAATCTGGTAGGCTGCTTTGTCCCCTTCAACAATAACCAGCTTAATTGTATATAAAGTATCTTCAGTAATTGTTATTGTTTCTACAGGCTCTGCCATTGTACGTGTTTTGTCCTGAATGTAAATGGAGACTTCCTGTTCCATTCCTTCTTCTAAAGGCTCGTACGGAATTTCTATTGTATTTGTATAGAACTTTTCCTGTTTTGCTTTTGGCCCCTTAGAAATGACGACATTGATTGTGCCGCCTTTTTCAAGCTTCGTACCTGCTTTTGGTGTTTGGCTGATTACTTCACCGGCCGGTTTATCCGAATATTCTTCACCTGTTACATTTACTTTAAAGCCTGAGCTTTTTTCATATTCTGAACGGTTTGCTTCATTAAATGCCATCAAGTCACGCACCGTTACTTGCTCTTGTCCTCTGCTAACTGTTAATACAACATCCGTCTCATTGACGTGAATTTCCTCTCCGGCTTCAGGTGTTTGAGCGATAATCTCGCCTGCTGGACGATCAGAAGAATATTCCTCTTTGAACTCATAGTCGTTAAATTCTTCTAACGCATCCTTTACTTCATCACGCTGCTTGCCGATGAAATCTTCCATCTTTGTCATTTCCTTACCAATGCTGACAATTAAATCAACCGTAGTGCCTTTTTCACGTTCCCGACCTGCCTGAGGATTCGTTTCAATGATATTTCCGGACTCAATCTCTTCATTATTGCGTTCTTCTTGCTCTCCAATAACGAAGCCTTGCTCTTCTAAAATTCGAATTGCTTCTTCAACCGTCATATCCGTCACATCTTCTACTACTACCCTATTTGGAGTCAGGAGAACAGCAGCTACTACTGCACCAATTGTTAAAAGAACTAATAGCCCGACAATTAGCGGCCATTTTCTCTTTTTCTTTTTTTGTTTAGGCAGTTTTGACAGCTTCGGTTCTTCCTCTGCCGGCGGTTTTGAATCAATCCGGACTGTTTGTTCCGTTATACCTGTAGATGGCTCTTGAACCGGGACAGGAACGGGCTTAGGATCTTTTATAATCGGGATCAGCTTTGTTGCCCCGTCATCTACTGGCGGCATAAATTTAGGTTCATTCACCCGTTGTAATGATAAACATGTATTTAAATCTTCTTCCATCTCTTCTGCATTGCTGTAGCGGTGGTTTTGATCTTTTGCTGTTGCCTTTAATACGATATTTTCCACACTTTGCGGAATGCTTGCATCAAATTCACGTACTGAAGGTGTTTCTGCCTGCAAATGCTTTAACGCAATGGATACAGCAGATTCCCCGGAAAATGGCAATTCACCTGTTAAAAGCTCATAAAAGACAATCCCAAGTGCATATATATCGGACTTCATCGTCGCTACACCGCCGCGTGCCTGCTCCGGCGACAAATAATGGACAGTTCCGATGACTGAGTTCGTTTGGGTGAAGCTTGTTGCTCCAAGCGATGTTGCAATCCCGAAATCAGTAATTTTCACATTGCCTTCTTCGTCCATTAATATATTTTGTGGCTTTATATCTCGATGGATTATGCCATTTTCATGTGCATGGGCAATCGCCGATGTTAGCTGCTTCATAATATGGACACTTCGCGCTGCAGATAAAGGTGAAAACTCTTGTATGTATTGTTTTAATGTTTTCCCTTTAATGTATTCCATGACAATATAGTGCATATCCCCATCTTCGCCTACATCATAGATGCTTACGATATTAGGATTAGTCAAACTTGTTGCAGACAATGCTTCACGCTGGAAACGACGGTGCAATTCTTCTTCATTTGATAAATCATAACGCAATATTTTGATTGCGACGTCACGACTTAAAATAATGTCGTGTGCCAAATAAACATTTGACATCCCGCCTCCGCCAATTAATTTTAAAATTTTATAACGGCCACTTATATGTTTTCCTACTAGCATTGTTACACCTCCTGCACCGTTGTCATTAAGATAAGGGAAATATTATCTTCTCCACCACGATCATTTGCAATTTGAACTAATTTTTTTCCTTTTTCCTGAATGGAAATCGGCTTTGTAATAATTTTGCCCATTTCCTCTGTAGACAGTTTATTACTTAACCCGTCGGAACAAATGAGTAAAAAGGCCTCATTTGATAAAGTGATTTCATAAAAATCAGGTTCAATCGAAATTTCTGTACCGAGTGCTTTTAAAATAAAGTTCCGTTGAGGATGATTTTGTGCCTCTTCTTCACTAATTTCTCCATTTTCCAATAAAATATTTACATAAGAATGATCTCTCGTTACTAACTTTACTGTTTCGTTTGTAATATGGTATACACGACTATCGCCGACATGACTTATCGTGCAATCATTCTTGTCAAGCAACACAGCAATCATTGTCGTTCCCATACCTTGACAATTTTCATGTGTTAATGAGTAATGATATATTTTTTGATTAATATGTGACACCGCATTACGCAACCATTCCAGCTTTAACTGTTTTGTTGCAAAACTTTCTGCATTTTCCTGCTTAAAGAGTTCATGCATTTCGGTAATAACCATTTCACTCGCTACATCACCAGCATTATGACCACCCATACCATCTGCTAAAATCGCAAGCTTAAAATGATCGGGGCGCTCAAAAAACGCGGCCCGATCTTCATTTATTTTTCGCTTTAACCCAATATCACTTTCCACTGTAAAGTTCACTATAGTCCACCTACTTTGTTTCGTGTGATCGTTCCTGTGCACGTAACTGGCCACATGCAGCTGCAATATCTGCACCTTGCTCACGGCGGATCGTTACGTTAATCCCCTGCTCTTTAAGCGTTCTTTCAAAAGCAAAAATTTTACTGCGTGATGTACGAATATAATCACGTTCCGGCACGTAGTTAATCGGAATTAAGTTAACATGACATTTAATATTTTTGATCAGCTTCGCCAGTTCCATTGCTACTTCTTCTGTATCATTTTGCCCTGACATTAAACCGTATTCAAATGTAACACGACGTCCTGTTTTCTTCGTATAGTATTTTACTGCTTCCATCAATTCTTCTAATTTATATGCTTTTGCAATCGGCATTAATTTCTGACGGGCCTCTTGGTTTGGCGCGTGTAGAGAAACCGCAAAGTTGATTTGCATACCTTCATCTGCGAATTCGTAAATTTTCGGTACAATTCCCGAAGTCGAAACCGTAATATGACGGGCACCGATATTTAATCCTTTGTCATCGTTCATAATTTTAAGGAAGTTCATCATTGCATCGTAGTTATCAAACGGCTCACCGATACCCATAATAACGATTGATGATACACGCTCTTCTGTTTCATCAAGCTGTTGTTGTACTTTTACGACCTGCTCAACAATTTCTCCTGCCATTAAATGACGCTTCAAGCCGCCTAACGTAGATGCACAGAATGTACAACCGATACGGCAGCCTACTTGTGTCGTTACACAAATTGAATTTCCGTAATCATGACGCATCAATACTGTTTCAATTGAATAGCCGTCCTGCAACTGGAATAAAAACTTGATTGTACCGTCTTTTGATTCCTGCTTAATAATTGTTGAAAGTGTCGTTAATGCAAACTCGGCTTCCAGCTTTTCACGTAATGCTTTCGGTAAGTTGGACATTTCTTCAAACGTTTGGACACGTTTTTCATAAAGCCATTCGTAAATCTGCGCTGCACGGAAAGCCTTTTCTCCATTTGCTGTCAGCCATTCCTTCATTTCATCTAGACGTAATGAATAGATTGAAGGTTTTAACTGAGGCTTTTCTTTTTTCGCACGACGTACCGGCTTATCTGCTGTTTCTTCCACTAAATCCTGAATTCGTTCATCAAATTTTTTTAATTGTTCTTGCTCCATTAGTTAATTGGACGCTCCTTTTTTTACGAATGCAGCTACGAAAAATCCGTCACTGCCTATATCTTGCGGGAATACTTGCAGCATCCCGTCCTGTTGCTTCGCTTCTAGTTGTGTTGGTAAATTTTCAATTGGCACCAAGTTCATTTCAGGGTGCTCTTTTAAGAAGGCTTGTACCGTACCTTCGTTTTCACTGCGGTCTACTGTGCATGTTGAATACACTAGTCGTCCGTCTTCTTTCAATAGCTGTACTGCATTATCTAAAATCGAAAGCTGAATTGTTTGCAGGCTCTCTAAATCTTCTTCACGCTTCGTATATTTAATATCCGGCTTGCGTCGCATTACGCCCAACCCTGAGCATGGTGCATCGACCAAAATCGCATCATAGCCTTCCTTTTGTAAAAAGCTTGCTGCTTTTCTTCCGTCAAGAGGCGCTGTTTCGATAATATTCAATCCAAGACGCGCGACATTCTCCTCGATTAAATCCAATTTTTTCGGATGTAGATCGGTTGCTAAAATCGAGCCTTCATTTTTCATAACTTCTGCAAGATGTGTTGTTTTTCCGCCTGGTGCTGCACACATATCAAGTACTTTCATACCTGGCTGCGGATTCAGCACTTTTGCCGGCAGCATCGAGCTTTCATCCTGAATTGTAATAAGCCCGTTTCGGAACGCTCCTGTACGTGCAGCCTGCCCGTTTTCAAGATGCAGACATTCGAGTATATATTCACTGCGGCGCGCTTTTACACCTTCACGTTCAAGCGTAGTCAATACTTGCTCGACAGTCGCTTTTGTCGTGTTGACACGAACTGTCTGCAGTGGTGCAATATTATTTTCAAGAAGCATTTCACGTGTATTCTCATAGCCGTAGCTTTCAACCCAGCGATCGACGAGCCACTGTGGATGACTTGTTTCGACTGCCAGACGCTCATTTGCATCTTCTATTAAATCGGTCGAACGAACACCTTCACGTAAAATCGAACGTAAAATACCGTTCACCATTGAGGCAATCCCTTTATGGCCGCGGCGCTTTGCAATTTCCACTGCTTCATTTACAGCAGCATGCGCAGGAATACGCGTTAAATACTGCATTTGATAGAGTGACATACGCAACAGCCAACGCACCCAAATATCCACTTTACCGCGGATAAATGGCTCCAGATAATAATCCAGTGTCAGTTTATGCTGCAATGTTCCATATGTGAGCTCTGTTAACAGGCCACGGTCTTTTGCATCGATTTTATATTTCTCAATTGTTTGGTGTAATAATAAATTACTGTACGCCTGGCTTTTATCGACCGTCAATAATATCGTTAAAGCGGCATCCCGAACATTACCATCCCAAATCACTTGTTTCTTTTTACTCATTCAAAACGGTCCCCAATCTGTAATTTCGAGCCCGTACCACGTAAAAACTCTTCTGCTGTCATGCGTTTCTTCCCTGCAGGTTGTACATCATACAGCGCTAATGTACCGCCATCGCCTGTCGCTACTTCAAAATGGTCTTTTCCAATTTTCACGACTTCTCCCGGTGCAGCATTTGTTGCAGTCTCGCCAACCTTTGCCGCCCAGACTTTAAAGTTAGCCCCTTCAAATGTCGTATAGGCAACAGGCCAAGGGGATAATCCGCGCACTTGATTATACAATGCACGCGCTTCATTATTCCAATCAATCAACTCCTGTTCGCGGCTAATATTGCGCGCAAATGTTACGAGTGATTCATCCTGTGGAACGCGGGCATTTGTCCCGTCGATAATCGATGGCATTGTTTCTTTTAATAGTTCGCGACCAACAGCACTTAATTTATCAAACATTATGCCCGTATTGTCCGTATCTTCAATAGCAATTTCCCGTTGTGAAATAATATCCCCGGCATCCAGTTTTTCCGCCATATACATAATCGTTACACCTGTTGTTGCCTGTCCATCAATAATTGCCTGATGAATTGGTGCACCGCCTCGATATGCAGGCAATAATGACGCATGGACATTGATGCAACCTAATCGCGGTGCATCAAGCAGTTCTTTCGGCAAAATCTGTCCAAATGCCGCAGTTACGACAAGGTCTGCATTTAACGCCAAGATTTCTTCCAGCTCCTGTGAACCGCGCAGCTTTTCCGGCTGAATAACCGGTAAACCTAGTTGTAATGCTTCCTCTTTCACAGGTGGCGGCGTTAATACTTTTTTACGACCAACTGGACGGTCCGGCTGTGTCACAACTGCTGCGATGTCATAGCCTTCTTCATGAAGCATACGCAAAATTGGCGCTGAAAAGGCAGGTGTTCCCATAAATACGATTTTTATCATCGATTATTCCTCCTCAGCGTCCGCGTATAGCTCTTCTAATTCTTTCTCTGTTAATACACGCGTCATTTTCGAATCAAATAATACACCTTCTAAATGATCGATTTCATGCAAAATACAGCGTGCTTCAAAGTCTTCTGCTTCAAGTTCATAAATACGCCCTTCACGGTCAGATGCTTCGATTTTTACGTATGTTGGACGCTTGACCATTCCAAACAGGTCCGGGAAACTTAAACAGCCTTCTACGTCTTCTTCTTCACCACGTGTTTCAATTACGATCGGGTTGATCATTTCTAAAATATCTTCGCCTAATTCTACGATTGCTACACGTAAATCAACATTAATTTGAGGTGCAGCAATGCCTACACCATCATTTTCTACCATCGTGTCATATAAATCATCTAAAAGCTGAATGATATTTTCATCGATTACTTCAACTTCTCTCGTTTTTTGTGATAATACATTCGCTGGGTTTTTCACAACTTCTTTAATTGCCATTTTAATACCTCTTTCTATATGCATTAGATCATTGTCGGATCTAAATCAACTGTTAGCACAATGCCTTTTTTAATCCATTCCGATCGATACAGTTTTATAAGCTGTAAAAGAACCGGAATCAAATTTGGCTCTACTTTATATTTTATCAAACATTGATAACGATATCTATTTTGGAGACGAGCGATACTGGCTGTTGTCGGTCCAATAACGGAAACATTAAATGATAAATTGGAACGCAAATACTCCGCTACACGTCCTGCATATTCTGCAGCAAACATGACATCTTCATGCGAAACTTGAATAAGCGCAATATAATAATAAGGCGGATATCCTGCAATATGCCTTGCATGCATTTCGCGTTCATAAAATGGTGTATAATGCTGATCTTTAGACAGCTGGATCGCATAATGCTCCGGTGTGTACGTCTGGATATATACTTCCCCAAGCTTATTATGTCGTCCTGCCCGTCCACTAACTTGCGTCATAAGCTGGAATGTTTTTTCTGCAGCCCGGTAATCCGGTAAATGAAGCGATGTATCGGCACTCAATACGCCGACTAATGTAATATTCGGGAAATCAAGTCCTTTTGCGATCATTTGCGTACCGAGCAGAATATCCGCTTCCCCTCGACCGAACGCATCGAGCATTTTTTCATGTGCCCCTTTTTGTTTGGTCGTATCGACATCCATCCGCATGACACGCGCTTCCGGAAACAGCTTGTATATTTCTTCTTCCACCTTTTGCGTTCCGGTACCGAAATAACGGATGTTTTCACTTAGGCATTCCGGACATGTTTCCGGAATATATTCATCGTGACCGCAATAATGGCATTTCAGCTTTTCCTGATAGCGGTGATACGTTAACGAAATATCACAGTTCGGACATTGCACTGTTGTTCCGCAATCCCTGCATAATACAAACGATGAATAGCCGCGGCGATTTAAAAACAGCACGGTCTGCTCTTTTTTATCGAGACGGTCCCTTAATGCCTCCATAAGCGGCTCAGAAAACATCGAGCGGTTTCCTGCCTGAAGCTGTTCCCGCATATCGATAATCTGAACAGACGGCAATGCCTGATTTTTTGCCCGCTGCGATAATGTCAGCAATGTATATACACCTTTTTTCGCACGTGCAAAAGATTCTAATGCAGGTGTCGCACTCCCTAAAATAACAGGGCAATTATAATAATTTCCGCGCCATATCGCGACATCCCGTGCATGATAGCGGGGTGAATCTTCCTGCTTATATGTTGACTCATGTTCTTCATCCAATATAAGCAGCCCGAGATTTTTAAACGGTGCAAAAATAGCTGACCGCGCACCTACTACTACCTTAACTTTCCCTTGCTGCACTTTCCGCCACTCATCATATTTTTCACCGACAGACAATCCGCTATGCATAACCGCTACTTCATTGCCGAAACGCGATTTGAAACGCTCTGTCATTTGCGGTGTTAAGGATATTTCAGGTACGAGTACAATCGCTTCTTTTCCGTCTGCGATTGTACGCTGGATCGCCTGCAAATACACTTCTGTTTTCCCGCTGCCTGTAATGCCGTGAAGTAGAAAAGTCTCTTGACGCTTATCATCTATCGCTTCCGTAATTTTTTTCAGTGCCACGTCTTGCTCATCTGTCATTTGTAAGAAGTCTGTTTTCACGACTTCTTTTGTAAATGGATCGCGGTAAACTTCTTCTTGTATATACGCTGCTGCCCCTTTATCAATGACACTGTTTAATACACTGCTTGTCACTTGAACGGCTTCATAAATTTGTTCCGGTAAAACGACGGCTCCCGCATGCTCCTGCATCCATTCCATTAATGCCAGCTGCTTCGGTGCCCGTTTCCCCATTTGTCCCATAACTTCTTCTATTTGTTCACGGGAATATATTTGGACCTTACGTACTTGTTTTACTTGGCCTTTTTGTTTTACTTCATTTTCAATATTGAGAAGTCCGTCTTTTACTGCGCGTTTTACTGGATTTAATAAATTTGCCTTTTCAAATTGGACTAAATTCACTTTTTCAGTTTTCTCAAAGTACGATTGCAGCATTTGCGGTAATTGTGACACTTCACCTTGTAAGACTGCATACTTTTCATACTTCGCGCGCAACGCACCAGGCAGCATTACTTGTAATGCATCAATTTCGTAGCAGATTGTTTGGTGCTTCAGCCATTTTGCCAGGCTCAGCATTTCCTCAGTTAAAATAGCTTCCAAATCAAGTATTTCCGAAATCGGCTTTATTTTTTCTGCCGGTACGTCTGATTCAGTTGTAATGCCGACGACAAATCCAAGGACATTACGCGGTCCGAACGGCACTTTGACACGGCAGCCTATGTCAACCAGCTCTTCCCAATCTTCCGGTATTAAATAATCGAAAGGACGGTCAACCGGATATGCGGAAACATCAACGATTACTTGTGCAAATCTCATTGTCCATCGCTTCCCGATTGTTCACGGAAATACTTTTCTACAATTGCCGTAATTTTTTCCGGCTCTTCCAGACGCCCTTTCCCTACATAGCCGCATGCCAAAAATCCTTCAGACGGTTCGATAAAGCGGATGCCATCTTCATGAAGTTGTGTAATATTCCGTAAAACGGCCGGATGTTCATACATATGTACATTCATCGCCGGTGCCACCCATACAGGTGCAGTTGTTGCAAGTAAGGTTGTTGACACCATATCATCGGCCATACCATGTGCCATTTTCGCAATCATATTGGCTGTTGCAGGAGCTACGATAACTAAATCCGCCCAATCTGCCAAATCAATATGGGCAATGACATTGGAATCTTTTTCATCGAAAGTATCAAAAAACACGTCGTTTTTAGACATCACTTGGAAGCTTAAAGGGGTAACGAACTTTTGTGCAGAAGCTGTCATAATCACTTTTACGTTAAAGCCTGCCTGAGACAGTTTGCTCACTAACGCAACCGCTTTATATACTGCTATCCCGCCCGAAACACACAATAGTATATTGTTTTTTTTCATCATTTTACCGTCCTTTCAAAGGATAAGCTCCCAAAGAAAAATTCTTAGGGAGCTTCTACTCAGGGAGTATTCTTTTTACATTACCAACTAGATTTCGTCTTCGTAAACAGTTGAAGCGTCTTGTTGAACTTTGCGAAGCTTTCCGGCAGCTACTTCTTCCAATGCTTTTCCTACTGGTTTGTAAGAAATGTATGAGTTTAAGTGCTCGCCGCCCTCTTCTTGCATTTGGCGCGCGCGTTTTGATGCTAAGCTCACTAAAGAATACTTAGAATCGATTTGTTTTTTTAAATTATCTACTGATGGATATAACATGGTTTCATTCTCCTCTCAACATTGACAAATAGCGTTTTTCCACACGTTCACGACGGCAGTGTTCTGCTACTATGATAGCATTTATTTTATCACATGCATTTTGAACTTGGTCGTTTTCTACAACATAATCATATAAACTCATCATTTCGACTTCTTCACGAGCAGTAGCAATACGACGAGCGATTACATCTTCTGTTTCCGTACCACGACCAACTAAACGTTGTTCCAATTCGGAAATGCTTGGTGGTGCTAAAAAGATAAACAACGCATCTGGTGCTTTTTCACGAATTTGTGCTGCTCCTTGTACTTCAATTTCCAAAAATACATCGCGTCCTGCTTCTAGCGTTTCGTGTACATATGCAAGTGGCGTACCGTAATAATTGCCGACAAATTCTGCATGTTCCAGTAAGCCTCCTTGCTCGATCAACGCTTCAAATTCCTCACGTGTTCTAAAGAAATAGTCTACACCATCTTCTTCTCCTTCGCGAGGATTACGTGTTGTCATTGAAATCGAATATTCGTAATTCGTATCCGGCTGTGAAAAGAGCTCTTTGCGAACTGTCCCTTTACCAACACCTGATGGACCAGATAAAACAATTAATAATCCACGTTGTTTTTTCATAAGTAACTCCTTTATATCATTCAATATTTTGAACTTGTTCACGCATTTTTTCTAAAATCGTCTTCGCCTGCACAACTGCAGCTGAACATTGGGTAGACTGATTTTTTGAACCGATTGTATTAATTTCCCGGTTCATTTCCTGCATAATGAAGTCAAGCTTGCGTCCAATTGCAATGTTTTCAGTTAAAGTTTCGGATAACTGATTAAAATGGCTCTCTAAACGGTCCAGCTCTTCTGTAATATCAATTCGCTCTGCAAAAATCGCAACTTCTGTAAGTAAACGATCGTCCAATGATTGACCGCTTGCTACTTCTTCTAGGCGGCTCATTAAACGTTCACGATATTTTTCAACTGCGAGCGGTGCATATTGCCGTATTTGAGCAATTTGCGCTTCCAGGTCTGCTTTATACTGCAGCATCACTTGCTGCAATCCTTGCCCTTCACGATCACGCATCGCAATGAGGTTTTGGATTGCTTCTGCCAAAGCATTTTTTACAGCATCGATAATCTCATCCTGCATGAACTCAATTTTTTCAACTTGCAACACTTGGTCCAAACTCACAATTTCCTGCATTGTCCACTTTTCCTCCATCGGAACTGTTTGTGACAACTCCTTTTTTGCCTGGAGAAAAGCATTGAGCAGTGACCAATTGATTTGAATCGTCTGTTCAGTGTCATGGAGCTCCTTCAGAAAAATGATAACATCTATTTTCCCACGAGAAACTGCATCCGACAACATTTTTTTTGCTACTACTTCAGATTCCATCCATTCTTTTGGAAACTTAGTATTAATTTCTAAAAAACGATGATTCACAGCACGAATTTCAACAGTGAGTTGAAAGTGTTTCGTTGTTGTGACCCCCCTGCCGAATCCGGTCATACTACGTACCAAGGTTCGTCACATCCTTCTTTACTTAATTGTTTCAATTATAGCATATGTGTTATCAATTTTGCGTTAACGTCTATTATCCAAATATATATTTTATCATAGATAGGATGTAATAAAATACTTTTTATTTTTGCAAGAAGGAAAGAATTGGCTTTCTATAATTAGAGAGTTATTTTTCATTCCGGGGCGGACGCTTTCGTCGCAAAATAAATTTCGCTGTTCCCGCAGGAAGCTTGCTTGTGACTGTCGCTTACGCTTTCGTCACAGAGAAAATCTTGTAGCGAAAGGCGCTAGCCGTCAGCTGGTGTTTTAACAGTGCGAAAGGTGAAACCGTCAGCACGAACACTCGCCTCCCCTCCATTGCAGTCAACAGGCTTTAATCATACTTCCTCATATAAATAATACGTTTCCTTAATATATAGTATTTTGGGATAACTACAGGTTTGAACGAAAAAATGGTATGATTAAACAATCAAAAAGACTTATTTAATGAAAGAGGCATAAAGATGGCATTTGACGGACTATTTACTCGTTCGATGAGCAAGGAACTACAAAGCCTGACTTCCGGACGTATTACAAAAATTTATCAGCCGAATGCACTTGAAGTTGTATTGCAAATTCGTGCAGCAGGCCAAAACAGTAAACTATTATTTTCTATCCACCCTTCCTATTCCCGCGTTCACATAACAGATCAATCGATCGAAAATCCGGCAGATCCGCCTATGTTTTGTATGCTGTTACGCAAACATATTGAAGGGGGCTTTATTTCATCTGTTGTTCAGGACGGCTTTGAACGGGTGATCACATTTGAAATCGACAGTAAAAATGAAATCGGCGATGCTGTAAAACGTAAGCTTGTCATCGAAATTATGGGGCGTCATAGCAACTTGCTATTAATCGATGCCCAAAATGACGTCATTATTGATAGCATCAAACACCTGCCGCCATCGATGAACAGCTACCGGACTGTTTTACCAGGTCAGCAATATATCGCACCGCCACAACAACAGAAAATTGCACTGACAAGTTTATCCGACGTAGAGTTAAAAGAGGTTTTCTCTAAACAACCGACTACTAAAGACATCGTCGAACAGTTTGCCGGTTTCTCTCCACTGCATGCAAACGAATTACTGCACCGCATCACGACAAATGATGCTGTAACTGCTTGCAGACAGCTGATGAACGAAATCGCAACGAGTGCAAACCCGACCTATGTTGAGCAGGAAGGAAAAATCTATTTCTCACCGACAGCGCTAACACATTTATCAGGTGCTGTTACGAATTATAAAACACTTGGTGAACTGCTTGACCGTGTATTTTTCGCCCGTGCAAAACGGGATCGGGTTAAACAGCAAGCCGGGGATCTCGAACGCTGGCTGCAAAATGAACTGAATAAATTAAAGCTGAAACAAAAAAAGCTGCAAAAAGATTATGAACGTGCTCAAAATCTGGAGCAGTTCCAACTTTACGGTGAGCTATTAATGGCTAATCTTTATAATTTCGAAAAAGGTGCAGAATACGTCGACGTTGAAAACTATTACAGCGAAAACGCCGAAACAGTTAGAATACCGATTAGCCCGAGAAAAACGCCTATTGAAAATGCGCAAAGCTATTATACAAAGTACAATAAAGCGAAGACAGCGTTAGTTATGATTGAGGAACAGAAGCAAAAAGCAACAGAAGATATTAACTATTTGGAAATGCTTACACAGCAAGTGCAGCAAGCTTCAACTAAAGATATTGAAGAAATCCGTGAAGAGCTGGCAGAACAAGGTTTACTTCGAATCCGCCAGGCAAAGCGTAAAAAGAAACCGACAAAACCAGAACCGGAAAAATTCGTATCTTCTTCTGGTATTTCAATTTCGGTCGGCAAAAATAATAAGCAAAATGATTATTTGACATTCAAGATTGGAAAACGCAACGAAGTATGGTTGCATACGAAAGATATTCCTGGGTCACATGTTGTTATCCATTCGGAAAACCCGGATGAACAGACATTAACGGAAGCCGCTGTATTAAGTGCTTATTTTTCTAAAGCACGCGACTCTTCGTCTGTGCCGGTAGACTATACGGAAATCCGCCATGTGAAAAAACCGAATGGCGCAAAACCTGGGTTTGTTATTTATTTTGAACAAAAAACACTTTATGTAACACCGGATGAAGCGATTGTTATGCAGCTGAAAAAGTAAAACAATGAAAAAAGCCGCTTAGAAATTTTCTAAGCGGCTTTTTGCTGTTAATAATTATTTAATTGGTGAATCTGCTACTAACTCAATTTCGTGGTATTGAGTAGCATTTGAATAGTCAACATTGTAGTTTTTCACACGTTTGTTAACTGGTACGATTTCTGTACGGAAGTATGTTGGAATTGTTGTTGCTTGTTCGAACATGTACTCTTCCCATTTACGGAATGCATCCGCACGGTAATCTGCATCAACCGCTTCTTTAGAATCGATGTCAGCTAATAAAGTTTGTAATTCCGGTGTTACGAAACGGCTGTAGTTGAATGAAGAAGCTTCGCCGTATAGACCCATTGGTGATGGGTTTGTACCAGTACCCCATGCAGCCATGAACATATCGATTTCTGGATCATCCGCTTGTACTTTATCGTAGAAGCTGTTGAACTCGATTAAACGGCCAGTCGTTAACTGTACATCCAAACCAACATCTTTCCAGTTTTGACGGTAGTATTCAACGATTGCTTCGTCAGTATCAGAACCTGACATACCTGCCATACGGATTTCTAATTTTTCACCGTTTTTATCTTCACGGATGCCGTCGCCATCAACGTCTTTGTATCCAGCTTCATCTAATAATGCTTTTGCTTTTTCCGGATCATAGTTGAATCCTTCTAAAGTGTTGTCATGGAATGAAGCGAACGCTGGCGGAATTAATGATGTTGCACGAGATCGTAAACCTTGGTAGAAGCGCTCAGTTACTTGCTCAATATCCATTGCGTAGGCAACTGCCTGACGTAATTTCACATCATTCATTTTTGCGTTTTCATCTGTAATATTTAATCCTGCTGTACCTGCCGCAGCATCCCATTTACCAAGCTTGAAGCCAAGGTAAGAGTATGCTAACTCTGGACGAGCTAAGATTGTTAAGTTTTCAAGATCTTTTACGCCGTCATACTGGTTTGTAGGGAAAGAAGACGCCATGTCATACTTACCTGTACGTAATGCTTCACCGATAGAAGATGAAGGTACTACTTGTAATACGATTTTGTCTAGCTTCGGTTTACCTTTCCAGTAGTGCTCGTTCGCTGCGTACTGAACAGATTCACCGTCAACTAATTTATCTAATTTGAACGGTCCTAATGTTACAGGCGATTTACGTACTGCTTCAGAAGAAATTAGGTCCTTAACAGGAATATCTTTTAACTGATGCTTCGGTACTGCGTATGCCCATAGACCATCACCTAGAGAGTAGATTGCAGGTGATACTTTCGTCATAGAAATTTCAACTGTTTTATCATCGATCTTTTTAATACCAGAGATTGTATCTGCAGTACCTGCTTTATATTCAGCAGCACCGATGATGTTTTCGAAATCAGCGTCATAACGGATACCTGTATAATCAGGGTGACCGATAATTTCATAAGCATAAATGATGTCTTCAACAGTCAATGGCTGACCATCAGACCATTTCACATCATCATGTTGAATAGTGATTGTAACTTTATTGTTATCAGCATCTACATCTAATTTTGCGATTCCTTCATCTGTAACTAGGAAGTCGCCATCAGTTTCGAAAATTTCGTTTGTCATGAAGCCTAAAATATCAGCATCATAACCATCTTCATATAATTCCCAAGATAAAACGCCTTGGAAAGGAGAGTCTGTTACTAATGCAAAGTTTAAAGTACCGCCTTCAATTGCTTCTCCATCATTTGTAACTTCTGATGGTAATGTTGGAGATTCTGCAGTAGAACCGCCGTCATTTGTATTTTCTTCTGTCTTTGTGCCGTCTGTATTTTCAGCTGGTTTCTCAGTCGTTGTTTCGTCGTCTCCTCCACAAGCTGCTAATACTAATGCCGTAGCAAATACTGATGACAGCATTAAACCTTTCTTTTTCTTCATTTGTTTTTCCTCCCTTATTATCCTAAACGTTGTTTTGCGTCAGCTGCGCGTCGTAACGCTTGACCAACGTAATTTATACCAAGCATCATTACTAAGATTAATATTGATGCAGGCAACCATACCCACCATTTACTCGATAAAATTATCGGGTTCATAGCATAACTTACTAAAGTCCCTAAACTTGGTGTTGACGGTGGTAAACCGAAACCTAAGAATGAAAGACCTGTTTCGATCCCTACATTTCCCGCAAAACTTAATGTCACTTCGACAATAAGCAGCGAGCTTAAGTTTGGCAATAATCCTTTAAACATGATCGCGAAATCACTCGTACCCATTGTTTTAGAGGCACTTATGTAATCGCGTCGTGCTTCAGAAAGTGCTTTGGATCGCACAAGTCTGGCCGTCGACATCCACTGAAATGCTGCAAGAATTAAAATTAAATCAAATATTCCGTACGATGGAATGATTGTTACGACTACGATGATAATCATTGTAGTTGGTAGAGTGATAAAGAAATCAATAATACGCATGAAGAAATTATCGATGAAACCACCGTAATATCCCATAATAATACCA
Source organism: Solibacillus isronensis (assembly GCF_900168685.1). Classification (NCBI taxonomy): domain Bacteria; kingdom Bacillati; phylum Bacillota; class Bacilli; order Caryophanales; family Caryophanaceae; genus Solibacillus; species Solibacillus isronensis. Next base: position 493,606 of record NZ_FVZN01000014.1, on the reverse strand, counting down.
AGCACAATCCCTACTACATTGGCAATAACAGTAACCGCAATTGCGATTAAAATTGAGTTCTTAGCCCCGATAATTAGCTGGCCAAGCATGTCCCGACCGGCTTCATCGGCCCCAAGAATATACCCTCGGACACCTGGTTCAGTAAAACGCTCCAATAATTGAATTTTCATTACTTCAGTCTGATCTATAGTGAAGAATGCCATGATCATGATCGCAATCACCAGCAGGATACTTCCTATTAATGAGAACATTGCTAATTTATCTTTTTTAAACTCTCGCCATATTACTTGAATACCAGTTGGTGGAGAGCTTTGAGATTCTAATTTTTCTACTGTCTGTTCATTTTTGTTTTCCATGATTAAAATCACCTCTCCTTAGTCATTATTAATTGATTAGTCTATGCGAATTCGCGGATCCACTATACTTAAGATAATATCGGATAATAGACTACCTAATAATGCTAAGAAGCCATATAACATTACTAATGCCGTTATTACACTGTAGTCACGACTTGAAATGGATTCGACAAATAATTTACCCATTCCAGGATAAGCGAATACAGTTTCAATGAAAATCGATCCACCGAGTAAACCGGTAATCGTGAATCCTAAGAACGCTGCAATCGGTAACAGAGAGTTACGGAAAATATGACGTGAGTATACTTTCTTCATCGGTATACCTTTACTGCGTGCTGTTTTAACATAATCCATTGTTTTTGCATCAATAATTTCCGAACGTAAATATTGAATGACACCCGTCGTACCTAGCAGTGCATAGCTGGCTGCCGGTAATAATAAATGATAGAATTTACTCCAGTAATAACTCCAGGTTCCGGGATCTAGTCCTATTTCCACCGTACCACTTGTCGGGAACCACATCAGTCGGTAACCGAACAGGTAAACGAAAATTAAATACAGTACGAATGCTGGTATTGCATAAGAGATAAAGCTGTAAAGTACAATCGATTTATCCAAGAATGAATCGTGATAACGTCCAGCAAGTACTCCTAGCGGAATCGCCAGCACATAAAGGAAAACTACACTAAGCAATGAGAGTAATAATGTATTCATTGCACGGTCGCCAATAATATCAGCAACAGGCTTTTTAAATGTATAACTCTGACCGAAGTCACCTTGTGCTGCATTTGTGATCCAGTTGTAGTACTGTACATACCAAGGATCATAGAAGCCTGATTTAACACGTAATTCTTCAATAACATTCGGATCTGTTTCCGGTGTAATTAATCCTGTAAATGGATCACCAGGCATTTGTTTCGCTAATAAGAAAATTAGGAGACTTAAAATAAATAGCTGCGGAATCATTATTAACACACGGCGAACTATCGTTTTCCACATACTATACACGCTCCTTTTCATCTTCAGACATTGCTACTTTATGTGAGTCTGAAATCGATTTTAAAGGATATACTTTTCCATCCTTATCGTAATATTTATGTTGTTCTTGGCGATATGCCGCTTCAACTTTCTGACGTTCAACCTTACGTTCAATTCGAGTTTCAGGCTCGATATCAGGAATTGCAGAAAGCAGGCGATTTGTATAAATATGCTGCGGATTTGTGTAAATATCTTCACGCTTCCCTGTTTCTACGAATCTGCCTTTATACATGATTGAGATATGGTCACACATATGGCGAACAACACCTAAATCGTGAGAGATGAATAAATAACTAATTCCATATTGTTCCTGAATATCCTTCATAAAGTTTAAAACTTGTGCCTGAACGGATAAATCAAGTGCCGAAACCGGCTCATCCGCAATAATCATTTTTGGGTTACATGCAACAGCACGGGCAATCCCTAGACGTTGCTTTTGACCACCAGAGAATTCGTGCGGATATTTAAGAAGTACGTCCTCTGACATCCCTACAATTGCGAGTAGCTCATTAATGCGTTTCCGCTCTTCTTGCGGAGACAACTTAAGGAAATTACGAATTGGCTCTGCTAAAATATCCAATACACGTTTACGCGGATTCATACTGGAATGTGAATCCTGGAAGATCATCTGAATATCACGGTTATATGCTGAATCACGTTTACGGCGTGCATTTGTAACATCTTCACCTTCGTAAAGAATACGACCTGATGTGATTTTCTCCAATCCAATAATCGCTTTACCGGTTGTTGATTTACCTGAGCCGGATTCACCTACAAGACCGTAAGTTTTTCCTCGGTCAAATTCCATCGTTACGCCATCTACTGCATAAACATGATCAACTACTGTGTTAAAAAATCCACCTCGGATCGGATAGTGAACTTTTAAATCTTCTACTTGCATGAAACTCATTGATTTACGCTCCCTTCCTCATCCTCAAAATGGAATTCTTTCCAGCAAGTACAGCGTACAAGATGGCCAGGAGCAACTTCATGAAGCTGTGGATTTGCTTCATGTGCTGATTGCGGAACCCAAGGAATACGCGATGAGAAACGGCAGCCTTGGCGAGGTAACTTCATTAAAGAAGGAACCATCCCTTGAATTATTTCTAATTTTTCATCCTCACTGTTTGTTTGAGGAATTGATTTCAATAATGATCTTGTGTACGGGTGCTTCGGATTTCTGAATAATTCTACAACCGGCGCTTCTTCTATTACTTCACCGGCATACATTACAGCTACGCGGTCTGCTACTTCAGCAACAACCCCTAAGTCATGTGTAATTAAAATGATGCCTGATTGAATTTCATCTTGCAGTGATTTTAATAAATCTAAAATTTGCGCTTGGATTGTTACATCAAGTGCTGTTGTCGGTTCGTCCGCAATAATGATTGCAGGCTTACCTGATAATGCGATCGCGATCATAACACGCTGACGCATACCGCCCGATAACTGATGCGGGAATTGTTTTGCAACACGTTGCATATTCGGAATTCCTACTTGATCTAATAACTCAATAACACGTTTTTCACGTTGTTCTTTAGTTAATTTCGTATGATAAATTAACCCTTCCTCAATTTGCTCTCCGATACGCATTAATGGGTTTAATGCAGAAAGTGGATCCTGGAAAATGAAGCCGATGTCATTTCCTCTTAACTTATTAAACTGTTCATCTGTCAATTTAACTAAGTTTTGATTGTTGTAAAGTATTTCTCCTTCAACTTTTGTAGTAATAGAATTGTGCAATCCAACTACTGATGTTGCCAAAGTACTTTTCCCGCAACCTGATTCACCAACAATTGCTAAAATCTCATTTTTGCGAAGCGTTAACGAAACATTGTCTACAGCTGGGTAGTATGTATCTTTAATTCGGAAACTCGTACGTAAATTTCGGATTTCTAATAATTCATTCGTAGACATTAAATAACCGCTCCTTTCTCCTTAAACATACAATCGACTCTGCTAAACTCGCTCTATATTAAATTTTTCCAAATAGATTAAAATACCCTTATCAAAAAAATTTAAACCTTGCTAATACTCAGTCTTTTTAAAATATTAATAATTTGTTAATTTTTTGTACCACTTCGTAAATTATCCATAAAATATATTTACATGTCAATTATTAAACTTTCTAACTATTCTAATTTAACATTTTAAATTTATCAATAGCAAACTATTCTTTTAAGTTTAAATTTTCCGATAATTTACTATAAAAATTAACTCTTAATGATTATAATTATGTCTTTTCAACATAAAAACATCTAGAAATACTTTTTTGTGTAGTTTAATAAAATTTAAACCCATTAAACTTCATTATTAAAAAAACTGATAATTTGCATAATGGAATTATATAACTATAACAAAAACGTGTAAAGTATATTTTTGATAACTTCACACGTTTTTGAATATTTTTAATATTTTTTTATCTCGGATAAGTCGGGAATCATACTATCAGCAGTAGCCCGATTAGTTTAACAAACAATCCGTGGGGGCTGATACCCCCACGGATTGAATTTTTTATTTTATTTTAAATTTCCTGTTTTTAAGTCTTGATGCCACTTTTTCAAGAATGGAATGTCATCTTCCTGAATAGCAGCTGCTTCTTTTGCCGCATCGATTAAGTAATCGAAATTTGTTAATGAAACAAATTTTACGCCAGCTTCTTCAAATACCTGATCCGCTTTTGGCAGATTATATGTATATACACATACGACCCCTAACACTTCGCAACCTGCATTACGTAACGCTTCAACAGCAGTAATAGATGAACCTCCTGTTGAGATGATATCCTCAATTACAACGACCTTTTGACCTTTTGCATATTTTCCTTCAATCTGGTTTCCTCGCCCGTGCTCTTTTGCTTTCGAACGCACATACACCATCGGCAATTGCATAATATCCGCAACCCAAGCAGCATGTGGAATCCCCGCAGTAGCAGTACCCGCAACTACTTCACAGTCAGAAAAATGCTCATCGATTAATGAGGACAGTCCATTGGCAAGCTGTTTGCGAATAACAGGATCTGAAATTGTTAAACGTGTATCGCAATAAATCGGCGACTGAATTCCTGAAGCCCATGTAAATAAATCGGTTGGATTTAATTCCACCGCTCCTACTTTTAGCATTGCATGTGCAATTTCGTTTTGTAATGACATTTTAGTTAGCCTCCCATAAGTTACAAACTTCTTGATACGCTTTTACCGGATTGACAGCTCCAGTAATGGCACGACCTACAACAATTAATGAAGAACCATCCTTTTTAGCTCCATCAGGGGTTGCAATACGCTGCTGATCATGTGAATCCCCGCCAAGCATACGAATACCCGGTGTCACCCGTAAAAAGTCATCACCGCATGCTTCACGGATTGCCTGTGCCTCATGAACTGAACAGACTACACCCTGAAGACCAGCTTGTTTTGTCAGCTGTGCATATTGTAAAACGGATTCTTTTAAAGATAGGGCTATTTTTTGCTCTTCTTGCATTTGCTGTTCTGTCGTAGACGTCAGTTGTGTAACGGCAATTAATGCTGCTCTTTTAGCTCCGGCTGGTGTACCGGCCTCCAAACCTTCCAATGCACCTTCCAGCATTGCACGTCCACCTGCAGCATGGACATTCACTAAATCCACACCAAGCCCCGCTAAGCCCTTCATCGCTGATTTCACAGTGTTCGGGATGTCATGAAGCTTTAAATCTAAAAATATATCGTGTCCTTGTTCTTTTACTTTTCTCACAATATTGGGACCTTCCTGCATATACAGTTCCATCCCGATTTTAACGAAAAGTTTCTCTTCGAATTGCCCTAAAAAGCTCATCACTTCTTTTTCACCGGGAAAATCTAAAGCAATAATAGGTTTTGTCTTCATATTAACGGTGGCTCCTTCCGATAATTTCTGAAATATGGTTCACATTCAACGTGTCAAGCAAGTCAGGTAATTCCTCAATAATTGTCGGGCATACGAAATGATCAACAAAGTTTGCTGTACCAACTGCCACAGCTGATGCACCGGCAGACATAAAATCGATTACATCCTGTGCACAAGTTACCCCGCCCATCCCGATAATCGGAATGTTCACTGCTTTATAAACGTCATACACCATGCGTATCGCTACCGGTTTAATTGCCGGACCTGATAAGCCACCTGTCCCGTTTGCAATGACAGGTTTCCCTGTACGCTCGTCCAAACGCATTCCCACGAGTGTGTTAATCATCGTTATACCGTCCGCTCCGCCTGCTTCAACCGCTTTTGCAATGTCTACGATATTTGTCACGTTCGGAGATAGTTTTACATATACAGGTACACTTGAAACCGCCTTTACAGCAGCAGTTAACTGCTTAGCTGTTTCCGGATCCGTCCCGAACTGTATCCCGCCGCATTTGACATTCGGACAAGAAATATTCAATTCTAACGCCTTTACGTTAGATGCCTTTGAAATACGCTCTGCTACTTCCACATAATCCGCAACTTCTGTGCCGGCAACATTGGCAATAACCGGGACATCATAGCTTTCCAAAAACTTCAGCTCTTCTGCCATTACCTTTTCAATCCCTGGATTTTGCAGACCGATTGCATTAAGCATACCAGCTGATGTTTCTGCTACACGCGGTGTCGGATTTCCTTTACGCGTTTCAACAGTTGTTGCTTTAATCATGATGGCTCCTAGCTTTGACAAGTTATAAAGCTGAGCATATTCGCGCCCAAAGCCAAAGCAGCCTGACGCGGGCATAATTGGATTTTTTAAGTCCAAACCTGGCAATTGTAAGTTTAAACGGCTCATAATGCCACAACTCCTTTCGGGAATACTGGCCCGTCCGAGCACACTTTTACATAGTCTTTTCCGTGACCTTCAGTTGTATCACATACACATGCAAAGCACGCACCGATACCGCAGCCCATCCGTTCCTCAAAGGATAGGTATCCCTCTTTTTCAGGGTAATAGCCTTCTAAAGCGCGAAGCATCGGCAATGGACCACATGAATAAAACAGATCAAACTCGGGCTTTACTTCATCAAATACAGTTGTAACAAACCCTTTAATTCCCTTCGTCCCGTCTACAGTTGCATAGTACGTATCGCCTAAAGCATTGAATTGTTCCTCGTAGAAGCATACATCCTCTGATTGGAAACCTAGTACATGGATCGTTTTCACGCCGCGCGCATTCAGTTGTTTCGCTAATTCATGGAGTGGCGGGACACCTATTCCCCCACCGACTAAAAGCGCTGTTTGGCCGGGTTTTGCCGCTTCAACAGGGAACCCGTTCCCTAACGGACCTAAAACATCCACGATTTCATTTTCGCGGTTTGTTGCCAGAAATTTTGTGCCACGACCTTCAGCACGGTAAATCATCGTAAATTCATTTTTTTCTTTATCGACATTGGCAATACTGATTGGTCGACGCAACAAGGGCTCGAATGTGTTTGACACCTTTACATGAACAAACTGGCCAGGCGACATGTCCTGAACCAGTTGTCCTTGCAGTGTCAATTCGAAAATGTTCGTCGCAATTTGCTCTTGTGCCACAACTGTCATTTTCTCTTGACGAATCATTTTAGTGTACAACCTCCGCTTTCGGCATTTCTTCTGCTGTAAATGTCATTGATTCTATTACGCGCAGCATTGCTTCTGCTGTGTCTAATGAAGTCAGACATGGTACGCCGTTTTCTACCGATTCACGGCGAATACGGAAGCCATCGCGTGCCGGCTGTTTCCCTTTTGTTAATGTATTGACTACTAATTGAGCTTCACCGTTTTGAATCATATCGATTAATGTTTTGCCTTTACCGCCGATTTTTTCAACGATATCTGTTTTAATACCATTTGCTTCAAATGTTTTCGCTGTACCTTCTGTTGCTACGATGCGGTATCCGACTGTTGAGAAGCGTTTCGCCAGGCTGATTGCTTCCTGTTTGTCTTTATCCGATACAGTGAACAGGATCGTACCATGTGTTTTAATTTCCATGCCTGCTGCTACGAAACCTTTATATAATGCTTTTTCGTATGTTGCATCTTTCCCCATTACTTCCCCTGTTGATTTCATTTCAGGCCCTAATGTAATGTCGACACGGCGTAATTTCGCGAATGAGAATACCGGTACTTTTACGAATACGCCTTGCTGTTCTTTTGCCAGTCCTGTTGGGTAGCCTTGTTCAATAATCGATTGACCAAGAATCGCTTTTGTCGCGATATTTGCCATTGGGATGTTTGTAATTTTACTTAAGAACGGTACAGTACGGCTTGAGCGAGGATTTACTTCGATTACGTAAATTTCGCCTTCGCTCATTACATATTGGATATTCATTAAACCGACAATGCCAAGACCTTTTGCAAGGCGAGTTGTATAGTCTACTAATGTTTCTTTCTGAGCATCTGTTAATTTTTGTGGTGGATATACACTGATTGAGTCACCTGAGTGTACCCCTGCGCGTTCAATATGCTCCATGATTCCCGGAATTAACACATTCTCCCCGTCACAGATGGCATCGACTTCAATTTCCTGTCCTGTTAAGTAGCGGTCTACCAATACAGGGTGATCCGGTGATGCTTCAACCGCGTTTGTCATATAGTGAGCAAGCTCTTCCATGTTATAAACGATTTCCATTGCACGACCGCCTAGTACATATGATGGGCGAACTAATACAGGGAAACCTAAACCTTCCGCAATTTTCATCGCACCTTCAGCGGATGTTGCTGTATCGCCAGGTGGCTGCGGAATTTTCAGTTTTTGTAATGCCGCTTCGAATTTATTACGGTTTTCCGCACGGTCGATATCTTCAAGTGTCGTTCCTAAAATTTTCACACCGTTCGCTTCCAGCTTATCCGCTAAATTGATCGCTGTTTGCCCGCCGAACTGTACAACTACACCGATTGGCTGCTCCAGATCGATAATGTGCATCACATCTTCAATTGTTAATGGCTCGAAGTATAATTTATCTGAAATCGAGAAGTCGGTCGAAACCGTTTCTGGATTTGAGTTAATGATGATTGCTTCATAGCCTGCTTCTTGAATCGCCCATACAGAGTGAACTGTTGCATAGTCGAACTCTACCCCTTGACCGATACGGATCGGACCTGAGCCAAGTACTACAACAGAAGGTTTGTCAGTACGGATGGACTCATTTTCATCCTCGTATGTGCCGTAGAAGTATGGTGTATTCGATTCGAATTCTGCCGCACATGTATCAACCATTTTATATACCGGAATAATTCCATGCTCTTTACGGAATTCATAAACCGCTCGCTCTTCCATTTCCCAAAGCTGTGCAATTTTTTTATCCGCAAAGCCTAAACGTTTCGCAGTTCTTAAAATTTCCTTATTGCCAATGTTTTCTGCCAATGTTGTTTCCATATCTACAATCTTCTTCAGCTTCGTTAAGAAGAACATATCAATTGCAGACCATTCATGGATTTTTTCCGCTGTTACACCACGGCGCATTGCTTCACCGATAAAGAATAGACGTTCATCCCCTGCTTTTTTAATACGCTTTTCAATCCATGCATCTGTTAAATCATCCGCATTTTTCATTTCAATATGAACATGGCCAGTTTCCAATGAACGAACAGCCTTTAAAATCGCTTCTTCAAATGTACGACCAAGTGCCATTACTTCCCCAGTCGCTTTCATTTGTGTACCAAGGTTACGTTTTGCCGATTCAAACTTATCGAATGGCCAACGTGGAATTTTTGCGACAATGTAGTCAAGTGCCGGCTCGAAGCAAGCGAATGTTGATCCTGTAACAGGGTTTTTAATTTCATCCAGTGTAAGTCCTACTGCGATTTTTGCTGCAAGCTTTGCAATCGGATAACCTGTCGCTTTTGATGCTAACGCAGATGAACGCGATACACGCGGGTTTACTTCGATTACATAGTACTGGAATGAGTAAGGATCTAATGCCAGCTGAACGTTACAGCCACCTTCGATTTTTAATGCGCGAATAATATCGAGTGAAATGTTTCGCAGCATTTGGTTTTCGCGATCCGATAATGTTTGTGTTGGTGCTACAACAATTGAGTCACCTGTATGGATACCTACCGGGTCAAAGTTCTCCATATTACATACAACAATTGCATTATCCGCCGCATCACGCATTACTTCATATTCAATCTCTTTAAAGCCTGCGATTGATTTTTCCAGTAAACATTGTGTTACAGGAGAGTATTTTAAACCAGACGTTACAATTTCCTGTAAGTCCTGATCGTTATAGCAAATTCCGCCGCCTGTTCCGCCAAGTGTAAATGCCGGACGGACGATTACCGGATAACCGATTTTTGCAACGAATGCTTTAGCTTCTTCCATGTTATGGATAATATCTGACTCCGGAACCGGTGCACCAAGTTCATACATTAAGTTACGGAACAAGTCACGGTCTTCAGCTTTATGAATGGCATCCAGTTTCGTACCTAGAATTTCAATTCCTAGTTCATCTAAAATGCCAGACTCATCAAGCTCGATTGCCATATTTAATCCTGTTTGACCACCTAATGTAGAAAGAATGGCATCCGGACGCTCTTTACGTAAAATGCGCGATACAAATTCAAGGCTGATTGGCTCGATGTATACTTTGTCTGCGATCTCAGTATCTGTCATAATTGTCGCCGGGTTCGAGTTAATTAAGATTACTTTATAGCCCTCTTCTTTTAATGAAAGACATGCTTGTGTTCCTGCATAATCAAATTCCGCTGCTTGACCGATTACGATCGGACCTGAGCCGATTACTAAAATTGTATTTATATCTGTACGTTTAGGCATATTGGTTCTCCTTTGCTGCTTCGATTTCCATCATTTCGATAAATTCGTCAAATAGGTAGTTTGAATCTTCCGGACCTGGTGATGCTTCCGGGTGATACTGCACAGTGAAGATCGGATATTCCTTATGGCGTACCCCTTCACAAGTTCCATCATTTAAAGCGACATGCGTTAACTCTAAATCAGTATCTTTTAATGATTCGATATCAATTGCATAGCCATGGTTTTGACTCGTTAAATCCGTGCGGCCAGTACGCAGATTTTTTACCGGGTGATTTCCGCCTCGGTGACCGAATGGCAGTTTGAACGATTTTGCGCCACATGCTAGTGAAAACAGCTGGTGCCCTAGGCAAATACCGAAGATTGGCACTTTTCCGATTAGTCCTTTAATTGTTTCGATTCCTTCTGTTACATCTTCCGGGTTCCCTGGTCCATTTGAAAGCATGATGCCATCCGGATGCATTGCTAAAATTTGTTCGGCTGTCGTATTGTATGGTACGACAAGTACATCACAGTCACGCTTGTTCAGTTCACGTAAAATTCCGTGCTTCATTCCAAAGTCGATCAGCACAACACGTTTTCCGCGTCCTGGTGACGGATATGCCGCTTTTGGCGATACTTCGCGGACATGGTGTGTAATATACGGTGTTTCTTGTAATTGAGCGACGATCTGTGCGATATCCACTTCGGCGTCTGCTTCAGTTAAAATCGCTCGTACAGCTCCTTTTGTACGAATAATGCGCGTTAATTTTCTTGTATCGATTCCTTCTATGCCAGGAATATTTTGTGATGCCAAGTAATCTCCTAAAGACATATCCGAGCGCCAGTTTGATGGTTGCTCTGCCAATTCACGTACTACAAAACCGCGGATCGCAGGAGTGATTGCTTCAAAGTCATCACGGTTGATGCCGTAATTTCCGACTAACGGGTATGTTAATGTAACAATTTGCCCGTAAAATGACGGGTCAGAAATTGTTTCCTGGTAGCCTGTCATCCCTGTTGTAAATACAACTTCTCCTTGACTTGCTTTATCGCTTCCAAATGCAGTACCTGTAAATACAGTGCCATCTTCTAAAATTAATAAACGCTTTTTCATTATTCTGCCTCCTGATATACAATATTGCCTTCAAACATCGTTACTACCGGCCATCCTTTTGCTGTCCATCCGTTAAATGGTGTATTGCGTCCTTTAGAAACAAACCCTTCTGCATCGATTGCCTGTTCCTTATCCAAATCGATCAGTACAAGATCCGCTGAAGCTCCTACTTCCAATGTTCCGTATGGAAGATCAAAAATTTGGGCTGCTTTTACACTCATCCAGTCGACTAATTGCTTTAATGTCCATTTCCCTGTCGCTACAAAATTTGTATACAATAATGGGAATGCTGTCTCAAATCCAACAATTCCAAATGGTGCACCTACCATACCGCAGCATTTTTCCTCTTCTGTATGCGGTGCATGGTCTGTCGCGATACAGTCGATCGTACCATCCAGCAATGCTGCATGCAGTGAGTCTTTATCGTCCGCAGCACGTAATGGCGGGTTCATCTTCCAGTTCGCATCATCTGATGGGATATCCATTTCTTCTAATAATAAGTGGTGTGGACAAACTTCCGCAGTCACTTTAATTCCTGCTGCTTTTGCATCTCTTACTGCACGTACGGATTCTTTCGTCGATACGTGACATACATGGTAACGTGCACCAGCCGCTTCAGCCAGCAGTACATCTCGTGCAATTTGTACTGACTCGCAAATAGAAGGTATCCCTGGTAATCCAAGTTCTTTATTGCGTTTTCCTTCATGCATAACCCCATCGTATATAAGGGAATTATCTTCACAGTGTGCAACAACAACCGCATCGATTTTTGCTGCCTGCTGCATTTGCTCATACATAGTCGACGCTAGCTGAATACCGATCCCGTCATCCGAGAAAGCGACTGCACCTTGTTCTTTTAACTCTTGCATATTTGTTCGTACTTCACCTGAAATGTCTTTTGTTAATGAACCATATGGTAGTACTCTGATCACTGCACTTTCTTTGATCAATCCGTTAATGAGCTGCATATTTTCTACCGAATCCGGTACCGGCTTCGTATTTGGCATCGCACAAATTGTTGTAAAACCGCCTTTTGCTGCAGATGCCGAACCTGTTGCGATCGTTTCTTTATGTTCAAAACCAGGCTCACGTAAATGTGTATGTACATCGACAAAACCCGGTGATGCGAAATGGCCTTTACCGTCAATCAGCTTAGCGCCAGCTGGAATGTCTCCATTAATCGAAGCGATTTTGCCGTTTTCTATTACAATAGTAGATACTACTAATTCGCCTTCCTCATTGAGTAGCTTCACATTTTGTATAACTGTAGTCATATTGATCTCTTCCTTTCAAAATCGTTTCTAAAATGGCCATTCGTGTAAATACACCGTTTCGCACTTGTTCAAATATGCGTGAACGACTGCATTCAACAAGAGCATCCGCAATTTCCACATCGCGGTTTACCGGTGCCGGGTGCATAATGATAGCCCGCTCTTTCATCCGCTGTTCACGTTCAATTGTTAAGCCATACTCTGCATGGTAGCTTTCTTTCGAAAAGTTTTTACTTACTGAATGACGTTCATGCTGGATACGCAGCAGCATGATGACATCGCTGTCTTCCAGTACTTCATCCCAGCTATGTGCCGCCTCGAAATTGCCTGCCCATGCTGGCGGACATAGGAACCGAACATTTGCCCCTAAACGAGTAAGTGCAGTCGCATTTGATTTTGCAACACGGCTATGTGAAATATCACCGACGATCGTAATATTCAGATCTTCAAATCGCCCGAATTCTTTCTGAATCGTGTATAAATCCAGCAGTGACTGTGAAGGATGCTGGCCTGCGCCGTCTCCTGCATTAATGACCGCACACCCGATTCCTTCCAAAAGCTCGTTGTAATATTCATCTTCCTTATCCCGAATAACGACTGCATCGATTCCGATCATTTCCAATGTTTTGACTGTATCGTACAGCGTTTCTCCCTTTGTTGTGCTTGAGAACTCCGCATCAAATGGAATAACTGTACATCCTAGTCGACGCTCCGCCATTTCAAAGCTCGTTTTTGTACGTGTACTTGGCTCAAAGAAAAGGTTTGCTACATGAAATTCACGTTGTAACACAGGTTTTTCACCATCTTCGAAATGCTGTGCTCGATTTAAAATCATCATTATTTCTTCATTTGACAAATGTTCCATCGATAATAAGTTTTTCATGTGAGTACCTCCGCTTATATCAATTACGCCCCGGCGTAAATGCTAGCTTGATATTATTTTATTACATTATGAATATTTAATCTACTTTTTGTTTAAATATACAATATCTCGTCATAAATAAGCCTCGCTATCATCATTAGCGAGGCTTGTAGGGTGTGACAAGGTAGAGCATCATCCTGTTGATGATCCTTTCATGCATGTCATACCCTTCCTTGCCTCTCAGGACAATCTTTAAAAGGTATATTTTTTTATTCTTCTGTTTCGTAAATATCTTTTTCTGTTACTTCACGACCTGGCAATACAAGATTCAAGATGACACCGATAATCGATGCTAATGCCATTCCTTCAATCGCAAAGCTTTCTGTAAAGCGCATTGCTGCTCCGCCAATTCCGACTACCAGTATTACGGATGCAATGACCATGTTTCGGTTATTTCCGAAGTCCACTTTGCTTTCCACTAACATACGTAAACCGCTTGCTGCAATGATCCCGAATAACAAAATTGAAATACCGCCAAGCACTGCTGTCGGAATCGTTTCAATCAGTGCCATCAGCTGACCTGAGAATGATACGACGATGGCAACAACTGCTGCCCCTAAAATTACATACACTGAATATACACGTGTGATTGCAAGAACCCCGATGTTTTCGCCGTATGTTGTTTTTGGCGGACCACCGATCAGTGCTGAAGCAAATGTTCCAAGACCGTCCCCTAACAGCGAACGATGTAAGCCTGGGTCTTTAATATAGTTACGGTTTACAACTTTCCCCAATACCAGCTGGTGACCGATATGTTCTGAAATCGTTACAATGACGATCGGCACCATTCCGATAAAGATTGCTCCTGTAAGTTGGAACTCGTAGTGTACACCAGGGATTAAAAAGTCCGGCAATGTGAAGAACTTCGCATTTTTTACTGCCGTGAAATCAACGATGCCAATGATGACTGAATATATATAGCCGACTACAATTCCCATAAGAATCGGCATCGCGCTTAAAATATTTTTAAAGAATACGTTGAAAATAATGGCCGTAGCTAATGTTACTAATGCTGCCGAGAAGTGAAGACCGCTGTATTTGCCGTCCACATTCATCGCCATATCTACTGCCGTGCCTGATAACCCTAATCCGATTACGATGATTACCGGTGCAACGACGATCGGCGGTAAAATGTTCATCAGCCATTTGTAGCCTGTTTTCCAAATTAATAATGATACGACTGCGTATACAACCCCGACCATCATTGCCCCGATCATTGCATTTCCAGGGTTGATGGAAACTCCTGCTTCTGTTAAGCCTGCTACTAATATAATCGGAGAGATAAAGGCAAATGATGAACCTAAGTAAGCCGGTACTTTAAACTGTGTAATAATCAAAAAGATAATTGTCGCAATTCCGCTTGTTAAAAGCGCAATGGATGGGCTTAACCCGACTAATTTTGGTACTAAAATTGTTGATCCGAACATGGCAAACATGTGCTGGAAACTAAATGTAATCAGCTGCCCTACTGTAGGTTTTTCATGAATATCCAATACTGCTTTCGTCATGATGTTCTCTCCCTGTATTCACTTATTCCTCAAATTTATGAATTGTTACAATATCTTCTTTGTCTGTTTCTACGAGATTAACGACAATGCGTTCAACGCTTGATGTCGGGATATTTTTCCCTACATAATCAGCACGTATCGGCAATTCACGGTGGCCCCGGTCAACGAGAACCCCAAGCTGGATTTGCGCCGGTCTGCCTAAATCCATAATGGCATCCAATGCTGCACGAACTGTTCTTCCTGTATAAAGAACATCATCGATCAGCACGACTTTCTGATCCTTTACTTGGTGCTCAATATCGACTTGCTTAACTTGCGCCTGATCGTGCTTAGGTGATAAATCATCACGGTACAATGTGATATCAAGCTCTCCTGTCCGAATCGCTTTCCCTTCGATCGTTTCGATTCTTTCTGCAAGGCGTCTTGCCAAATATGCGCCGCGTGTTTTAATCCCGACTAAAATTACTTCGTCAATGCCTTTGTTGCGTTCAATAATTTCGTGTGCGATTCGCGTTATCGCGCGGTTCATCGATGGTCCATCAAGTAATACTGTAAAATTATCCATGTTTTTTGCTCCTTTCGTTTTTTCCGTGTTCACAGGGTATGATCAATGTAAGTTTCAAACAAAAAACCCTCTAGAAAGTTCTAGAGGGTTTGAAAAGTCATGTTGAAAAACTGCACACGGGTATTTTTGCGCACAAAAATTCCGTTGCTTCACATTATCCCTTCTCAGCCTCTCTGGACTGCCATTAAAGGTGAACAATATTCAATATTCAGATTGATTTGATTTGATTTGCTGTGACTACCTGCCTGCTCTCGTCAAGTTCTGTAGTTCACTGTTGTCAGTATAGGCCTGATTATTTAATAAGTCAATAAACTTTATGAAGGTCAGACAACTGAAAATCAATGTTTGAAGAGTCTGAATTTTATTTCTGTTATTGGATTTGCGTGTATTTTCTAATAAGTGTGGCGTATGTTCTAATATACTTCAAAATCTTCTAATAAAAGTGTGATGTTCTAATATAATGGTCAATTGTTCAAATAAGTATCCGAGATTTTCTAATAAAGTTTCCCCATGTGCTAATATGTCCTAAGCTTTTTCTAATATCCGTAAAAATGTTCTAATAAATTCACTCTAGTCTACCTGAACGCCTCTACATGCAGATAATAGCACCTTAAATCGAACCCATTTCCTGCCGTTTTCTAATAAAAGCTCTACATCTTCTAATATCGCCGCAATAATTTCTAATATCTGTTTCAACAGTTCTAATAAAAGCCGGAGCAAGCTTCCAAAATTAAAAAACCGCCCCCAATAAGGAGACGGCCCAACGCGATTACCCGCGTAATTCTTCTAATAATTTTTTGAAATCTTCCGGTAGCGGTGATTCAAACTCTAAATATTCTTTCGTTACAGGGTGGATAAATCCTAATACACCTGCATGTAATACTTGGCCGCCGAAATCGATTGTTTTTCTTGGACCGTATTTCGGATCGCCTGCTAACGGGAAACCGATATAGTTCATGTGCACACGAATTTGGTGAGTACGGCCTGTTTCAAGACGGCACTCTACTAAAGTAAACTCACCGAAACGCTCGATTACTTGGAAATGTGTAACCGCATGCTTGCCTTTATCGACTACTGCCTGCTTTTGACGGTCTTTTTGGTCACGGCCGATCGGTGCATCAATTGTTCCTTTTTCATGCGCAATATGACCATGTACTAAAGCCGTATACTTACGTGTTACCGACTTTTCAACAAGCTGATTAACAAGACTTTCATGGGCAACATCATTTTTGGCAACCATTAATAGACCTGACGTATCTTTATCAATACGGTGTACGATACCTGGACGTGCTACACCGTTAATGCCTGATAAGTCTTTGCAATGATGCATTAAACCATTTACTAATGTGCCTGAAGTATGGCCTGGTGCCGGGTGAACTACCATTCCACGCGGTTTATTCACAACTAATACGTCGGCATCTTCATAAACAATTTCCAAATTTAAATCTTCTGGAACGATTTCCAGATCTTCTACTTCAGGAACCGTTACTTCAATAACGTCCCCTTGCTTTACTTTATATTTTGCTTTTACGGCTGCACCATTTACTAAAATACGCTCTTCATCCAGCCAGTTACTAATTTGCGAACGTGACCAAGATTCTTCCATTTGTGAAAGCGCCTTATCGATACGTTCCCCTGCAAATTCTTCTATTGTTAATGTGACTACTGTCATTATTTCACCTTTTTCTTATCCTTTTTTTCTTCTAGTATGATCGTAATGAAAAGCATTACAACAGCAATTGTTAAAGCTGCGTCCGCTATATTGAAGATTGGGAAATGATAATTGATTACCGGTATAAAAACATCGACAAAATCAACTACTTCTCCTCGGAATAGACGGTCAATAAAGTTACCGACCGCACCACCTAATAACAGCATTAAGCTTACATGAAATAGTGGCTTACCCTTTGCTTCTGTATGATTAAAATAAATAATTGCGATAATGACAGCAACTGTTACGAGTGAGAACAACCACATTTGTCCTTCTAACATGCCCCATGCCGCACCACGGTTACGATGTGATAAGATGCCAAACCAAGGATCCCATACACTGATGCGTTCCCCTAATTCCATATTTTTAACAATGAGCCACTTTGTCCATTGATCCAAAATGACTGCAATTATTGCGATTCCGTAATATTTATACACAGCAAATCCTCCGTTTACGATATATCTTTCCTATTTTAACATAAATACCAGACCATCTGATATTTTTAATACATGAAAAGTGACAAGAAAGGAAAATAAAGCACTAAAGGGGCTATACTAAAATGGTTATAATAGGTAGTAGATGCAGCGGCTTCTACTTTTTAAGTCGATTGTTCTACTTTCAACGTGAAAAGTTCTACATTTCGTAATAAAAGTTCTACTTACCTCAAGGAAGTTTCTACTTTCGTATCGACATTAGCTAATGAAAGTGGCGGCTTCTACTTTCCACGTGAAAGGTTCTACATTTCAATACAAAAGTTCTACTTACAGAATGAAAAGTTCTACATTCCCTAATAAAGATTCTACTTTCGACGAGCAACTTTCCACTTCAGAATCTTCATTAGCTAATATAAACATCGCTTTCTACTTTCAATAAAAGTACCTACTTCCCCCATACATAGTGTTCTACTTACCCCAAAGAAATTTCCACATTTCATCAAACCCAAAAAAGCTTGTTCAGTCAAATTTAACTAAACAAGCTCTGTAACCTTCACCCGACAATCAATCGCAGTCCCGCCATTGTTACGACACCGGCAATTACTGTTTTTGATAAACTTTTTGTGATTAATGCAACAAATAATGTTGGAATAAATGCCATCACGTTTAGCCATTGAACCGTAACGATTGCTTCTTCTTTCTCAAAGAAACCTTCAATTACAAGGGCGGACAATATACAAACCGGTATGTAGGCAAGCCATCGCAAAACGATTTTCGGCATCTTCATATTTTTCACTAATATAAACGGCAATATTCTAGGAATCCATGTTACTAAAGCACAACCTAAAATTAATAAAACCATCGCTACTGAGGTTGTCATTTTTCCAATAACACCCCAATCGTTGCAACGATCATTGTCGATAACAGTACAGCTAAGTGCCCCGGCATAAAGTAAAGCATCCCGTACATGCTGATGACCATAATGACAATCAGTTTTATGTAATGCATTAATTTTTCTTTTGGAATGCTCCCAAGCGTCAGAACAAGCAGCGCGACAAACATTGCCACTAAAGCATAGTCCAGTCCCCATTTTTCCGGATCAGGCAGCCATTGCCCGATAATGCCACCTATCGTACATGCGGCAATCCAAGTTGTATAGGCCGTTATGTTTAACCCATCCATCCATTTCCCGCCAAGACGTCCCTCTTTTCCGGCAGCAACAACGGAAACGCCGAATGTTTCATCGGTCAGCAATGTCCCAAAACCGATATTACGCAGCGTAGAATACTTTGTGAAGTACGGTGCAATTGTCAGTGACATCAGCAAGTGCCGTAAATTGACGATGAAAATCGTGACTATGACTGCTGTTACAGGGGCACCGGCTAAATACAATCCGCAAAATATAAACTGGGCAGAACCTGCATATACAAGCACCGACAGTAAAAATACTTCCAATACCGATATCCCTGATGCAATTCCTACAACACCAAATGCAAGACCGATGCTAATATACCCTAGCAATGTTGGTACACAATCTTTTATCCCCTGTATAAATGTATCAGGAGTTAATGGCTTTTGTTCGATTTGTTCCAAAATGTACAACCCCTAAATATTTTATTTTTCGGAAAAGTAAAAAAGGTATAAAGGAACGCCATTACCAAAATGGCAACAGCGTTCCGAATTTTTATACGTAATAGTTTTCTACAACATCCGCACAACGTTTACATAGTGTTGGATGGTTTTCGCTTGCGCCGACTGTCTCTGAAATTGTCCAGCAACGCTCACATTTTTCACCGTCTGCTTTTTCAACAACTAATGCTGTTTTATCAAGTACTAAGCTTTTGGCAGGTGCATTTTCCTTACTGCCTGCGATGAAGAATTGAGATACAATTGAAAGCTGTGCAAAATCGATGTTGGCATCATTTAATAACTCGACTGTTTCACTGTCTGCATAAACCGAAATTTTCGCTTCCAGAGATTTACCGATTGTTTTTGCATTACGCGCTTCTTCCAATGCTTTTAACACTTCATTGCGTACTGCGATTACTTTTACCCATTTCGTACGTAGTTCTGCAAAGTTTGCTTGTTCTACAACTTCAGGGAAATCTGTTAATTGTACAGATTGTGGCTTGCCATCGAATTCGATGTAGCTCCATAACTCTTCAGTCGTATGTGGAATAATTGGCGTTAATAATTTAACTAATGCCATTAATGTATCATACATAACCGTTTGCATTGCACGACGGTTTTTGTTGTCAGTTCCTTCAATATACACAACATCTTTTGCGATATCCAAGTAGAATGAAGAAAGCTCGATGGCTACGAAGTTATTCACAGTTGTGTATACAGTTGAGAAGTCATAACGGTCATATGCTTCACGGATTGTTTTTACAACATCCTGTAAGCGCATGTACATATACTGATCCATTTCACGTAATTCTTCGTAAGCGACACGGTCAGTCGTTTCATTGAAGTCTGTCACATTTCCGTGCAGGAAGCGCAATGTATTACGCACTTTACGGTATGTTTCAGAAACTTGCTTCAACATATCCATCGAAATACGAACATCCCCTGTATAGTCAACAGATGCTACCCACATACGAATAATATCGGCGCCGTACTGGTTCATCACTTTGATCGGGTCAATCGTGTTGCCAAGCGATTTAGACATTTTGCGTCCTTCGCCGTCCAATACGAAACCATGTGTTAATAAACCTTTATATGGTGCATGCCCATTGATCGCAACAGACGTGATTAATGATGAGTTGAACCAGCCGCGGTGCTGGTCAGAACCTTCAAGATAAAGGTCTGCAGGATATTTCAGTCCGCGCTCTACAAGCACACCTTGGTGAGATGATCCTGAGTCGAACCATACGTCCATAATGTCATTTTCTTTTGTAAACTTGCCGTTTGGGCTGCCTTCATGTGTAAAGCCTTCAGGTAACAAGTCTTTTGCTTCACGCTGGAACCAAATATTCGAACCGTGTTCACGGAATAATTTTGAGATATGCGCGATTGTTTCTGGTGTGATGATCGGTGTTTCATCTTCCGCATAGAAAATCGGAATTGGTACACCCCATGCACGCTGACGGGAAATTACCCAGTCACCGCGGTCGCGAATCATATTGTAAAGACGTGTTTCGCCCCATGCCGGTGTAAATTCTGTCGCTGTTACAGCATCCAATAATTCACCACGGAACATTTCAACAGATGCGAACCATTGTGGTGTTGCACGGTAAATTACCGGTTTTTTCGTACGCCAGTCATGCGGGTATGAGTGTGTAAATTTAGAAACATGCAATACTGCATTTTCTTCTTTTAATTTTTCAATGACAACCGGATTTGCTTTTTCATAGAATAATCCTTCAAAGCCAGGTGCTTCATTTGTATAGCAGCCACCGTTATCTACCGGTGATAAAATGTCCAGACCATAGCGTTTACCGATCTGATAGTCGTCTTCACCGTGACCTGGTGCTGTGTGTACACATCCCGTACCTGCATCAGCAGTTACGTGGTCGCCAACCATCACTAATGAATCACGTTTGTAAATTGGGTGTTCTGCAACGATCATATCAAGCTGTTCGCCTTGTACTTCCTGAACAATTTGAACATCTTCCCAGCCAAATGTCGTTGACAATTTTTCCAGTAAATCTTTAGCAACAATATATTTGCTGCCGTTTGTTTCTACGACAACATATGTGAATTCAGGGTTAACCGAAATCCCTAAGTTTGCCGGAATTGTCCAAGGAGTTGTTGTCCAGATAACAAATTTAGCATCTGCCGGTACTACGCCTTTGCTGTCTTTAATGCCGAATGCTACATAAATTGAATACGATTCAACATCTTTATATTCGATTTCTGCTTCTGCCAATGCAGATTCAGAAGATGGAGACCAATAAACTGGTTTTAAGCCTTTATAAATATAGCCTTTCTCCGCCATTTTCCCGAACACTTCAATTTGGCGTGCTTCGAATTCAGGCTTTAATGTGATATACGGATTTTCCCAGTCACCGCGTACACCTAGGCGACGGAATTGGCTTTTTTGGTTTTCGATTTGTTCATAAGCGTATTTCTCACATAGTTCACGGAATTCCGCAACCGACATTTCTTTACGCTTAACACCTTTATTTGTTAATGCCTGCTCAATTGGTAAACCGTGTGTATCCCAACCTGGAATATATGGAACATGGAAACCTGACATTGATTTTTGGCGGTTAATCATATCTTTGATAACTTTGTTTAATGCGTGACCGATATGGATGTCTCCGTTTGCATATGGAGGGCCATCATGCAGTAAATAGTGAGGACGATCTTTTGTACGCTCCAGCACTAATTTGTTAATATCCATTTCATCCCATTGTGCCTGAACTTGCGGTTCTTTTGTTGGTAAACCGCCGCGCATAGGGAAGTCGGTTTTCGGCATTAATAATGTGTCTTTATACTCTAGCATTGTAAATTCCTCCTAGTGATCTTATCGAGTGTTGATTATTGTTGATTTCCATTCCGGGTCAGACGCTTACCAGAAAGTGTCTTAAATGAATCATGATTTTTAAATGCTCTAAAGGATTGATAGCTTTTTTAACAACAAAAAAGCCCCTCCATCCCTGTAAAAAGGGACGAGGAGCATTAGTCTCGTGGTACCACCCTAAATTCGCTAAATAAAATTAGCCTCATTAGACACTGTAACGTCGTGTGCTACGAAATAACTTACTCGAATTTCAGTTATTTAGCTCAGGAGTGATTTTCGATTTAACTTGCTTTGTTCGAGCTCCCACCGTCCTCGAATCGCTAAACCACAATGTTAAATTTACTGTCTCCGTCAAAGCCTGATGCAAGTGCATCCTATTCATTATTTTTCAGTATATGAAAAGGCTGTATAAAATGTCAAGTACCGTTGACTAATACACGGCATTTTCGTCATTTTGGTTCTCTTCATTGATTTCTTTACGATTGTTTTCTTGAATTTCCGTTAAGTCTACGTCATATTCCAGTAATTGATCCCAATCGCCTGTATTCAGTAAATCAAGTTGTGCTTCCACTAACATTTTAAATCTGTTGCGGAATACTTTTGACTGTTTTTTCAATTCGTCAATCTCGATCGTCACTTTTCTCGCTTTTGCCAGTGCGTCATTTACAATACGGTCAGCATTCTTTTCAGCTTCTTTAACGATGAGCTTTGCTTCTTTTTCGGAATTGCGACGAACTTCGCCAGCTGCCTCTTGAGCAACAACAATTGATTTCTGTAATGTGTCTTCCAATGAATTGTAATGATTCATTTGTTCCGACATCATCTTAATCTTTTCTTCGAGCTCTTTTTTCTCGCGTAAAACAATCTCATAATCTTTTATAATCTGATCTAAAAATTCATTTACTTCGTCTTCTGCATATCCACGGAATCCACGTGTAAACTCCTTATTATGTATATCAAGAGGTGATAATGGCATATCGTTCTACTCTCCTTTTTTACGTACATTCTTACAAGTATTATAAACGTTTCTTTAGGGAATAACATCATGTTTTCCTAAAAAACAGTTGAAAATTATACTTTTTGCTCTAAACGTCCTACTTGTAATCGAATCTTATCTTTTTTTGTCCGTCCTTCTGTCAGGATGACTTTTAACCGTCCATATCCTCGTGCTGAAATAATGTCGCCTTCCTGCAATTCGAAAGCCACAGCTTCCCTTACAGTCCAGTTAACTTTTACTTTTCCGGCATTGATCAGGCTTTGTGATTTTTGACGGGAGATATTAACGATTGTTGCTAAAACCACATCAAGACGCATCGAAGAAACCGTATGCGAGCTTTCGACCCATTGTTCCTCGTTTTGGATATACGGTGTAGTTGCATCCATTTCCTCAGCGCTTACTTTTACTTTACCGATACTCGTTAAATGCGCACGCACGTAATCCGCAATTTCCGATGCGATTGCAAATTGGACCGTATTATCGGCAAGTCTAATATCCCCAAACTTGCTGCGATCAAGCCCGATTGATAATAAGGCACCTAAAACATCAGGATGGCGCAGCTGTACAAATTTTGTCGGGTAATTCAGTGAGTACACAGCAATTTGAAAATCGGTTTCTGCCGGCTCGTAATACGAAGGGGCAATCAGCATTCGTTTACGCTCCGCTTCTTCAAAAATCCCTTTTGTGAATACACGGAGATCATCTGATTGCTGAACGATGGACTCTACGATAAAACGCTGTCTCGGATCTAAAAAATCGGTCAATTTTGGAGCATAGCGATCTTCTACTTCACGCTGCCATCCAATAACTTGCTCAATGAAAGGTTGTTCATCTTTACGAAAATGTTGGATTAAATGCTCCATCATAATTCCTACTTTCTTTTAAACTGTGTTACTAATTTTTCCACTTTCTGATTAAATTAAACTTTTATTTTATGTATAGGGCATTCAGCCAATTTAAAACCCTTTTCCTATTGATTGTTACCCTTCATTCCGATTTCCGTGAAACAACCGGAAATAAAGAAAACTCCTACAATGGCAGGAGTTCAATTAGATTATAAGAAAAATGCTAGGACGCCATAGACGCCTCGCTCGATAAATACTAACGCAAATAAACCGACAATTGGTGAAATATCAATCATGCCAATCGGTGGAATAAATTTGCGGAAGAATCCTAAATACGGTTCACATACTGTTTCCAGGAAACGACCCACAGCCGATTCTTGCAGTGCCGGAACCCAAGACATTAATATGTATCCAATCAGCATAAAACGGTAAACAAGAAATGCTGTTGATACAATTGAAAATATAATCATGTTTTTACCTCACAAAATTTAATTACTCGAACGTTAAATTAGAAATTTCTCCTGATACTTCTACATTTTCCGGTGTACATAAGAAAATATCATTTCCAATACGCTGAATATCTCCACCTAAAGCATACACTGTTCCGCTAAGAAAATCGATTATTCGCTTCCCTTGATCTCGGTCGATGCGCTGTAAATTGACAACGGTAGCACGTTTATTTTTTAAATGTTCTGCGATATCCTGCGCCTCTGCGTACACGCGTGGTTCTAATAAAACTAACTTTGAATTCTTTGATGAAGACGCAGCTTGAAGGCTCACAACATTATTATGATTTTGCATCACGACTTCATTACGTGGTGGTTGCTGTTGCATTTTTCGCTCCTTCTTCATTCGGTTTTGAATGAGTTGTGGTTGCTGCTTTTGTCCATAATCCTGGTAAAATTGCTGTGATTCATTTTGAACTGCTTTTGGTGCTTGTTTTTGCACTGTTTGCGTTTGGGCAGGAGCATAATCTTCTTCTATTTCTTCTAAATAAAAGAACTTGTCAAAAATATTTTTAATGCTCATATTAATCCTCCTTAGCCAACAAGAGCTGTTCCAATTCTAACAAATGTTGCCCCTTCTTCAACTGCAATTTCGTAGTCATTTGACATGCCCATCGATAATTCAGTACAAGGTACATTTGGAATGTTCAATTGTGACACTTCTTGTTGCAATTGTTTTAACTGTTTAAACACTTGTCTAATCATCGTTTCATCTTCAGTAAAAGGAGCCATTGTCATTAAACCTACTACTTCAATTTTTGAAAATTGCTCAAGCTGCTTTACAAAAGCTAGTGCTTGTTCTTTTGTTAAGCCATGTTTCGATTCTTCACCGGAAACATTTACTTGCAAGAAACATTTCACTCGTTTTGTTGCTCTTTTTTCAATCTCTTCTGCCAGGCTTAATCGATCAAGAGAATGTAAATAGTCAATTTGATCAATTACTTGCTTTACTTTTCTCGTCTGTAATGAACCTATATAATGCCAGGAAACAGCTGAGTCAATTGAATCCAGCTTATTTAATAAGCCTTCAGGACGGTTTTCTCCTAAATGGACAAGACCCGCTTCAATTGCCTCTTCTGTCCGGTTGACATCTACTTCTTTCGTCACAGCAATAATCTGGACTACCTGTTCGGCATTGACACGTTGTTTTGCAATTTCTATTTGATGTTGAATCTGTTTTAAGTTTTCTATGATTTTCGTCACTTTTTTCCCAACTTTACAACAATAGTTTCTCTCATTGTATCAAGTGCTAGTTTAATTTTCAATGAATAGCGTGAACTATTCATCCGGTGATTTCACTAAGATGACATCTTTTCCGACTGTGAGTATATTACTAAAGAGAATTTTCTTAACTAACTCTTCCCCTTGAAATAAATGGTAAAACTTTTTCGGAGGGGAAATTATAAATGCCGTAATGGCACCTTCTTTTTCGTCCACTTCCGCATCAACAATATAACCGATAAACTTTCCGCTTGTTGCCTCAATGATTTCCTTTTCCTGAACGGATGAAAATCGCATTCCTCCATCCTCTCTGTATCATTAATTTATTTTTACCTCATTATAAGTATTCAAACATCGTGAAATTATGATGAAAGGGACAGCCCTACGTGTTGGACAGTCCCTCAGAATTTCTATCTATTTAACGGAAATCCCGCTTCATCAATTCTACCGCACTCTTTTCCAATCTTGATATTTGCGCTTGTGAAATACCTAAAGATTGGGCAATTTCCGTTTGAGTTTCTCCTAGGAAAAAGCGCTTTTCTATAATCATTTTTTGTCTGCTATTTAGCTTTTTCATACTTTCTTGCAATGAAATCGAGCCGACCCAATGCTCTTCTGTCACTTTATCTTTAATTTGGTCAATCATAAAGATTGCATCGCCACCATCGGAATAAATCGGTTCCTGCAGTGACATCGGGTCTTGAATCGCATCAAGAGCAAACAATACATCTTCTTTTTTCATCTCAATTGCCTGTGCCAATTGCTCGATTGTGGGTTCTGTTAAATGTTCCGCAATAAATTGTTCCTTTGCTTTCATCGCTTTATACGCAATATCGCGCAATGAACGAGACACACGCAGTGCATGATGATCGCGCAGGTGTCTGCGGATTTCTCCCATAATCATCGGTACAGCATATGTTGAAAATCGAACATTATGCTTTAAATCAAAATTATCAATCGCTTTTAATAAACCAATACATCCTACTTGGAATAAATCATCTGCCTGTTCGCCACGATAGGCATAACGGCCGACAATGCTGAGCACTAATCGTAAATTGCAGAAAACTAGCTGCTCACGAACAATCCATTCTCCTTGCTGTAATCGTATAAATAAATCTTTCATTTCATCTGGCTTCAGTACTGGTAATGTAGATGTATCCACACCACATAATTCCACTTTTGTACGCATCCAACTTCACCTTCCGAACTAGATTGTCTTTTGTCTTTTCAATCATTTTGTCCGAAATGGTCATCGCTATGCGCGCCAAATTTAACCATCTTATGCAATTGGTTCGTTCAAGAATTCACGTAAGTCCATAATAATTTTTTTCTCCAACCTTGAAATATAAGATTGTGAAATACCTAAATGGTCCGCAACTTCCTTTTGCGTCATTTCTTCTTTACCATTTAGGCCAAAACGACATTCCATAATATATTTTTCACGAGGTGTCAGCTGATTAATGGCATTAAACATATGCTGACGCTCAATTTTACGTTCTACGTCAAGTGTTATAATATGCTCTTCTGTCCCTAATATATCTGAAAGTAGTAGTTCATTACCATCTGCATCCGCATTTAACGGTTCATCAAAGGAAACTTCGCCTTTCATGCGGCTCGTCTTTCGTAAATGCATCAATATTTCATTTTCGATACAGCGCGATGCATACGTCGCTAATTTAATGTTTTTGTCCAAATTAAATGTTTCAATCGCTTTAATAAGGCCAATGGAACCGATGCTGATTAAATCCTCAATCGGCGTGCTCGTATTATCAAAACGTCTTGCAATATAAACGACTAATCGTAAATTTCTTTCAATTAACATATCTCTGGCATGCAAGTCACCATTCATAAATGCTTCGACTACGACAACTTCTTCTTCTCTAGTTAATGGAATAGGCAATGAATCATGTCCCCCTATATAGTATGTCCCTTTTTTTCTTCTAAAGTAGCTTAGTATGTTTAAAATTATCGATTGAATTTTTTTAAGCAATATCGATCCTCCCTTATGAATTCGTTAGGACAAACACATGTGCAATCATTTGTGCATTTTGCGGAAAGCGCGCATCATTTTTCGTAAATACAACATAGTGATTTGGATACGTCTTGTTCTGAATGACAATTGTGGCACGAAAGGCCGGTACGAGTAATGTGCCTTTTTGAACCGTTGTAATAGGAACTATACGTATTCTTTTCTGTATTTCCTTTGAAAACATTGTCAGTGAGTAAGGCTCCTGCTCATTCCATTTGAGCAGGCATTCACTAAATTCATCCGGTAACATCGATTGAACTGATTTAAACGAAATAAAATGGACCGGTGCCTGACTTAAAGGTTCAGTGCATTCATTTCCGGTATCGATATATGTTACGAGCTCCATTTGCTGTTCAAACAGTTCTACTTTGCTTGTCGTTACATACCGACTTTGTGCAACATTCTGCAGTTTTTGAAACCAGCCTTGTTTCATCACTGTCAAACTAATACATACTATGCCGAAACATAAAAAAATATAAACGAAAAATGGAGATGCAAGCAAAAATGGTTGTAACGCTGTTATTAATCCACCTGCGAGCAAAGTAGCGACAACAATCCACTTCCCTTGCTCGTAAAATATTTTCCATTTAAATGAAAAGGCAATGCCTAATAGTACGATGAAACTTACAAGCAACATAAATATGTTTCCCATAAATAACACAGCGATCAGCGCACTACAAAAGGCCCCTAATAGTAATCTCCAAATTGGAATGATGGTATATGTTATGGTTGCGGTAAATTTTAGTAGTACGAGATTCATTAAAAAATTCATTAAAAGAATCCACTCTGCATACATGTATTGTCCTCCTGTAAATAAGATTATCAAACACCCTCAGAGTATTTTGTCTAACTGTTGCATAAATTTGGAAGAATCGTATGACATATTGTTACGACATTCAAATCCAATCGACAAAAAGTTGGTAGTAGGAAAGTTAAAGAATCATAGGGGCAAAGGGGGAGGTGTTAATGTGATGTCGGGAATCAGTCTATCTACTTTTCCTTGCCTATACATGCATAGGCAAGCTACTTTTCATAACAACTCTTAAACTAAAAAAAAAACGATTATTCACATATAAATGTAAATAATCGTTTTTCATATTATGAAAGTTTATATTAATTAGCGATTGCGACGATTGCGTAAAAATGTCGGAATATCCAATGCATCGTCTTGCTGATAGTTTGTTTGTTGTGTTTGACGTGGCGCTTCTTGCTGCACCGGATCTTGCTGACGTACAGGCTGCTGTTGTTGCGGTTGATTTGTGCTTGTTGCAGCTTGTTGACGAACACCGATTGACGGACGCACAGGCTGTGGCTTTTGAATAATAAAGTCATCAGAGAAACCTGTTGCAATTACCGTTACGATAATTTCATCATTTAAGTTATCGTTAATTACAGAACCGAAGATCATATTTACTTCTTCATCTGAAGCGAGCTGTACAATATCGGCAGCTTCCTGAACTTCAAATAAACTTAAGTTCGTTCCGCCAGTAATATTCATAATGACACCTTTTGCTCCATCGATTGATGTTTCAAGTAATGGAGAAGAAATTGCTTTTTTAGCAGCTTCTACTGCACGGTTTTCACCAGCAGCAATACCGATACCCATTAATGCAGAACCTTTATCGGACATAATTGTTTTTACATCGGCAAAGTCCAAGTTAATTAAACCAGGTGTTGCGATTAAATCTGAAATACCTTGTACACCTTGACGTAATACATTGTCCGCTTCACGGAACGCTTCCAGCATTGGAGTTGATTTATCAACAATTTGCAGTAATTTATCGTTTGGAATTACGATTAATGTATCAACTGCTTCTTTCATTGAAGTAATACCGCCGATTGCCTGAGTTTGGCGTTTACGGCCTTCAAATGTAAACGGACGTGTTACAACACCTACTGTCAATGCACCTAGATCACGTGCGATTGATGCAATTACCGGTGCTGCACCCGTACCAGTACCACCGCCCATACCGGCAGTTACGAATACCATATCGGCACCACGTAATACTTCTTCCAATTGTTCGCGGCTTTCTTCAGCAGCTTTTTTTCCTACTTCAGGGTTTGCTCCTGCACCTAGTCCACGTGTTAATTTACCGCCAATTTGTAGTTTATATTCAGCTTTTGACAGATTTAAAGCTTGCGCATCTGTATTTACAGCGATAAAGTCTACACCTTGTACACCATGTTCAATCATGCGGTTTACGGCATTGTTACCGCCTCCGCCAACGCCGATTACTTTAATAACGGCTAATTGTTCAACATCCGTTTCAAATTCTAACATACTCTTCTCCTCCTAATTGTTCACGTCATTCATTTTCGTATTAATCGAAAAATTTGTTTAATAAGTTTTTCGCGCGATCAATCACACTTACTTTACTTGCGCTATCTACTCTCTCCGGCACATTTGATTGTTTTTTAGAAGGAGTTGGTTGAGTAGGATAAGGTGCTGCATATGAAGAAGCTGGTACCGGCTCGCTTCTTCCGTAAAATTCGTCTTCTGCATGTGCATAACGAATTAAACCTACTGACGTTGTAAAGGCCGGTTCGCGTACACCGATGTAATCCGGTGTATAAATGCGAACACGCGTTAACATTACTTGTCGCGCCAGCTGAGCAATTCCTTCAAGCTGTGCTACTCCGCCAGAAATGACAACACCACCCGGTAAATCCTGTACCCCCATACGTGCTAATTCATCCAATACTAATTCAAATAACTCTTCTAAACGTACTCCGATAATTTCTGAGATGAATCGTTGGCTGTATTGATCTGTTGTATCAGTACCAACAACAGGAACATCAAACGTTTGTTCATCGGAAGCATCATCGTAAAAGGCATGTCCATACTGCTTTTTGATTTTTTCGGCTTGTTCTGTCGGTGTTTTTAATACGATCGATAAATCTTTCGTAATATGATCTCCGCCTACCGGGATAACAGCTGTGTTTGTCAGCAGTCCGTCTTGGAATACCGCAACAGTTGTCGATCCGCCGCCTAAATCGATATAAGCAGTTCCTTGATTTTTCTCATCTTCCGTCAGCGCAAAATTTCCTGCTGCTAATGGTTGTAGATAAATTTCGCGAATTTGCAAGCCTGCACGTTCTACACATCTTAAAACATTATGTACAAGCGTCTTGGATGTCGTAATCATTGTCGCATCCATCTCTAAACGAATGCCAATCATACCACGCGGGTCTTTAATCTCATCTAGGTTGTCTACGATAAATTGTTTCGGAATCAAATTTACTAACTCTCGCTCTGGTGGAATCGACATTACCTGTGCAGAGTCTATTACTCTAGCTAAATCATCGTCCGTGATTTCCCGGTCTTCACCGTTTACCGCTACAACCCCTTTAACAGGCTGTAAAACTGTCTGGTTTGCAGGAACTCCAAGCACCACTTCCTCTATATTAATACCAGTCATTCGCTCTGCTTGATCTACAGCTTTTTTTATGGACTGTACAGTTGCATCTATATCAACTATTGCACCTTTTCTTATACCTGTTGATTTCACATGACCTACACCAATTACGTGCAATTGATCACCGTTCATCTCTCCGATCAGGACCTTTATAGAAGAAGATCCAATATCGAGTGAGACATAAATTTCTTGATGATTCAACTTTCTGCACCTCCTTCGATTACTCCTATAGTTCATTCTATTGTAAATTTCGTTGATTGTCTAAGTAAAACAATAAATTGTAATGATATTTTAACGTGATTGTTAAGAGTTTTCCTCCTTTTTCAACCTTCTGTTCTCATATTTTGTCAATAATAACCGACGAATGACTGCGATATTCTGAAACAGTCGAACTCCGAATGCAAAAATAGCGGCTAAATAAAGATCGACACCTATATGAACACCGAGAAAAGCCAATCCTGCTGCTAAAATTATATTAAAGAAAAACCCGGAAATAAATACTTTGTCATCGTAAACTTGTTGCAATAATGCACGGATACCGCCGACCATAGTATCGAGAGCCGCCAGTACAGCAATGGATAAATAGTTTTCATAAACAGATGGAATTTGAATATCTGTTAAAATCCCTAATACCACACCTAATATAAGACCTAAAAGTGGTAACCACATATTCGCATCCCCTTCTACTTTTCTGATAAATACTTAATTCTTTGTACAGGCGCAACTGAATCGATTTGTATATTCTGCTCTGCTTCATGAATCGTCAATACTAGATTATCAATATAAAACTCATCCTGGAACGTAGATGCCAGCAAATGGTTTTTCATTTTTTCAGCTTGCTCATACGTAAATGTAATGATGTTTATTTCGATATCCGTATTTTGAATCGGCTCACTATTGATTGTCGTTTTCCCATTAATATCGCGAATGGCCGAATTGTAGCTTAAACGTTTGCCATCCACTTCAATTGCCCGGGCATTATAGCGATTTAAATCATTTATAAGCCGAATTAACAGTTCAGGAGATACAGGCTTTATTTCATAGCCTAATTCAACCAATTCAGGTGAAGGGCCAACCGCTAATGTTAACCCCGGTCCTTCAACCGGCAGGATCCCTGCACGTTCTTTAAGTTGATCAACAGTTTGCTGCAATAGCACTTCCGGATTATCAAACTCTGCATCCTCGTATTTATTTACAGTTTCGGTTAATTCGCTTATTCCGCTCAACAGTTCGGAATGCCGCTCCTGTTCTGCAAATAATTGCTGGCGAATTTCCCAAATATCGACTGTTGTTCTTTCGGTCGGACTTTGAACAGTGTTGTACTGCACTGCGAGCATAAAGCCGATGATGAACGAGATAATAGTAATATTACGGTACATTTTTTTCGTCATCATCTTCCCTCCGATCTTATGCCTTATTCATCGCTGACTGTATGCATTTCTATTAGGTCGTCTGTTTCTAAAGTAACGACGATTTGTTCATTCAATAACTGGTCAAATACTCCTCCTGCCAATTCTAACGAAGAAATAAGTACATCCTGATTACCTACCGCCTCGATTACAAATGGTGCTGGGTACTGTTGTCCATCAATTGTAATGACAGGACCGTTGCAGGCAATGTAAGAATTCGGTTTCAAACGTTGCCCGTTAATCGAAATTGCCTCGGCACCAGCAATTTTTAATTCATTTAATACTTTAAATATGTGACTTTCGTGCACAATATACTCATTTGGGTTGGTAGTATTCGGATTATAATCACCATCTTGCAGTGTTATTTTGATCCCTTGTCCCATTCCATCTGTTAGTCCAAGTAACAGCCGCAATTGCTCAGCATCCTGCCGATTCTGTTCGTATTGCGTTTCATTCGAAGAAAACTGCTTTTCATACGTTCGAATTTTCTCCTCTAATTGGGCCAACTCATCTGCAAGCTCTTTGTTTCTTTCCTGTTTTTCAATCAACTCTTCCATGTACTGGTTTTCCTGCTCAAACTGGGGAGAGGCAGAACTTAATGTACGCTTGTCCTTTGATAAATTATAGGAAAAACCGATAATAAATCCTGTAATCACGCATACAATGAGTATGGCGCCATACTTTTTTGAAAATAAAGTTGAATTTTTCTTCGGCTGCCTGCTGTTATCATTCTGACTCTTCTTCATTTTGTTCTTCCAGTTGCCCCCCTTCATCAGTTTCCGCATTTTCTGTTTCATCTGTAGTTTCTTCTGCAGTTTCTTCTGTAGTTTCTTCTGTAGTTTCTTCAGTTTTTTCAGTGTCTTCTTTTATTAATGAATATTCACCTGAAAAAGGTCGGTAATATGAACCAACTTCAATATCTACAATCCCTTTTTCAGAAACGTCCTCGCTTTCAATTTGCGCGATGATCGATGGATAGTAATTTAACTTTTCTGCTAAAGTATTCGCATCTGCGCGTACTTCATAGCCATCATTCATGAAAAGCGTAATTGAATACGGGTCCGCTTCTGTAGGATTTGCATTAATTTGGGAAATGAGCGACAGTACTTCCGGTTTTAGATTCGCAAGTTCCTTTAACAGCTTTTTCCGAAGATTCTCATTTTCAAAGTCCCGAAAAATCGGGGCATCGATAGGAACAATTTCATTGGATTCTTCAAAGACAATGCCATTATCGAGCATAGGGTAAAATTCCCCGTCTTGTGAAATATAGGCTACTTTTTGCCATTCCTCGATTGTAATTTGAACTTCATTCAGGAATTTCCTTTCGACATTTACGGATTTTACCCATTCATGCTGAGCAATTGCCTGCTCTACTTCCGAAATTTTAAAGCCCCATAACGAATCATCAATTTTCAAATTTGACTGTTCGATATAGTACGTATCTTCCTTTAGGGCTGCCCCTTTAATATCAATCTTTTTTATATCACTATAAGGTAATTGAAAATAAAGAAGGATGATAATGATAAAAAGAAAAATCGTCACTAGTGCTAAAAATTTAAAATTTGTACGGCGTCTTCTGCGTTTTTTCATAGCTGGTACTCGTTCTGTAATATCGATTACTTTTTCCATTATCCCTACTCCTTCCTTCTTTCATAAGAAAAATTTAATATAAGCGCTACTGTTACCCAGACAACAACAAGCGATGTTCCGCCATAGCTTATAAATGGCAGTGTTACACCGGTTACAGGCAGTAAATTAATAACTACACCTATGTTCAGCGCTGCCTGTACAGCAATCATCGTTGTAAGTCCACATATCGCATAAAAATGAAATACATGCTTACATTGTAATGCCAGGCGATATCCAAGAATTAAAAAGCACGCAAAAATAAGCAGCAGTCCCATTCCACCGACAAGTCCGATTTCTTCTAAAATTATCGCAAATATAAAATCGTTCTGCGGTTCCGGTAAGTATAAATACTTTTGTCTACTTTTTAATAATCCATGTCCAAACAAGCCTGCTGGACCTATCGCAAATAAAGATTGTACAGCTTGGAAGCCGCTTCCTAACGGGTCTGCCCAAGGATTGATAAACGCTTCGATCCGTTTAAGACGATATGGAGCCGCGATAATTAACCCGGCAAGGCCCCCTATACCTAAAGTGATGAGGACAACATATAGGCGCAGCGGATATTGTGCAATAAAAAATATAATTAAAACAACTACAACTAAAATAAAGACAGCACCGAAATCAGGCTGTAGCATAATTAAGGCTGCCGGAAGAATCAATATGAGAAAATGCTTCAATTGAACAATGCGCTCATACGATTTCCGCTGTGTTAATAATGCACTAATATAAATAATTGTCGTTACTTTCGCAATTTCAGCCGGTTGGACCGTTAAAGGACCGATTCCAATCCAACTTTGCGAACCATTACGGACTATTCCGATACCTGGAATAAGAACAGCAACAAGTAAGCCAAGCGAAATGATATAAAAAATCTTCCACACTTTCGGTTGCTGTAAAAACTCCCAGTTCATAATGGCTGCACAGATGATAAGTGCAACGATGAAATAGATTGACTGCTTCAGGTAAAACGGGGTTTGTCCATCATAGTGAACATTCCCCCAATATGTACCTGCAGAAAAAATAAAGAGAATGCCAACCAGCGACAATACAATCGCACTGATCATAAAATACTGTTGATTTTTTTGCGACAGTGTAACTATCCTTTCTTATGAAAGTTTCATAACACGATCAATAAATAAGTCGCCCCGAATTTCAAAGCTCGCATGTTGATCCCAGCTTGCACATGCCGGTGACAGTAAAATGATGTCACCTTCTTCAGACATTTTTGCTCCATAACCGACTGCATCTTCTACATCAATTGCACGCACAATATTCGTAATGCCACATGATTTTGCAAATTCGATAAAGCGAAGTGCAGTTTCGCCAAACGCGACAACTGCTTTTACACGTGTCATTTCTTTACGAAGCTCTTCAAATGAATGCCCGCGATCTAATCCGCCGGCCAATAATACAATCGGTTGCTCAAATGCAGCCAAGGCGCTTTTCGTTGCCAGTACATTTGTAGCTTTTGAATCATTGTAAATTTTACGTCCTTGCCATTCACGGACAAACTGCGTACGGTGACGCACCCCTGCAAATGTTGATAAAACCTCTTCAATCGCTTCGACAGGACATTGCTGCAGTAGCGCTGCAGCTACTGCACATAAAATATTCTCTAAATTATGCTCACCCGGCAATACAATATTATCACGTTTTAGGATCGCATCGCCTTGCCAATAAATGTTTTCTTTATCAGCACTGATCCCTTGTTCTGCATGACCTTTTGTCGTAAATGGAATGAGTTGGGCATTTGATTTTTGAGCATATTTCGCCACAACTTCCTGGTCGGCATTATAAATAAAATAATCTTCAGCTGTCTGATTGCGTGTGACACCAAATTTAGCCTCAGCATATTCTTCAAATGTCCCATGGTAATCTAAATGAGCTTCATACAGATTTGTCAAAATTGCAATATGTGGTCTGAATTGACGTGTCCCCATTAACTGAAATGATGATAACTCAGTAACGATGACTTCATCTGCCTTTGCTTCTTCTGCTACACCACAAGCAACGGTTCCAATATTCCCGGCGATTAATGGTTTTAAACGGCCTACTTTAAGCATTTCGTAAAGTAAAGTTGTCGTTGTTGTTTTACCATTCGAACCAGTAATACCGATAAATGTCGCTTCACTTACTAAATAGGCAAGTTCCATTTCTGTAATAACAGGCAAACCTTTTGTTATCGCATCGGCAACGATCGGATTTGTGTATGGAATCCCAGGGTTTTTTACGACAAGCTCAAAACCTTCATCAAGCAAATCTTCTGGATGTCGTCCACAAATTACGGTAATTCCTTTTGATAAAAGCTCCTGCGCTTCAGGATTTGCATCAAATGGCTTTGCATCGTTGACTGTTACAAATGCACCTAACCGATGCAAAAGCTCAGCAGCCGCAACACCACTTTTCGCCAATCCTAAAACGAGTACTTTTTTAGCTTGTAATCCTTCATATTCAATCATAATAACGCCTCCGCTAATACTGCTATAAGTGCTACGATACAACCTGTTGACCAAAATACTAGTACGACTTTCCATTCTGACCAGCCAGATAATTCAAAATGGTGGTGAATCGGACTCATTTTGAATATACGCTTTTTACGCAGTTTATAGCTTCCTACTTGTAAAATAACGGATAATGTTTCAATAACGAATACGAGACCGATTAATAGTAACAGCAATTCTTGTTTTACCAGTACCGAAATCATTGCCAATGCACCGCCAAGCGCAAGGGAACCTGTATCTCCCATAAACACTTTTGCCGGGTTTGCATTAAAAATCAGAAATCCAAGTAATGCACCCGTTACAGCAAATGCAAATAATGCGATATCGGCTTGCTCGTTAAATAATGCAATGACACCGAATGCAGCAAATGCAATTGAAGCCGTTCCTGATACGAGTCCATCTAAACCATCTGTTAAATTGACTGCATTTGAAAAACCTACTAGCCAGAAAATTAAAAACCCAACATATAAAATTCCTAAATCAATCGATAAATCTGTATATGGTATTCCTACAGATGTATCAAATGAACCTAAACGCAATAGTAAGAATGCTGCAATCGCAATTGCGATTTGACCTATTAATTTTTGAAGGGAAGTCAATCCTAAATTACGTTTGAAAATAACTTTTAGCCCATCATCTAAAAAGCCAATTACGCCAAATCCAACTAAAACAAGTAATAATACAATCGTTTGTGTTGTAAACAAGTCGAAAATCATTGCGACTACAATTGTCGAAATAATAATGGCTAACAAGAAAATTAAACCACCCATTGTAGGTGTACCCGCTTTTTTCATATGTGATTGAGGGCCTTCTTCACGTATGCTTTGCCCGAATTTTAATCGGCGTAAAAGAGGGATTCCTACTGGTGCTAAAATGACCGTTACTAAAAATGATGAAAAGAGTATGGTCAATGTTGTTGATAATGTCATAATATATCTCCTTTAAAACTTCTGTCTGAATATGGTGGAACGTTTGATTTTCAACGATTACGATTTCTAAATATTATTGTGAAAAAACGTCCTTCACTATAATAGTTGTTTTAGTTGCATTTTGAAAGATGGAAATTCAATTTAATTTCCTAAATATAAATGAACACTATCACTCTGAAGAATGAGGCTATCAGCTGACGGGACTTGCTGAATTACTTTTTCGCCTTCTCCGTGCCATTCAATCTTATAAGGATATAAATGTGGAATTACTTCTTCTTTTGTCATTCCAATAAAGTTTGGTGTACGCTCAGTCAATTCATCGCCCCAAACGTAATTCCGTTCGATTTGATCTTTTTGCTTTTCAATATTGTACAGCGGTGCTGCATCTTCTATAATTCGGCCTACAATCGGTGCAGCGATAACACTTCCGAATTGCAACGAACTTTTCGGATTGTCAATCGCAACATAAACGATTATTTCCGGATCATTGGCCGGCGCAAAACCGATGAACGATACAATATAGTCCCCGTCCTTATAGCGGCCGTTTTCCACCTTTTGCGCTGTCCCTGTTTTGCCTCCAATGCGTAAGCCATCACGAAATGCCTGGCGACCAGAACCTTTTGCAACTACAAGTTCCAAAGCATGACGCACTTTTTCCGATGTCTCTTCACTGACGACCTGCGCTTTCGCTTCCGGATTTTGCTCCATAATGACTTCGTTTGTTTTGGAGTCCAGTATTTTCGAAACCGTGTACGGCGTATATAATGTACCGCCATTAATTGCGGCAGAGACCGCCTGCATCTGCTGAATCGGCGTAACGGAAACACCCTGACCAAAAGAGGTCGTAGCATGCTCTACCGGACCAAATGCTTCTTTTGAAAATAATATGCCTGTTGATTCACCGGAAATATTCGAACCCGTTTTTTTCCCGAATCCGAATTTGTGAATATACTCAAGCAACTTTGTTGAACCAACTCGTTGCCCTAGTTCTACAAATCCAGGGTTACAGGAATTTTGTACAACTTCGTAAAAAGTCTGGTCTTTATGTCCTTCTCGTTTCCAACAGCGCAATCGTGCCCCCTCGACCATTGTATAGCCATGATCATGAAAATGTTCTTCCTCCATGTTGACTACACCTTCTTCAATTGCGGCACTGAGCGTAATAATTTTGAATGTGGAACCCGGCTCATAAGACATAAATACAGGAAGGTTGCGGTTATATATACTTGGCTCTACTTCCGAAAATTTCGTCGGATCGTATGTTGGGAATGATGCTAGTGCCAGTATTTCACCACTATTGGGATTCATGGCAATGGCCAATGCCTGATCTGCATCATACTCCAGCATTGCCTGCGATAATTCACGTTCGACAATTTCCTGAAGCTTTAAATCAATTGTCAGCTGAATTGTCGCACCGTCTTTTCCTTCTTTCCATTCATCATCCACATGCTCCAATGCATTCCCTTTTGCATCAGTAAATAGCCGAATGGCTGCATCCGAGCTTTTTAATAATTCATCATACTCGTATTCGATTCCTGCCAAACCTTGGTTATCTGCACCTGTAAACCCTAAAAAGCGTGCGAGCAAATTACCGTGCGGATAAGATCTTACATAATCGACACCACTGTATAAACCCGGAATTTGGAGCTGCTGAATTTTTTCCGCTTGCTCATAAGTGATGTTTTTAGCTTCTGGAGCAATTTTTACTAGGGATACTCGTTGCTGCAGTCTTTCCAATATTTTGGCTCGATCTTTATTGAGCACGTTTGCAATGGCATCTGCTGCTTGTTCTTTATCTTCGTTTTGTGAAGGCATGAAGTACAAAGTCGGGGCAAGTTTATTCGTTACAATTACTTCATTGTTTCGGTCAGTAATTTCGCCTCGCTGTGTATGGAACGGAATTTCCCTGTCCCAGTTTTCTTTTGCCTTTGTCGAAAGCTCATCATACTGAATAATTTGAACGGATACTAATTTAACAAAAATCGCCACGCCGTATAGTACAAGTGCGATGGCGATCCATGTTAAACGTTTTTTAGATTTTGTAGTTACCCATTTCATAATATGACACCTCACCTAAAACAACGTATGTTAAAGATGAAGTTTGTATTCAAATCTCTCTAATCTTGTAGAAGTTCTTCAGTAAATTCTTCGTCTTCCTCTTCTTCCAGCTCCATATCCTCTGCCGGAGGGGTCAAATGCTTCTCCTCAGGGGTTTTCAGCTTGACGACGATCGGTGAATCATCTGTTATCGGCGTCCCTTGGGAAACACTTTGGCTTTCAACATAGCCTTCGCCGACAATTTCAATCGGCAGTTTGGATAGTGATTTATAGACAAGTAAATTACGTAGTGACCAATCACTAAACGACGGTAATGTAATTTCTCCATCTGTCTTTAAGAAAACAATGCTCCCACTTGTTAATGATGCATCTGCTGCAGGGAACTGTTCTGTAATTTCTCCGTCTTGACCAATTATTACCGGTACCAGTCCTTCCGCTTCCAGTTGAGTCATGACCGTATCTGTCTGCTTCCCTACATAATCGTCAATCTTTGTTGTCTCTACTTCCGCTACGTCCGACGGATTGATATTCATGTACTTCAAACTGTTCAGTACAACTGAATTGAAAACTTGTGAAACTGGGTCAGAACCTATTTCGGTTGCACCTAGTTTTGGTTTTGCAACTGAAATAAATACAGCCAGCTGCGGATCTTCTGCTGGAGCCATTCCTAAAAATGAATAAAGGAATTCATTTTTCCCCCAGTCATAACCGATACCATTTGCTTTCGGCATTTGGGCAGTACCTGTTTTCCCGGCTACTTTATAGCCGTCAATCTGGAAACGTTTCGCATTCCCGGCTTCTCCGTATATAGTAGAAGCTAAAACCTCACGTGTTTGCTGTGCTGTCTCTGCCGAAATCGGTTCACCTTTTATAGTAGGCTCTGAATCTACTAAAATCTCACCAGTGTTCGGATTAACAATTTTATCGATTACATATGGCTGCATCATTTTCCCGTCATTTGCAACGGCCGTTACCCCTTGAATTAACTGAATCGGAGTAACAGTCGAACCTTGACCGAATGTTGTCGTATACTTTTCTAAAGGATAGCGTGAGTTAATAATACCGCTCGCTTCATTTGGTAGGTCAATGCCTGTTTTTTGACCGAAACCAAACTCCTTTAAATAGCTTTCATACGTTTCCCAGCCCATAACATCAAGCAAGTTCGTCATCGCCGTATTTGAAGAGCGTTGGATACCTACTAAATAGGAGATTGTACCCCAACCGTATCTATTATGGTCACGTATTGTATCGTTATAAACTTTATACTGCCCTGACTGGTACGTGGCATTCGGATGCCAATTCCCTGAATCGATTGCGGCTGCAACCGTAAATGTTTTAAATGTGGAACCCGGTTCAATTGTATTTTCCACAACATCATTCAGCCAGTTGCCATCTAATCCTTCACGTGTGTCAGGGTTGAACGTTGGTCGTTGTGACATCGCCAAGATTTCCCCCGTTTTCGGATTCGCTACGACAGCAACCATAGACTGCGGCTTATATTGATCGTTGACACGCGTCATTGCTTCTTCCAGGAAGTTTTGGATTGTTTTATCGATTGTTAAATAAATATCGTTTCCATCCTGTGCTTCCTGTATCACTTTATCGCTGCTTGGCAATAAGTAGTTACGAGCATCGCGCTGGTAAGTTAACTTACCGTCAGTTCCTGTTAATTGCTTATCATAAATATATTCAAGCCCCATTTTCCCGACAACCGACGAATTTCCGTCATCATCGGTTTCACGCAATGCAAATCCTATAAGGTGAGAGGCAAAGGCGCCGTTAGGATAATAGCGTTTTTTGTCGCTATATAATAGAATGCCAGGCAGATTAAGCTCTTCAATTTTCTTTTTCACTTCATGACTGATGCCGCGCCCTGCCAGTCCAAACTCGACTTGATATAAATCTTTGGAAGGGTTTAGCCGTTCATAAATCTTCTCTTCATCCATCGGAATGTATTGTGCCAATAATTTCGCTGTTTCAGCTTTATCGACAACATGCCTTGGATTTTTTTTATTTTCTGTTGCCGATTCTTTAATTACCGCTACAAGACGGTAGCTTAATGTATCTTCGGCAATCACATTTTCATTGCGGTCCAAAATCTTCCCACGGTCTGCAGATAACACATATCCAGTTTCGTACCTTGATAATGCTTCTTCTTCCAATTCATGCCCTTTTACCATTCCTGTCGCCTGGATTGATGCAAAACGCCAATATAATAGTAAAAAGAGCCCTCCAAAGAATATAAACATTAGAAAGGCTCCTATCTGGTAACGAAATCTTCTCTTTTTCATTCTCCCGGCACTACTTTCACATTTTTCTCATTTAGTGTTAATCCGAGTTCTTTCGCTTTTTCCCAAATACGTTGGTGAGTGGAGCGTTCACTTACTTGTACTTTTAAATCTGTATTATTATTATTGACTTCAGTTATGTCGCGTTCGATTTTTTGGATTTCCATACTGAGCGTTTGGATTTCTCCTTGAGTATGTAATATGGAAATAGCGAAAGATGCTACTACGATTGCAAATACTAGGAACAAAAACTTTTCCTGTGCCGAAAAATACTTTGGTTTGCGTTTTTTCGGCTGGACCGGTAGTCTTTGTTCCTGCTGCTGATGTTGAGGTAGTTCTGGCTGCTGTTGTATATAAGTTTGTCTTGCTCTTACTGCCATTTTTTACCCACGTCCTTTATCGTTAATTTTTTCAGCGATGCGCAATTTTGCTGAACGTGAACGATTATTCGCAGCTAACTCCTCGTCTGATGGTAAAATCGGTTTTCTTGTCACTAATTTAAGTACTGGTTTCATATGCTCTGGAATAACCGGTAATCCTGGCGGTAAATCCGGCAATGATGAAGCCTCTTTAAATAGTGTTTTTGTTAAGCGGTCTTCTAATGAGTGGAATGTAATCACACTTATACGACCACCAATTTTCAATAAATCGATTGCATCTACTAAAGAATCTTCCGCTGCACCTAATTCATCATTTACAGCAATTCGAATAGCCTGGAAGATTCGCTTTGCAGGATGTCCACCTTTGCGACGTGCTGGGGCTGGAATACCATCTTTTATAAGCTCTACTAATTGACCCGTCGTTTCAACAGGAGCAATTTCACGGGCTTGTTCAATTTTGCGCGCAACTTGTTTAGAAAATTTTTCTTCTCCGTAACGGAAGAAAATACGAACAAGATTTTCGTATGACCATTCATTCACAACATGATATGCGCTCAGTTCAGCAGTCTGATCCATTCGCATATCGAGCGGTGCATCATGATGGTAACTAAATCCGCGT
This sequence comes from Solibacillus isronensis, assembly GCF_900168685.1. Lineage (NCBI taxonomy): Bacteria > Bacillati > Bacillota > Bacilli > Caryophanales > Caryophanaceae > Solibacillus > Solibacillus isronensis. Next base: position 450,670 of record NZ_FVZN01000014.1, on the reverse strand, counting down.
TCAGGTGTATCAAGTTGTGGTGATGAAACACCTAAATCATATAAAATTCCATCTATTTGATGAATGTTCAGTTTGTGTAATTCTTCTTTTAAATAGCGGAAATTTGAGTGTACGAATATAACACGATCTAAATAATCGGCTAATCGTACTTTTGCGTTTTCAATAGCCGTTGTATCCTGGTCAAAGCAAATTAAACGGCCTTTTTCTGATAATTGTTGTACAAGGTACTCACTATGACCTGCACCACCTAATGTGCAGTCAACATAAATACCATCCGGATTGATGTTCAACCCATCAACAGTTTCTTTCAATAATACGGTTGTATGATCGAACATTGTTTGAAGCACCTCTTAATATTAATTCAATTACGTGTCGGCACTATTACACCCGGATTAAAAGTTCATGTCGGTTCTGTAATAGTGACTATGGTTTAAATTTTTCAACTTCTACTTTTTAAAAATCAAAGCCAATCAGATTTTCTGCGATTTCATCAAATGATTCTGCCGATTGCTCGAAGTATTGCTGCCAAGATTCTTTCGCCCAAATTTCAATTTTGCTCGATACACCTAATATCACGCATTCTTTTTCAAGATTAGCGTATCCAATCAGTGTAGATGGAATATTAATTCGGCCCTGCTTGTCCACTTCTACTTCTGTAGCACCAGAAAAGAAGAATCGCGCAAATGCACGTGCATCTTTTTTGGTCATCGGTAAATCCTTTAATTTATCTTCGAGTTTTCGCCATTCATCCATAGGATATCCAAAAATGCATTGATCTAGCCCGCGAGTTATTACAAAGTGTTCTCCAAGTGATTCTCGAAACTTTGCAGGGACAATCATGCGGCCTTTTGCATCAATAGAATGTTGATATTCTCCCATGAACATGCTACTCACCCCACTTTAATAAATAATGTACCACATCCCCCCACTTTCTACCACCAAATTCCTTGCTTCTCATAACAATAAATCGAAATTACGTAAATGAGCATATTCTCACACATACGTTCGGTGCCAAAAGACACAAAAAAGAGTTATCTGCGTATGAGATAACTCTTGTTTTTTATAAGGTAATAAGTTGGTGTTTCATGGAAATACTCATAGGTAACTCCAATAAATCATCAATCAGCTTTCCCCCATAGGTATTTAGAAATAAATAAGGGTTGTACAAGCGCTCCTGGTAACTATCATTTGGATATAATAGCGACTGGATCGTTTTGTATTGGCGAATTGCAACTTCATGCTTTTCTATATTTTGCTGTTCCAGTTTCGAGCGTAAATATTGGAATTGACGTTCATGGTAATTTTTATTCTTCTCCAATAAATCTTCTACATGATAGTTACCATGCTGCAGATAGCTCGTCAGTTGTTCATACTGCTCTTCCATCTGTTTTTGCATCTGCTCAATTGCGCGCGTTACTTGTTCATCTTTCACACTTTCCACAAATTGCGCTAAATGTTCATCGACCTTACCTGTCAGCACATCCGTTACAGACAGCTCTTTTTGTTCCAGTAATGCATCAACTTGACGCGTAACAAGCGTAATGCTGAGCCTTGGCGCAAATATCGGCATTTGCAGCTGCAGCGTATCAAATGCAGGCTTTAAAGTTGCCCAATAAGCAAGTTCACCGGGCCCCCCTACAAATGCTAGTACCGGGAGTGCCATTTCCTGCATTAACGGTCGGGTAACAACATTATTGCTTAAACTTTCAGGAGACTCATTCGCAATAGCAACTAATTCCTCTTTTGAAAAATTTGCATGTGCTGACCCATTTTTAAATTGGCCCCCACTGCGCTCTAGCAGAAAACGTTCGCCTTCTTTAATATAAAATAAATTCGCATTTTGCTCCGTAGCTTCGATCGGCATTGCATAACCTTTTTCTGCAAGCTTTCTTTCCTGCGCTACAACACCTGTTGCGATCGATTCGTTCTTTTCAATCAATTGGACAAAATAGTTTTTTTCATATTGTCTGAACGGCCCATAAGTTGCATCCAACATTAATAAACCGTGCTTTTTAAATAAATCATTCATCAGCAGCGTAAAGAAATCAGTAAATGTTTCACTATTTTCTGCATGATTTAAAACACTATTCAGTAAGTCTGCTGTATGTTCGGTTTCCCCAAAATCTTTAAATACATTTAAAATAAACTGCTGTAGTGCTTCTTTATTTAATTCTGTAGTCGAGGCCATTTTCTTCAGCTTAGAACGTTCACTGTAACCACGTTTTTTCACTTCGCCGTTTGCCATTGTATACGTATGATTAATCTCTTCTATATCGTGATCTTCACCCGCGATCCAAAACATTGGTACGACCGGTGCATTTAATATTTTTCTTTGTTGTTCTGCCAGCAGAATAACCGTAATCGCTTTATGAACAGAATAGAGAGGACCTGTCAGCAAACCAGCTTGCTGACCACCTACTACAACTACAGCACCTTGCTCAAGCTCATCTATATGATGCGCCGTTTTTTCCGAGATGCCATACTGTTCCATATAACTGCGTATAACTTGAGCCAGCTCTTTTGAACGATACGTACGATTTTTTAAATACGCAAATCGTTGATCAAAAGCTCCCTCATTATATTTATATTCAAAAAACGAATGGATATCGGCATTCCCCGACCAATAGTCCGCTAATAGCTTATTCGTTACTGGTGAATTTATTTGTTCTAGCTCCATGAAAATTCTCCTCTACTTCTCTTTACTCAATTTTGAAAATTACTTTTATCACTGCGTTGCTTTATTTTTCTCCGGATACTAGTTTACAGTAAAAGAAAAGTTTAGCCACCTAATCAACCATCATAAACATCATAACTGAATGGGTAATTCCAACAATCCAAATTATAAAATAAGTGATGCTGAACAATAAAAAGTAAAAGCGCCAAACTTTTTTCAGTAGTGGCTTTACTTCAATTTCTTTTTTCGTTCGCCAATCAAAATATGTAAAAACAATCGCAATTACGAGTACGACAATTAGCATCGGCATTAATATACCAATATTCCATAGTCCTTGTAACGCAATTGGTATCGAAAAAAACAAAAGAAATGTTGTAATATCCGCTGCCAAGCCAATCGCTTTATGTTTTTTTATTCGAAGCTTACGGCATAGGAGCAGCACAGTGATAAAAGCAATAATCGGACATACAATAATTGTTGCCACTAAATATTGAAAAAATAATATCACAGTTGTTCACCGCTCTCTTCAAATGCTTTCACTAGATGATAAAGTGTTTGTAACACAGGTAATTCTTTCTCATTTTGCTCCGCTTTTTTCAAAATCGTTCCAGCTATAGTATCAATTTCGGTTTTGCGGTTTGCGAGACGATCCGCCAGCATAGAAGATGTATTTTCTGCTGTCCTTTCACAAAGTGCAACAACTTGTTCAAAGTGGAACGATTCTTTAAATTGCGGAAATGCCGTCATGAGTTCGTTATATAAATTATTCAATAATTGCAAAGTATAGCTCTGTGTAATTAGCTGCCCATTTTTCACTTGCAAAATCGCGGTTAACGGATTGATAAAACAATTCAGCAGCGCTTTCTCCATCAGCATCGTTTCGGCATTCTGTTCAAATACAATCGGCAGTCCTGACGATGAAAGTTCGTTCAGGAAATCAAACTTGCTGCGATCTCCCTTTGCTACAGCAACTTTCATCACACCTTCCCCTTTATGGGCGACATGATACTGCGACAGTTTAAGAGCCCCGAATTGAATCGAACTAAATGCAATATGGGCTTTATTTAATGCAAGTGCTTCCTCATAATGTGCTAAGCCATTTTGCAAAAATAATAATGGAATAGATTCCTTTACACGCTCCATACTTGCATACACTTCATGAAGTTGTCCATATTTTACAGCTACAATGATTAAATTCGCTTCATTTGAAAGTGCCGAAATATATTTAACGTTGACGGTCGTAACAGATTGATTCAAGTTTGTCCTAGCAATATGGATGTTTTTAAATACTGTTTTTTCTGCAGGTTTCCCGACAATATACACATCCATATTCTTTTCAGCAAAATAGCTTGCTACTAATAAACCAACTGCACCTGCCCCAATGATTTCAATTCGCATTATATTATACCTCAAATTTATTTCGAATTAAAAAGGTCTGCCTTCAAGACAGACCTTTAGCTAAATTTATTATACTGGATATACCGGATGTTTTCGATATGGTAAGACAATTTGTTTCGAATTATAGTAATTAAAGCGTTGAATTAATGTATGTCGCAGTTGATTTGGTGCGACAATATCATCAATTACCATTTCAGAAGCCAATTTGTATAAATCGATCTCTTCCTTATATTCTTCGATTTTTTGTTTGACAAACTGCATTCGCTCTTTCGGATCTTCAATCGCCTCGATTTTATTTGAATAAACAGCATTTACAGCCGCTTCAGGACCCATAACCGCAATTTGGGCAGTTGGCAATGCAATGACTGCATCCGGTTCAAATGCCGGTCCGCACATCGCATAAAGACCAGCTCCATAAGCTTTACGAACGATAACCGAAATTTTCGGCACTGTCGCTGAACTCATCGCCGATATAAATTTTGCCCCATGTCGTATAATGCCCGCCTTCTCTACTTTTGTACCGATCATAAAGCCCGGTACATCCGCTAAAAATAACAGCGGAATCGAGAATGCATCACAAAGCGTTATGAACTTCGCTGCTTTGTCGGCAGAATCGATAAACAATACGCCGCCTTTTACTTTCGGCTGATTGGCGATAATCCCTACTACTTGCCCATCGATGCGGGCTAGCCCTGTTATCAGTTCAGAAGCGAAAAGCTTTTTAATTTCAAAGAAGCTGTCTTCATCAATCAGCTGTTCGATACATTCATACATATCAAATGGCGCATTTTGATTTTCCGGAATAATCTCTTCCAGTGTTCTCCCGCTTTTCGGTGCTTTTATTTCATCAATCGGCGGGAATTCCGCAAAGTTTGCAGGGAAATAACTGATATAACGCCTCGCTTCGCGAATTGCCTCTTCCTCGTTTGCAGCCAATACATCTCCGCAGCCGCTAACGGTACAGTGCATACGCGCTCCGCCCATTTCTTCGAGTGAAACCTTTTCACCAATTACTTTTTCAGCCATTCTCGGTGATCCTAAGTACATTGAAGCATTTCCGTCCACCATTATAACGATGTCACAAAAGGCCGGAATATAGGCTCCTCCTGCAGCAGATGGACCGAATAAAATACATATTTGAGGAATCATTCCGCTCATACGTACTTGATTATGAAAAATACGGCCTGCCCCGCGTCGCCCAGGGAACATTTCGAGCTGATCTGTAATGCGTGCCCCTGCAGAATCGACTAAGTATAGCATTGGCACTTGCATCTTCTCCGCAGTTTCTTGAATACGGATTATTTTTTCAACTGTTCGCGAACCCCATGATCCAGCCTTGATAGTAGAGTCATTTGCCATAACGCAAACGGTTTGCCCATCAATTTGCCCAATAGCTGTTACAACTCCATCTGCAGGCAAATCTCCGGCCTCACAATTTGCAAAACGGGCATCTTCCTCATAAACTCCATCATCAAATAATTGTTTCAAGCGATCACGGACAAAAAGTTTATTCGTTTCTTTTAACTTTTCGTGATATTTTGGTTGCCCGCCTGCGTATATTTCTTCTATTTTCTGCTGTAAGTGTTCGTTATAAGTAGGCTGTGTCATTATCTTTCCTCCATCACTTAAGCTAATTCTACTAAAATATCATTCTCTTCAACAAAATCTCCTTCAGCAACAGTAATTTTTGCTACTGTTCCATCCGCTTCTGCCTCATGTGGAATTTCCATTTTCATCGATTCCAAAATGATGAGTGTTTGCCCTTTTGTCACACTGTCCCCTTCTTTAACACTTACCTCGAATACTGTCCCTGCCATCTGTGCTTTTACTTCTGCCATGCAAAAGGCCCCCTTGTTAGAAGATATTTGCGCTACTCGCGCTATGTTTCTACTTCTATTGTAAGTAGCCTTAAAATTAATTACAATTATTTTCTCGAAAAATTATTTTATTTCTATTTATAGTTCGTTTTTCTTTAACTCGGTTTCCCTTTTGTTAAGGCAACACCTTGATGTAACCACTTCGTAATTTTGTCGTACTCTGATTGCAATTCCGAATATTTCATTTCTAGTTCGTTATATGCTTCTGTCAATTCTTCAAAACTAGATAACGCCAACTTTAAGTGACTGCGCATTAACTGTTTCGGGCGCTTTCTGACGCTGTTCAAAACCTGTCCATACTGCGCTCGCAATGTTTTATTCCAGCGAAAGCCGCAAGCTTGCTTCGTCCGGTTTAATTCTTGTGCTGCCTGCTCAAAAGCTTCTAGTTGTGTACGTCCGTTTTGAACTGTTTGAATCACAATTTCAGCTAACTTTTCATCGTCTGCAATTGTCCATTGATCTTTCCTTCTTTTTTGCTCCACAGTTGCACCACCTCATATTTTTTACTACTATATGCCATGATGAACAAAATAGACTTAAAAACAAAAAAAGTTACGAGAAAAATAGTTTTCATCGTAACTAGGGGAATTAATTTTTATTGCGGGTCAGAGGCCAACATGATGTTTGTCACGAATGCATTATCACAGGACGTGACAATTTTAGCATTCACTCCATCTTCCGCCATTCCAAACAACGGACTTCATATAAATTATTAACCAAGCAATCTGTTAACGGATTACTTTTTCTTCTCGAGGAAGTTCTGTACTGCTTTATGGTGAGCTTCGGATTCCCACAGCTTTGCACATAGTCGGATTTCTTCCATCACTCGCTCGTGCATATTGCGCTCACGCCATTTTCTTAATTCAATTTCTTTATATGCCTGGTGGACAGAAGGATGGATCTTTGCCATATGCTCAATAAATTCTGCAAGAGCCTGCTCTTTCGTCCCTTCAATATACACACGCATCGCCCAACCGATCTCATATAACGTTTGCGCGTCATATGGCTTTGCGTCTACGAGCATTTTTAATGCACGGTCATGGCGCAGCCCACGCTCAAACAAATAAGTTCCTCCACCCCATCCAGACGTAATCGCCAGCGTTCCTTGGATGAAGCCGGCTTTTGCATGTGAGGAAATCAGCCGGAAATCGCAAGCTGTCGCAATTTCACAACCTCCTCCTACAGCCGTTCCATTTATTAAAGCAATTGTCGGTACAGGCAATGTCGCTAAATCATATAGAATATTCCCCATTTTACTCAGCATACCAAACGCTTCTTCTTCCGTTTCCAAACTATGAAACTCTGACAAGTCCCCGCCCGAACAAAATGATTTTTCACCGGCACCTGTAATAACTAAGAAACGCACATCATTATGTTCTTTTATGTATGTAATAACTTCCTTTAAACCATCCATCACCGCATAGTTTATAGCATTTCTTTTTTCTTCGCGATTAATCGTAAATGTTAGAATCCCATTTTCATTCTGAATTAAGTAATCCATTTGCCCATCCCCTTTAGTAATTATTTCGATATATCAAACTATTCTAATAATAGTTGAGTGCTATTGTTTTGACAATGCTTCTAGGTAAAAACAGAAAAAAGACTAGTTAAGAGCCATGGTCTCTTAACTAGTCTTTATATAGCGTAAATACTGAATTATTTCGCTACTACTTCTTTACCTTTGTATTGTCCGCAAGCTTTGCAAACACGGTGAGATAGTTTAGCTTCTCCACAGTTTGGGCAAGCTACCATACCAGGTACAGATAGTTTGAAATGCGTACGACGCTTTCTTTTTGCAGTTTTAGAAGTTCTTCTAAATGGTACAGCCATTGATGGCACCTCCTTACAGATATTTATTCATCTGTTTGATCAAAATACTTAGCTAAAGCAGCCAGTCTTGGATCCAATTTTGGTTCGTCAACTTCCTTAGCTTTTTCTACATCTTCATCCGTTGAATAGTTCCAGCCTTTACCGCCTTGCACTTGTCCTTCGGTATTCTCTTTGAATACTTGCATCGGCACTTCAAGAAGAATTAATTCCTCCAGGACTGGTTTCATATCAACAACGTCTCCATCAACATAATGGATATCGCCCTCAACATCCCCGCGATTTTCTTCATCGACCCAACTGAAAACTTCTACTGTTTCGATGTTCACAGGATATTCAACATCTTCCCACGTGCGTGCACATGGAAGCGTTAATGTAGTGCTAATCGTTAATTGACAAGTCATTTGCGATGCACCAAAAGTACAAAGCCCTTTTACATGAACGGGTGAAACGTTACGTATATCGGTGTTACGATTTTTTACTTCATCCAATTGAACAACTGTATCAATCGGCATTCCGTCTTTTCGAAACTTTGATAATTGATGAATTGACCATTTCATTCGTTAATCACCTCGAGACAACACTGTTTATTATATAGCCCATAAAAAAAGATGTCAAGATAATTTCTTGTCACTATTACAAAACGTGCTTATAATCAAATTAATTCTAACATATTGCAAAGATACATTCATTTCGAACGTATTGATGCGAACAAAAAACTATTTTAGCGTAAGGGGGAAGTTTATGCAAGCCGTCGGTATAGTTGTTGAATATAATCCATTTCACAATGGCCATCTGCATCACGTAAACGAAGCAAAACGCACTACGAACAGTGATGTTGCGGTTGCTGTTATGAGCGGTCAATTTTTACAGCGAGGAGAGCCAGCACTCGTCGACAAATGGCACCGGACAAAGATGGCACTCGCAAGCGGAGTTGACGTCGTAATCGAACTTCCTTATATTTTCAGCACTGCTCAGGCAACTAGTTTTGCTTCAGGTGCTGTCCAACTATTGGAAGCAATGCAATGTACTACATTAGCATTTGGGAGCGAACAAGGAACCATCACGCCGTTTCTCAACACTTATCACTTAATAGAAAGCAACCGTACACTCTACAACTCCATTATTAAAGAAACAATTCAGCAAGGCAAAAGCTATCCGCAAGCTCTTTTTACGGCATATGAACAGCTTAAACAACTTTCCCCGAATGCATACATTGATTTAGGGCAACCAAATAATATACTAGGCTTCCATTACGTCGAAGCAATTGAGAAGCTACAGACAGTTATGAGACCAGCTACCATTCAGCGAATTGCTGCAGGATATCATGATGCGATAGATACAGACAGCGAAATTGCCAGTGCTACCGGGATCCGCCAGGCATTATTCAGCGGTAAGTCTCTCGAGCAGGTTACACAATTTTTACCCGAGCCGAGTATTGATCAACTTGGACACTGGCAGGAAGAACATGGTCGTTTTGCAAGCTGGGAAGGCTTTTGGCCACTTTTACAGTATGCTATTTCAAGACATACCCCACAGCAGTTAAAACAGTATGCAGACGTATCAGAAGGGCTTGAAAACTCACTTATTAAATATGCGAGAACGAGCTTGGACTTTGAGGAGTTTATGAATGCGTTGAAATCGAAACGCTATACATGGACAAGACTCCAGCGAATGCTGACACATATTTATACTGGAGTCACGAAAGAACAGTTACATGCCTATTCAAGCCCTACATATATTCGGATATTGGGCATGACATCAGCTGGTCAGCAATATATTTCAAGTATTAAAAAGTCCCTTTCAATGCCGCTCATCAGCCGGGTTGCAGCTGTCAGTGATCCTATATTGGCCATCGATTTGCACGCAACTCAAATGTACCAATTAGGCATACAGCAATTTTCAAATAAAAAAATAGACGAAGATTATAAAACTCCGCCTATTCGCTATTAATTTTTCGGTTGTAGTTGATTTAAATAATTCAGAGCATCATCAATTGTTTTAACAGGAATAACTTTCATGTCGGAATCAATGGCTTTTGCTGTTTGGGCTGCCACCTCATAATTTGAAGTAATGCTTGGGTTATACTCAAGCATTTCTTTTGTTATTTCGTCATCAGGTGCAAAGAAAATATCGACGCCTTCTTTATCCGCAGAAACAACTTTTTTCTCTATACCGCCAATTCGACCTACCGTTCCATCCTCCAACATTTCACCGGTACCTGCAATTTCATAGCCTTTTGTTAAATCTTCATCGATCAGCTGATTTAACAGCTCTAATGTAAACATTAACCCGGCAGAAGGTCCGCCAATATCTTCTGTTTTGACAGTCACTTTCGGATCGGTTTTGATTGATTTGCTTTCTGAATAAGTGATACCGATACCAATACGTCCTTCAGAACCTGGTATTTCTTTAATCTCCAACGTTTCGTCAATAAGTTTTCCATCACGTTTTACAACTAGATTAATTTTATCTCCCTTTACTTTCGGCGTAATGAGAGTAAGAAACGTGTCCAAACTATCAATACGTTCATTATCCACTTCCACAATTTCATCTCCCGGCTTTAACTGTCCGTCTGCGGCGCCATCTGCAAGCACATTCAATACATAGAGTCCTTTGTACGTCACTTGATATTCAAGCCCTGCACGGTTGAACGCTACATACGTTGCATTAAATTGGGAGTCCGTCATATATTTCAATTGGCGAACATTATATTCTTCGTCATCTTCTTCCTCTTGGCGTACATCTGTTAATTTTACAATATCATAATAATCCGCGACGGCTGCCATTGCATAAGTTAACGGAGTTGCCTGCCCCATCGCAACGGTCGTCATATAAAATGAACCTTCATCGTCCTGGTCCCCATTTTGAATCGCCAAAAATTCGCTTACATTATATGTACCACCTGGTTTTGTAATATAATAATCCAACCTATAGAAAGACAAACCCATTAATATAATTAGAAACAGGCCAAATGCTATTTTCCCTTTATTCCCCATTTATTTAGACTCCTCTATAATTAATCGATTTCGCATTGGCGTAATTGTATCAGGACTAATTTTTGTCAGCTACCAACAAATTATAAGACGGTTTTATGTCAAAATTCGTTCCTTAAAAATTACTTGCCGATTAGTTGAAATACTAATTTAAACTTTAATTGCATACAATTAGTGTAGCATTTGAACGAGCGAATGACAAAATATTGAAAAGGATGAAAAATATTTGGACAATCCTTTTATGTATTACATTAATTAGTTTATTATTATTTTTTCCGGAAATGACACATGTAGGTGCAGACATTGGTGTATCGCTATTTATGGAAGCTTTATTTCCATATTTACTGCCGTATTTAGTATTGACGACATGGCTTTTAAAATTGACGCATTCTTATAATAATTCACCCTTTATCGTTTTTTTACAAACTTACGGAATTAGTGCCATCGGGGGGTATCCGACAGGTGCTGCTACAATTACGCAACTCGTGAAACGTAATTCGATTACAAAGCAGCAAGCCGCCTATTTGCTCGGCATTTGCCATTGTCCAAGCCCGCTTTTTTTATTCGGCTTTGTCGGAAGCGATTTATTAAATTCCACAACATTCAGCTGGCAATATTTAATTTTATTACATAGCTTTTCATTCATTTTACTGATTGCCGTATATAAATTTTCTCCTCCGCTGTCAAAAGAAGTCCATAAAGCACCTAAAGACCCGACACCATTTACGTCAAGCATTAAGGAAAGTGCCCCTACAATATTGATTGTAGCAACAACGATCATTTTTTTTACGACGATTTACCAAGTGTTTCTACATAGTGTCGAAGTGGTTTTCAAATCAATTCCTACCTATTTAGAAATTGGAATTGCCAGCTTTCTTGAGGTGACGAACGGGTTACATTTGCTACATCAGCAACTATATGGCGACATGCTCATATTTTTCACTGTCGTATTTTTGACAACTCAGAGTTTAAGTATTCACCTGCAAGTAATTGTAATTGCCCGATCAGCCAATATTGCGATTCGTCCGTATATTTTCACACGTGTTGTTTACAGCATTGTCATCCCAATATTATTTTTCCTGTTGTTTTTATAAGTTTTTTAAATGAAGTCCGTTGATTTCTGCGGATACGGCTCCATTGTGAATACAAAAAGAGCTTCTGTGTGGGGACGTTATCCTTCACAGAAGCTCTTTTACTATTTAGCGAATTTTTCGTTTAGTGCTTGTTCAACAAGAGATGGTACGAGTTCACTTACTTTTCCGCCGTATTTGGCTACTTCCTTAACAATGCTTGAACTTAAGAATGAATACTGATTTTTTGACATAATGAAAAATGTTTCAATATTTTCATCAAGCACTCGGTTCATCGAAGTAATCTGCATTTCATATTCAAAGTCGGAAACTGCGCGTAAACCACGTACAATGGCTTTCGCTTTCTTTTCACGGGCATAATCGATCAGCAGTCCCGAAGAAGTTTCGATTCGAATATTCGGTAAATCTTTTGTCACTTCTTTAATTAAGGCTGTGCGCTCTTCAATTGTAAACAATGGTTTTTTAGCTGAGTTATTTAATACTGCGACATATACTGTGTCAAAAACATCGGCTGCCCGACGAATGATATCAATATGACCATTCGTAATCGGGTCAAAACTTCCAGGTACTACTGCGATTTTTTCTGTCAAACGATTTCTCCCTCTTCCTCTTCATGACGATAAATAGAAATGATCGTACTGCCGTATTCTTCTTGTCTCACTAGGTTAAAGCGGCCGTAGTTTTCCGGCAATGTGACTTCAGTTGAGTGTTCGCACATAATGATTGCATCATGCGCCAACTTCCCGCCTTCAACAAGCGTTTCCACTAAATCATAATATTCTTTTTTGTGATAAGGCGGATCTAAAAATAGATAGTCAATGACAATATCTCTTTTCAATAATGCCTTCACCGCACGCGTCGCGTCTGTCCGGAAAAGTTCAGATGCATCCTCATAACGGCATTTTTTTATATTTTCCTGAAGCACTTGGAAAGCACGGGCATCTTTCTCGATAAACAGCGCATGATCTGCACCGCGACTTAATGTTTCGATACCTAGCCCGCCACTCCCGGCAAATAAATCAACAGCCAACCCGCCATTAAAGAATGGCCCAATCATATTAAAAATGGATTCCTTTACTTTATCTGTTGTCGGCCGTGTTGTATTTCCTGTAATCGCCTTTAAAGGCATCCCTTTTCTGTCTCCTGCAACAACGCGCATGATTTTCACCAAACTTTCCTACTAAATCGTGTCCGTAATTTTTTTAAGGAGCCGAAATATTAATTCGGTCTTCCGTCTTCTCAATTTCAACTATAAACAAACGCTGTAACCACGATTCCTCAATGAAATATTGGCCCGCAACTTGTTTAACCGGTAATGATACCGTGTCATAGCGTCTCTGATTAAATACATAAAAACCAGGTTCATGCGGGAATCTGAATTCACGCGTTTCACTTACTACATAATACCCATGTTCTCCTATACTTACATCATAACCGATCGATTCCAGAAGCAAATCTGCCCCGTACAATACTTCGCCATCTTTTAATACCACTTGAACGGCAGTCTGCTTTTCCGAATTGACGTAAAGATCTCGCGGGTCATTATATAAAAACGGATAGGACTTTTCTGATTGTGCATTCATTGAAATATATTTTGTAGAAGCTCCCAATACTTCAGACAGCTCCCTGTCGAGCAGTTCTCCACTAATCTTTTTACCTTCCAATGCCTGTAGTCGTTCTCGCCACTCTGTCAGTTGTGAGTCCGTTAATTGGGCGGTAATTGTTGCAGCGACTTCTTTTGTTTTCTCTCCACCAAATACAGTACCCGTCAAAAATGATGCCATTAATTCTTTCAGCCAATGCGGGCTGTCACCAAAATCATAGACTGCTTCCAGTTGTGTAATCAGGACATTCTGCTGCACCTTTGCCACTGTTACATTCGGCACAAATAGCATACGGAACCCATCGACACCATCTATATTTGTACCGTTAATAATTGCAAGATGTTCATCGCTTAAGAAGTTGACTTTTTCAAGCTTTTCATAAAATGCAGCTTTTAATGGAGTTCTTGAATAAATGGAGACAACGCCCACTTCATTTTGCAGCGCAAAGTCCCCATCTTGCCAAAACAGATCTTTTACCGGGCCTTCCCCACTAAACATCGAATAGTTGACGAGTGACAATTTTTGCTCACCGATTAACGGCAAACCTGTTACCCACTGCCCTTTTACTTCTTTTTCAGTGGAAATATGCACCGTTGAGAACTGAACATCCCCATTTTTTAATGTAGCAAAGACATTTTTCATAAGCTTACGGGATTGTAAGCCGTCCTTTAAAGGAATGACATAGGAAATCGATTGTGCCCTTGTTTCTCCGGCTTTAAACTTATTGGAGTCTTCACTTAAACGTGCACAGCTATGTTCATTTTCTATAAAACAATCAGGATTAATGGAAGCTTTCGGCCATTCAATCGTCAGTTCTTCATTCGGCAAATTTTTAAAGTGCTGGCGAATATCCAAACTTTCGCCCCGGTACATAATTTCAATTTCCTGAGAATAACGATAGCCTTTTTCAGTCGAGTCCACTTTATCCGAATAAACTTGGAACTGCATAAAAAGTATAGTTCCGATTAGTATCGTTAAAAATGAAAAAATACTAACGGCAATTTTCAAGTGCCTGACCTCCTGCATCATGTTACTATTATAAAGAAAGGATGTGCTAAAAAAAAAATGATTCAACAATTTATCGAACTCGGTCAAGGCTATGGCGATATATATGAGCTTTGCGAACTGGTCAAAACAAATGAGCATCGATTCCATAACGCATTTATTTTCACTGCAACTCATGATGGCAATTCAGTCGCTTCACTAGCCGTGGCTTTTAAACCATCAGGTGAAAGCAAATTCATGCCAATATATATTTGCCGCGAAGGGATTCCATATAGCGAGGAAAAACTGTCAAAGCGAATTGAGATATTTAAACAAACGATTCAAGATGTTAAGCAGCAAGAAAACATTCTTGAAATTAAACACTCATCTGTTTTTTCGGAAAAAAATCAATATTATCAATACTTAATTGGTATTTTGAGATTAAATCGTTACATACCACCGATGCAATAAGTAAAAATTATAAACCTATTTTATAATCATACTCTTTTGCTTTATCCGGCTTTGCATTTTCAAATTCATTTTTAACAAATGGACGGTATGATTCTACAACGTCTTTCACAAATGGAAGGCGTTGTATTTTATTTTTCAACGTTTCGATTTCGTCTCGATTACAATAAATCACAACATATTTTAATCTCCTGGAGATGAAATTTACGTGACCATACTTTCTTAACGACTTCGCATGTTTTAATTGATGAACGTATATAATTAAACCTTGTCTTTCATTCATGGAAAACTCCCCGTTTCTTCATAAAAAAATTTATATTCAGCTAAATCATGCAACAAATTCCTGTAAATTCCCTCAGTTTCAAGCCGTCTTTTTCACTAAAAGCATACCAAATGTGCAAATTGTTAGCAACAGAGTTTAGACAGTTACACTTCTTTTCCGTTATAATGAAAAATAGTAGAGTGAGATATACACTTCATACTATTTTAAGCTTTTTAAACTCATTTATTGCACATAGCTTTCAACGAAACAATGTACGGTTAGAGGAGGACGAATTTAATGGGTAAGAAAACAAAAGTAGCTTTAGCAATCGCGGCGGCTAGTGCGGCGGCATGGGCAGGAACAAAAGCGATTTCAAAGCCGCAAAAACGTGAATCAAAAGAAGCATTACAATTTGAACGTCCAATTATTATCGCACAACATGGAGGCGCGGGTCTGGCACCTGAACATTCGTTACTTGCTTTTGAACGAGCAGCGGAAATCGGTGTGGATGGCTTTACAGTAAGTGTCCGCCTTTCAAAAGATGAAGAAATTATCGCTTTTCATGATGCAACGGTAGACCGCACAACAAATGGCTCTGGCTTTATTAAAGACTTTACATTTGAACAATTAAAAGAACTCAATATCGGCTATAACTTTGAAGATTTAGAAGGTGCTTTCCCTTACAGAGAACAGCATATACTGGCCGTGACATTACGCCAATTAATCGAAACTTATCCGGATAAACTATTTATCGTAAACATTCAAGATAGCCCAGACACATATGAAGGTAGTTTAATGCCTTCTAAACTATGGCGTTTAATCGAAGAATTGAATATTCAATACCAGGTAATCGTTACAAGTCCGTATAGCGAACAAATCGACCGCTTCAACTTATATGCACAAAACCGCATCGCTCTTGGTGCCGGTGAAGGCGATATTAAAAAGGCAATGACTTCATTTACAAGTCAATTCGGTCATTTGTACCACCCAAAAGTGGACTTGTTTATCGTTCCATTAAAACAAGGTGTTTTCAATTATGATTCACCGCGCTTTGTTAAGTTTTTATCGGAACTTAATGTACCGACAATTTACAGCGACATTGATGATCTCGTAACAATGAACCGTGTCATCCGACAAGGGGCAATGGGAATCGTGACAAACCGTCCCGATGTCGCAGAAGTACTCATCCAAAAAGTATCGCAATAACAAATAAAGCTCCCGAAATTTTCGGGAGCTTTTTTATTACATTAAGCTGAACACGAACAACCGCCGCCTGTACCGCATCCGCCGCCACAAGAAGAACTGCTTGCAAAAAACGGATTGCTTACCGGAACTTTTACAGCTTCCGAAACGGAATGGCCGATAAGCAGGCTGATTTCATCAAGTAAATCCTGAAAATCATTTTCCGCAACTTTAAGTGCCGCAATTTGTTCATTCATATCGATCAGACGCTTTTCTGTTCGAATTTTTTTCATAATTATATTGTAATCAGGATGATATTTGCCAAAGCGTTGTACATCCTCATATTGGTCTTTTAATCGTTGAAAGGCCATAATTTGTGCGCTTAATTCCGCATCCTCGTAGACTGCCTTTTTCGCAAGACGAAGGTTTTCGGCTTGCTCAGAGGAAAGGATCATCGCATTTAATTCATCGACCTCGTCTAAAATAAAAACCCAATCAGAAGTCATGAGCATTGTTTATTCCTCCAATCTCACTTTATCATAACAGAATTGAAGGGAAAATCAATGATTGTTCAACCGACGTTTTTCCAATTGTCTTACCATTTCCCGAACAAATACTAAATCGGAAAAGTATTTTTGTTTATCTCCAATTTGCTGTGTTTTTTCATGACCTTTTCCTAGCAGTACAATTGTATCGCCTTCTTCCGCATAATTAAGCGCATGCTCAATCGCTTCTTTTCGGTTGAGACACTCAATATACTCCTGTGAAGAAGAAAAGCCTTCCCGAATCTGTTTATTGATCTGCTGCGGACTTTCATTGCGCGCATTATCTGTCGTTAAAATAATATAATCCGCATAAATTGATGCGATCATTCCCATTTTCGGTCGTTTTGCCTTGTCTCGATTCCCACCGCAGCTAAACATTACAATTAACCGGCGCTTTGTATGTTTTTTTAATGTTTGCAAAATCATTTTCATCGCATCCGGCGTATGCGCATAATCGACGACGATCGATAAGCCTAACTGGTTTTTCACATGCTCAAACCGACCTTCAGGCAATACTAAATTTCCGATTGTATTGCATATATCACTTAACGGAAAATCAAGCTGTGCAACACAGCTTATCGCTGCAAGCACGTTGCTGCATTGATAGTCACCCACTAACGGGATGTTCACTATATGCTTCTCTTTTTTATGCTGAATACAACAAGTCGTTGATGCTGGTCCGTCAACTAGCGTTTGGAAAAAGTAGTCGACATGGCTCCCCTTGCCGAAAAAAATACGCTTGCCTTTTGTCGCTAAACCAATTGAACGACAAACACTGTCATCACTGTTTATAATATTTTTTTTCGCCAAGGTCGATAAAATCTGTTTGGATAGTTTGTAGCGTTCAAAACTACCATGGTCTTCAATGTGATCTTCTGTCACATTCAAGAAAATACCGATATCAATATCACAATGATCCAGACGGTGCTTTTCCAGACCAATGGACGAAGCTTCCAGTACAACGTAAGGTACATCAAGACGGATTGCTTCTTTAAACAAAAATTGAATATTTTTCGCCTGTAATGTTGTCAATGCTTCCATTTCCGGATAGCATTTTTCCTGGTCGATAAAAACACCGTTCGTACCGATTACCATAGTGCGCTTATCCAACTGGTTTAAAATTTGTCCGATAAAATGCGTAACAGTTGTTTTACCGTTTGTGCCTGTTACCGCAATCACGGTTAATGCTTCTGCGGGGAAATTATAGATTTTTGCACTCGCATAAGCAATAAAACTCAAACAATTCGGTACCCAAATAATCGGTACAGGTAAATCGGCTTCATTAAAGTAATTTTCATCATCTACTACAATGGCTGCTGCGCCCTTCTCCAAAGCGCTATCAATATACGAAATACCACTCGACTTATTTCCCTTCCTGGCGATAAAAGCATCTCCAGGTAAAATAAGATTCGCATCGTCTTCCACTCGTTTTATTTCCACTCTAATGGAGCCCTTCATAGTGCACGGCCAATCTTTAATCAATTCTCCAATTTGCACGGTTTCACTCCTTACCATACTTTATGAAGACAAAAAAAAAACGCTACATATCGCAGCGTTTAATTTTTAATTTATTTTTACTTTTGTTTCACATACAGCTGTGTATAGTAATTCATAAATGCTCCTGAACCGATATGCGTAAATTCCTCATCCGTTAACAATGTGCGATGTTCTTTCGAGTTCATCCAGCCATGGATTACCTCAATGGCATCTTTATAATTTGTTGCCACATTGACACCGTGCTGCTCATACCCCTGCTGCACTTCATTCAACTGGTCTTCAATTTTATATTCATCATCTGTCACTTGTGAATCCATCATTCCTAAAAACATATGTTCACTATTATAATCCGCCAAAGAAGCGAGCGTATCTAAAGGGAGTAAAGCAGGCAATCCATATTGCACACGCAAGGAATTCGCCAAATCCGTCAATTGTCTCCGGTTCGCCAAATTAATATCAATTTGCATATAGCTTGACGGGGTACTTGCTTCAAAGAGCTCCCCTATAAACTGCATTTCATACGGCTTATGTAATACGAGTGTTTCCCCATCTAGAAAACGGACACTGTATAATTGATTCGTTTCTTGATCTATGTATAATTGCGCATACAGATTATCATATTTTACTAGAATGCGATCATGTAAATCTTGTTCATTCATTGCAAATATATAAATATTCTCCTTAAGTTCAACTGTTATTTCCTGCCCCAATACTGTCGTACGATAAATATCGTCCAATGGCTCTCCAATTACAAACGGTGCTATATCAAATTTGCTATTATTTGTATAAATCTGATTTACCCGATTTTCCTTCATACTGATCATTAACAGTCCATTGTCTGTATCGTAAATCCACCATTCATACCCATATTCCGATGGATCAATTCGTTTCGGAGTACTGTATGTTTCCAATACTTCCTTCGATGTTTTTCCTATTAATGTAGAAATACCTGTAGCTGGACGCGGAAGATACTGTTCGGCCGGCATGGAATGTTCCGGTTCGACTACCGGTTTTGTAATGCTCGGCGGCCCTTCCAATAATTCTGTTTGAGAGGATTCCTCATTTGAATAATAAATGACAATCCCGATACAAGTTGCAATAATTAATATGCGAAATAAAACTTTCATTAAAATCCTCCACCATTATTTTAGGTAGTATAATTATACCAATTTTGGACACTATGACACAATGTTGTCATTGCATCAATTACCATTTTGTTCTATTATTAGAATTGACCGTAAACTTATGTACGATAGGCAAAGGGAGGATATAGAAATGTATTTTGAAAACACACAACTCGAACATGTTAAAGTTGATCAAGAAGTTTTAACGACAGTAATGGGCAAATTCGGTTTAGAGTGCCATGGTGCATGGGACTATGACCGAATGACATTTGACCGCTGCTATGATGTACGTGAAGGTCGTTTTTATTTACGTGTTTTTTGTAATGCAGTATCAGGTGATGTAGGTGCACATAATGCAACTTTAAATATCAACAAACCTGCAATTGGAAAATACTATTATCCACACGGTGTTGAATACACAGATGAGGTATTCCCGGGACATCTTGTAAAAGAGTGTGAAAAAGTACTGGCAGATGTCCGCAGAGAGCTATCAGCATACGGTATTTAATCCCTTTAAAAGCTGGCAACCCAACCCAGCTTTTTTTATTTGCCAAAAAAGCTCCCTATATCAAAGTATAGGAAGCCTTCAAATTTAAAATCCTAAAATTGCTTTAAAGACAGACGTCGTTTCGCCGCCTTCATAAATAACATAAAGCAGTGAATATACAATAACCCCTGTAATCGCTACGAAGAACCAAATAATACTTGTAATCGCACCGATTTTGCGGTGTAATTTCAGATTGGATTTAAGACCTGAAATTATACTTGTCAAACCGAATACTGCCCCAACTGTCGCTAACGTAATATGGAAAACTAAAAAGATTGTGTAATATATTTTCAGTTCATCCGGTCCACCGAAGGCCGTATTACCAATAAACACAGTACGTGATACATAAATGATAAAGAATGCCAATGCTGAAACACCAGCTGCCAACATTACTTTTCTATGTGCTTCCACATTTTTCTTTGCGATCAATACCCAGCCAATTGCTACGAGCACTGCACTAAGGACAATAAAGGTCGTGCTTATTGTGGGTAATATAGGTAAATTCATTTTAAAATCTCCATTCTTACTTAATCTATCAATATGAACAACATTATTATGTTGATTGTTCCATTTGTACACAGTTTAACATCTTATTAGTACTGTGTTCTATTTTGAAACTCTTTTAAAGCATTATCTGTAATTTCCTGCTGATTCGAACGCTCTGTACTCCACCACTTACGGAAAATTTTAAATAAAATAACGCCAAATATAATTTCCTGAATTATTTTCATCAATACGCCGCCAACTTGCTGATCGCTCAATAAATCCATACTTGAAAACAATTCCGGACCAGATAATGTAAGTCCTGATAGTGTAGAGGAAGGAACACATAATTCCATCGCCTTCAGCCACATGTCACTATCACTGTATGTACCGTACATCGGGCTCGAAGCAAAAATAATAAGCGCACAGGCTGGTGTTATTAACACTGCATTCGAGGCAATATACGCCAATTTCGTCATATTCTTCATTTCATGCTGTCCATCAACATTATTCAATAATGGCCAGTACATAAAAATAGCAGAGATAAACAAAATCGCTGTATAAGCCAGGTGATATGTTTCGTTTAATTTAATCGTGTCAAATACAGATGGTAGATGGTATACCGAAAATAAGCCAATAAAGACGATAATAGAAACGAGAGGTTTTGTGAAAATTTTAAAAATCGTTCGCATAACCGGCGCTTCCACAACCACTTTCCAAACCCACCATGGAATTCCTTTAATAAAGAATATCGGCACTAATAATAATAAAAATGCCATTTGCGTCATATGCATCGTAAACATAATATGACCAAGCAAATCAATTGGAGATCCTTTAATTATATAAAAAGAAATGATTCCTAGTACAAAATAAGCTGCTTCACTCTTCTTTAACGGTTCACTCAATTTAAACTTTTCTCGCCATGTAACAGTCATTAAAAAATAGAAAGCTGTTACAAGTAGTAAACACCCGAATAAATATGGGCTCCATAATGCTTGAAAACCAAATATACTTATTGGCATATGACCATGCTCCTTTAAACATCAGTAATTTTATCCCGCATTAACGGGTAGTAAAAGCCAGATTGGTTCGGGTCAACACGATGTTGGTCACACAAACGTTTTCACTGTACGAGACGGTTTTAGCTTGTGCTTCTTCTAATTAATGGGAAATGAAGAAAAGCCACACTAATTTTACTTTCACTTTATTATAGATGGCAATTTCACCAACATCAATGAAAGAACTATGACAATTGCTTGAATCAAACATGTATTTTCTATATAGGTTAGACTGTACATTATTTATATGAAGCTAAGTCAACCTTCCTATCTAATTAAGACGCATACCTCAAAACAAAAAACGTCCCCAGCATTTGCTAAGGACGTCGATTGTTATGCGATTAATTACCCCACCAAATAATTGTCGTAAACGCCAGGAAGAACGTGAACGCGATGAAGGCTGCACTCCAGATGAAGAACTCAATTATACCAACCATATGTGTTGTGCGATCTTCCAAGTGCATAAAAGCATAAAGTTGCAGTACTACTTGTACTCCAGCCAATAATAAAATAATCGGAATGATAAATGTTGGAGCAAAGTCAGCCAGTACAGCGGCAAATGCGATAAAAGTCAGGAAAATCATGATCGCAAAGTTTACTACTTGTTTACGCATATGCGCTTTGGCATGTTCTCTGTCATATTCGAATTGTGCCTGAGTACGTACTTCTACATGAGTATCGTGTCCCATTTTATCCAACCACTCCCATCAGATAGACTACTGTGAAAATGAATACCCATACAACGTCAATGAAGTGCCAGTAAAGTGAAGCTGCAAAGAACTTCGGTGCGTTGTATAAATTCAATCCACGGCTACTATTGCGGATGATTAATCCCGTAATCCAGACTAAACCGATAATAACGTGTAAACCATGCATCCCTACGAGCGTAAAGAACGCAGAAGAGAATGCCGATTGTGTATAACCAAACCCGATGTGTACATAGTGCTGGAATTCATAGATTTCCAATGCAAGGAAGCCTAAGCCTAATAAAACTGTAATCCCCATCCAAGTACGAACACCGGAATAGTTAAAGTTTCTCATATGGTACATTGCATATACAGAAGTTAATGAAGATGTCAATAATAACATTGTCATCACAAACGCCAACGGTAATTCATAAAGATCCTTTGCCGCGAATTCCATCCCTGCCGGACCGCTATCTTTAAGCGCGATATATGTAGCAAATACACTCGCGAATAATACTGTATCCGATGCCAGGAAAATCCAAAGTCCAACTAACTTGTTTTTCCCTTCCATAGTAGCTTGTTCAGGGTGTTTCGGCCAAGTTTGTGGAGTAAATTTTTGATTAATATCCATTACTTGATACCCCCTTTATTACCTGTTGCACGGTAGTGAGCTAAATCCGCTTCTACTTGTTCAATTTCAGAAACCGTTACGTGGAATCCTAAATCGTCTTTGAACGAACGAATGATCATACATGCGATTGTTAACCCTAGACCACCAATAATCAATGCTAAAGAAATTGCAGGTGTTGTACCTGTAGCTGTACCAGCCTGAACTTGATCTCCCCAAGGGCTGTATAGAGCACCAAATGCAGCAATCATCATTCCGATTGACATAATAAACGGCAGGATTGAATTGTTTGGCATATGGATTTCACCTAATGGCTCGGCATAGACCATACCTTCTTTGTTGCCTTCTTCTTTTTCAATCCAATAAGGATCATAACCACGAATAAGTGGTGTTTGTTTAAAGTTATAAAATGGAAGCGGTGTTTCAAGCGCCCACTCAAGTGAACGACCATCGCCCCAGTAATCACGACGGTTAACCGGTTCCGATTTAATCGATAATATTGCATCGATTACTAATAATACTACCCCGATTCCCATCATAATAGCACCGATTGACGAGATAAAGTTGAATAAATCCCAACCTTGACCTTCCATGTAAGTGAATACACGACGTGGCATACCCATTAATCCTAAGAAATGCTGGATGAAGAACGTTAAGTGGAATCCGATAAAGAACATCCAGAAAGTAATCATTCCCAGTTTAGGATTTAATGCACGGTTAAACATAATTGGCCAGTAGAAATGAGCTGAACCGAATAAACCTGTTACGATACCACCTACGATTACGTAGTGGAAGTGAGCAACGATAAAGTAAGAATCATGCAGCTGATAGTCAAGTGGTGCAGTTGCCTGCATTACCCCTGTAACCCCACCAGCAACGAATGATGGGATAAATCCAAGTGCATAAAGCATCGGCACTGTTACTTTAATCGAACCGCCCCAAATTGTAAGGATCCAGTTGAAAACTTTCATCCCTGTCGGAACAGCGATCGCCATTGTAGCAACAGCGAAAATTGCGTTCGCAGTTGCACCTAAACCAACTGTGAACATGTGGTGGGCCCATACCATGAACCCTAAGAAACCGATTAAAATTGTAGCGAATACCATTGATGAGTATCCGAATAAACGCTTACGAGCAAAAACCGGAATAATTTCCGAGAATAAACCGAATGCCGGCAGTACTAAGATGTATACTTCAGGGTGACCGAAAATCCAGAATAAGTGCTCCCAAATAATTGTATTACCACCCATTGTATGATCGAAGAAGTTTGCCCCAAACATACGGTCAACTAGCATTAAGAACAATCCACCAGTAAGCGGAGGGAATGCGAATAGAATTAGTGAACTTGCTACTAAAGTCGTCCAAGTGAATAAAGGCATACGCATGAACGTCATACCCGGTGCACGCATCGTAATAATTGTTACGATGAAGTTAATACCTGAAATTAACGTACCTGCACCCGAGATTTGCAGACCAAGAATATAGAAGTCAATACCATGGCCCGGTGAATATAAAGATAATGATGCATAAGAAGTCCAACCTGCATCAGGCGCTCCACCTAAAAAGAATGAAAGGTGTAGGAATACTGCACCAATAAAGAATAGCCAAAATCCTAATGAGTTTAAGAACGGGAATGCAACGTCACGTGCACCAATTTGAAGTGGTACGACCGCATTCATAAAGGCAAATATTATTGGTGTTGCTGCTAAGAATAGCATCGTTGTGCCGTGCATTGTTAATAGTTCGTTAAATAGGCCTGCAGAAATGAATGTACTTTCAGGGAACATTAATTGAATACGCATCAGTAACGCTTCAAATCCTGCAATTGCGAAGAACAGAGTACCGGCCGCTAAATACATGATTGCGATCTTTTTATGATCGACCGTTGTTAAATAGTCCCATACATGTGCTCCAAAGCCCTTTTTCTGTGTAACAGAGCTCACACCTTTAACCTCCTTCAATGTTTCTCTCTAATGTGTAAATATTACTTTTCAACTGATAATGACATTAAATAGTCTGCAATTGCCTGTGCTTCTTCTTCTGTCACAAGTTTATCCGGCATCGTATTTCCTGGTTTGTATTTAGAAGGTTCATAAATCCAGTCTGCCGTGTTTTCTACTGTATGTTCCATGAAACCAGCAACACGGTTACGGTCACCGAAAGTTGTTAAGTTAGGACCCAATCCATTGCCTGCAACTCCAGATACTGCGTGACATCCTAAGCAAGAGTTGGCAAATGTCGCTTCACCTAAATTAGATGACTCTTTATCTGCTGTGGCACCTTCAGTAGCCTGCATTGCTGTAACCCATGCGTCAAACGCTTCCGGCTCAAGTGCTTTTACTTTGAAGTCCATTAAAGCATGTGAAGGACCACATAACTCCGCACATTTACCATAGAATACGCCTTCACCATCGTTTAAACCGGCTGATTCTCTATCAAACTGTAAATAGAATTTGTTAATACCATCAACGTTTGTATCCATCTTTCCGCCAATAGCCGGAATCCAGAATGAGTGCTTTACATCAGATGCGATTAAGTTGAAGTATACTTTTTCTCCAGTAGGAACAACCAGTTCCTGTGCAGTAATAATTCCTTGGTTTGGATACTCAAATTCCCACCAGTATAATTTTGCTGTAACATTTACTGTAAGTGCTGTATTGTTACCGCTTTCGTCTACTTCGTCCATTGCAGCAACATTCGAAAATTTATACGTATAGTGCAAAGTTGGAACAGCTAAGACTAGTAATAAAATGATTGGAATAACTGTCCAAACTACCTCTAAAGTATGGCTGCCTTCCACTTGCTTCGGCATATGGTCTTCGCCAACTTTTGAACGGCGGAATTTAAAGAAAGCAACTAAATAAATTGTCGATACGACAATAACGACTAATGCCATAATAGCTATGGATAAATATAAGATGTTTAATTGCTCTTTACCGACTTGACCAGATGGACGAAGCGTCGAGATATACTCTTCACCACATGCTGAAAGGAATACTGTCATTACTGTTAATAACGAGAATAAACGCCATTTTTTAAGCCCTTTCATCATAGCTTAATAAACCCCTCTTTCTTTGTTGTATTTTCATGTGTAACCATGACTGCGGTTATGTCTATGTGAATTCTTGTACAGTGCAATACTGTACTGGAAAGAATCCCGATTTTTTAGCCGCCCACTACTTGCTGCTTCCCTTTATATTCAAATATTGATTAGTCTCCTGTTCTTCTAATCGAGTTGAGTCAAATACAGATCGATTGGAAAAATTCTAATATATTTGAGTAAAGTTTCACTTAAATGATATGGCTCAGAAAAATATAAGTCCTCACATGCTGACAGCAGTCACTGCTATCGGTTACAAAAATCCGCTTACTCAATTAGTAGGATTTTGAATTTACTGAGACATTTTTACTGATATCCCATTTTACTACTAAATTCTAGTTTATACTATTTTGCTAGAAAAATAAGCAAAATATCTAGAAAACTTCAATTCTTCTTTAAGTCCTCATTAATGTGAAGTACCGATTTCTATCTTTATAAGTGCAAGAAAATTTAAAGAATAATTGTGCTAAAAATTCCTATAGTTCGACGGGGTTTTGGTAAAAGGGTCCAATAACTTACTTCTCCTTTCAAATTTGTAAGCATATTCCGTTACCATAACTATATCTAAATTTGGATAGGATTTCTAGACGTTTCATGAAATTTCAAACTACTTCACGTCAAACCTGACGAAACATGCAGAAATCTCTATCAACAACTATATAGTAATGTATTTTTTGCCAATATTTGTGAATGCAAGGAGAATAATTTATGAACAATTTGTGAAAATATGGTTGCGTTTACAGTGGAATCCTGAATATGGTTGTATTTTTCAGATATTTTCGCTATTATCTAGAATTAGAGACGCTCTTTGTAGCGAAGGAAAATTAAAGTAGGTGAGCTCATTTTATGCATCAAAAATATTACAAATTTCTAAAATGGTTTGCTGTTTTGTCTACCCTTGGCATGTTGCTCATCCTTCAAGGTGGAGCACTAGTTACAAAGACTGATAGCGGTTTAGGCTGTGGAAGAAACTGGCCGGACTGCAACGGTTCATTAATACCGAAAGAAATTACAACCGAAGTATTAATTGAATTTTCTCACCGCCTTGTAACAGGATCAGTATCCATTTTTATCCTCATTCTTGTTATTTGGACATGGCGTGCACTTGGCCATATTCGTGAAGTTAAGCTTTTAGGGTTTTTGGCACTGTTCTTCCTTGCTCTTCAGGCACTCATTGGAGCTGCCCAAGTTTTATGGGGACAAGGTGACTTTATTTTAGCGTTACATTTCGGGATTTCATTAATCTCATTTGCGGCTGTACTGCTGCTTACCTTGATTGTATTTGAAGTCGACAAAAAGTTTGATGCCGATCAATTGTACATGAGCAGGAAATTAAAAATACATACTATTTGCGTTACTTTATATTCATATATAGTTGTTTATACCGGGGCTCTTGTACGTCATACCGACGCTAGTCTAGTCTGTCCGGACTGGCCGTTTTGCCGTAACGATCAGCCAATGACGATGCCGTACAATATGTATGAGTGGGTTCAGATGGGGCACCGTTTTGCAGTGTTGATCTTCGTAATTTGGATTGCCTATATTGCTATCCATGTTATCAGAAACTACAAGAATCAGCGGATTAATTTCTGGGGTTGGACAATCGCTCTTTCACTTGTAATTTTACAAGTGATTGCCGGCATGCTTGTAGTCCTGTTAAAACTTCACTTATTCGTTTCATTAATGCACTCGTTATTAATAACACTTCTATTCGGTTTATTGTGTTATTTAATCATGCTAGTTTCAAGATCGAAAATAAATTAAATAGGTTGATAGTTACTAGAAAAGGGAGAATGCATTTTGCACTCTCCCTTTCGTTGTACTATTGTAGTAAATATAAATGAAGCGCCGCAAATTTTAATTCAAAATTTGCGGCACTTTTCATTTTAAGCTAGATAGACATGCCCTATTCTAATTCAATTAGCAAATCGCCTGTTGAAATGGCGTCTCCTGCTTTTGCATAAATATCTTTTACAATACCGTCTTTTGGTGCTTGGACTGTTGTTTCCATTTTCATCGCTTCAGTAATTAATAAGTGTTCGCCACGTTTTACTGTGCTTCCTTTATTAACAACGACTTTTAGAACAGTACCCGGCATTGTTGCACCGATTTGGTTCGGGTTGGACGGATCGGCTTTCAATGCAATGCTGCCGTCTACTTCAACCGTTAAGTCTTGAATTACCAGTTCACGAGATTGGCCATTCAGTTCAAAATAAATAATGCGTGTTCCGTCATGCTGCGGTTCACCAATTGATACAAGCTTAACAATCAGTGTTTTTCCTTTTTCGATCTCCACTTCAATTTCTTCACCAATTTTCAACCCGTAGAAGAATGTAGGCGTATCGAGTACAGAAACATCGCCGAATGCATTCACAGCATCAATATATTGCTCAAATACTTTCGGGTAAAGCGCATATGCCAGTACGTCTTGTTTAGAAGGTGCTCGTCCACACTTTTCAGTCAATTCTGCTGTCAGCTGATCGAAATCAACCGGCGGCAATAATTCTCCCGGACGCACTGTAATAGGTGTACGTTCCTTTAATACTACTTTCTGAATTTCCACCGGGAATCCGCCATGCGGCTGTCCTAAATAACCTTGGAAAAACTCAATAACAGATTCAGGGAAATCAATCGTTTGTCCACGCTCAACAATATTGTCTTCCGTTAAATCATTCTGTACCATGAATAACGCCATATCCCCTACTACCTTTGATGACGGTGTTACTTTTACAATATCACCAAACATTAGATTTACACGGGAATACATTTTCTTCACTTCATCCCAACGGTCGCCTAAACCAACTGCTTTTGCTTGTTGCTGCAGGTTACTGTATTGTCCGCCCGGCATTTCGTGTACATAAATTTCGGAATGTGGCGCATTCATGCCACTTTCGAAATCAACATAATATTTGCGAACATCTTCCCAGTAATAAGACAATTTTTCCAGGCTATCGATATCTGCCCGCACATTACGCTCAGATCCTTTCATTGCATAGTACAATGAGTTGGCGCTTGGCTGTGATGTTAAACCAGCCATTGAACCTAGTGCTGTATCGATAATATCAACACCTGCTTCAATTGCCTTCGCATATAAGTAAATGCCGTTTCCGCTCGTATCATGTGTATGCAAGTGAATTGGCAGACTAGTCGCATCTTTCAGCTCGGAAATAAGTCGATATGCAGCCTGTGGTTTAAGCAGTCCTGCCATATCTTTGATTGCCAGAATATGCGCGCCTGTTGCCTCCAGTTCACGTGCCATATCTTTGTAGTACTGAACCGTATATTTTGCACGGCTGTCATCTAAAATATCGCCTGTGTAACAGATTGCCGCTTCCGCTACTTTACCGCTATTACGTACTTCATCGATTGCTACTTCCATTCCTTTAATCCAGTTAAGAGAATCGAAAATACGGAAAACGTCAACCCCTGAAGAAGCGGATTCCTGAATGAACTCACGGATCAGATTATCCGGATAGTTCGTATAACCTACCGCATTTGCTCCGCGTAGCAACATTTGAAACAGAACATTCGGAATTTTCTTTCTAAGTTTTTCCAAACGGTCCCAAGGATTTTCGCTTAAGAAACGGTATGCAACATCGAATGTTGCCCCACCCCACATTTCAAGTGAGAAATAGTCATGCATTAGACGAGATGTTTCGTCTGCAATTTCAAGCATATCCTGTGTACGCACACGTGTTGCAAGCAATGATTGATGGGCATCGCGGAATGTCGTGTCTGTCAATAATACATCTTCTTGCTCCTTAATCCATTTCACAAGTCCGTCTGCACCCTGCGCATCAAGAATTTGCTTTGTGCCTTCTGGAGAAGGAATAAGAATATCTACTTTTGGCTTATCAGGTTGTACAAAAATCGGCTTTGTACGTTTTTCAACACCTGGGAATCCATTTAATGTGACATTTCCGATATAGTTTAATAGTTTTGTTCCACGGTCTTTACGTTCCGGGAATTCAAACAATTCCGGTGTCGTATCAATAAAGCTCGTATCAAACTCGCCTTTTATAAATTTTTCATGTAATACAACATTACCTAAAAACGGGATATTCGTTTTTACACCACGAATACGGAACTCGCGTAAGTTACGGTCCATTTTTGCCGCGGCTTCTTCAAACGTCATTCCCCATGTCGAAATTTTTACAAGCAAGGAATCATAGTATGGTGTTACAACAGCGCCCTGGAAGCCATTTCCTGCATCCAAACGAACACCAAAACCGCCACTTGAACGATATACCATCAATTTCCCTGTATCCGGCATAAAGTCGTTTGCAGGATCTTCCGTTGTTACTCGGGACTGAATCGCGTAACCGAATAGCGGAATTTTGTCCTGTGCAGGGATTCCTACTTCTTTCGAATGAAGGTCAAGCCCTTCTGCCACTTTAATTTGTGCATGCACAATATCAAGGCCGGTAATCATTTCAGTAATTGTATGTTCAACTTGAATACGCGGATTTACTTCAATGAAATAAAACTGATTGTCTGCAACTAAAAATTCTACAGTACCAGCATTAATATAGCCGACGTTTTTCATCAACTTAACAGCCGCATCACAAATATCATTGCGGAGCTGCTCAGAAATGGAGTTCGACGGTGCAATTTCCACTACCTTTTGGTGACGTCGTTGAATTGAACAGTCACGTTCATATAGATGCACAATATTGCCGTGTGTATCCCCAATAATTTGTACTTCAATATGCTTCGGCTTAATAATCGCCTTCTCCACATATACTTCATCCGAGCCAAATGCAGCTTTTGCTTCAGATTTTGCGCGCTCATAAGCTGATTGCAGTTCTTCTTTGGAATTTACTAAACGCATTCCACGTCCGCCACCGCCAAGAGCCGCTTTAATCATGATCGGGAATCCGTGAGTTTCACTGAACTGTTCTACTTCCTGCAAGTTTGCTACAGGGCCGTCTGTACCTGGAATAACCGGGATTTCCGCAGAAACCGCCTGTTCACGCGCTTTAACTTTATCGCCAAACATATCAAGATGCTTAGAAGTCGGTCCAATAAATTGAATACCTTCTTCTTCACAACGGCGCGCGAAATCAACATTTTCCGATAAAAAACCGTAACCAGGATGAATCGCATCCACGTTGGCCTCTTTTGCAATCTTAATGATGCCTTCAATATCCAAATAAGCATCAATCGGTTTTTTGCCTACGCCTACGATATATGCCTCGTCTGCTTTATAGCGGTGATAAGATCCGCTATCTTCACGAGAATAAATTGCAACTGTTTTAATATGTAACTCATTACAGGCGCGTAAAATACGGATGGCGATTTCGCCTCGGTTTGCAACTAAAATCTTTTGAATCGACTTCATTTCTCCTTAACCCCCAATTACTTTCTTTTTTCCAATTTGTGATGTGTGGATACATTAATAAGTATCCCCATTGCTACTGAGAGCAATAATATAGAAGTACCGCCATAGCTAATAAAAGGTAACGTTACTCCGGTTAACGGGATAAGTCCCGATAATCCACCTAAATTAATAAAAGTCTGTAATCCTATCCATGTAGAAATGCCCGCCGCTAACATTCGTGCAAGCGGATCTTTTGTTGACATCGCGATATAATAACCGCGCATCACAATAAAGCCTAAACCAAGAATAACAATTGATACACCAAAAATCCCTAACTCTTCGGCGATGATTGCCATAATGAAATCGGTTTGCGGTTCAGGTACATACCCCAGCTTTTGAATCGACTGCCCGAGCCCTCGACCTTCCAAACCCCCTGCTCCGATTGCATAATATCCGTTGACTACATGATAACCGGAATTAAGCGGATCACTGAAAGGGTCTATAAAGGAAGTAATACGGCCTCTTCGACTTGCGTTAAAAACCGTGTCCCATTTAAAGATTAAAATCCCGATCATTCCGACAACCCCTAGAGCCGAAAGCAGTCCAAAAATTCTGCCGAGCGTCTTACCTCTAAGTCCGCTCGTAATAACAACAACAAGTGCGATGGCTACAATGATAACAAGCGCACCCAAATCGGTTTCAAAACCGACAACAAGTACGATAAACAGCCACATGCCCAGAGGATACGACACATCATCAAATGTTAACAACTGCATCGAACCACGGTTCACACTTTTACGGTAAAAAGTTCCCGCAAAGAAAATAATAATAAAGAGTTTGGCAAATTCGGAAGGCTGGAAATTCATAAGGCCGAACAGGCTGATCCAACTTCTTGAACCATTAACACTATTGCCGGCTATTAAAAGCCATAACTCTAGTATAAACATAACTGCCAGCAAAAGACCTAATATAGACTTATTGGATAATCTTTTATATGGCGTAATGACAGCGACCGTAAACAAAATTAACGCTAAAATTATATTAACGAGCTGGCGATTGTAATAAAAGTTCGGATTTGCATCATATTGAATAATAGAGACCCAAATACTGGAACTGTAGATCATGACAAGTCCAAATAACATTAACAAAATGTAAACGAACAACAACCCATAATCAAAATTGCGGAAATAATTTTTAAAATATTGTTTCATGTTATAAACCTCATCTTTGAAAAAAAAACTCAAACCGCAATGTAGCGTTTGAGTTTTCTTTTATTTGTCTGTATACGCATCATGTAATAAAGAAAGCTCTTTCTCTAACGAATCGAGAATTTGCTTACCTTGTTCACGTTCGATCAGCCCGAGTTTCGCGGCAAATTCAATTTCACGCGATAAACCAAACATTTGTGTATCTAAAACTTCTTCATATAACGGACAAGATGGCATTGTCAGATTATCCATTTGTACGCGAATTAATCGAGCAATTTTATCTGCATCCGCAGTTAACAGCTCTAATGCTTTTTCCTGAAAGGAAGCTTGTGCTTTCGTATCCATGAGGACGCCCCCATCTATGATATTTCTTCGATTCTATCTTAGTAAAGTGTATCTTTTTACATTCAAAAATGCAAGTGTCTTTGTATGTTTTGCATTCAATTCAATTATATTTCTTTCTATGAGGAATCGCGTTATAATTATGAAGGAACTTAGTGAAGGGGGACTTACAAATGACCGAAACAATCATTCCAATTAAAGGCGCGGTTAAATTTGAACTAACATTAGATCCTACTGTATGGATTTTTGATGATCGTAAACTAGATCTGAATACATATTTTGTTTCAGAAAAAGTTGAAGAAAATAACGAAAAATATTTACGTGATATGGGTGCACACTGGTCGCGTGAAATTATGGAAGGTGCAGTATTTCCGCCTACATTGAAAACTGAACGTAAATTTGACCGTAAAGGCATGATGACAGGCACATTCGGAATGGAAATCAAACCATTTTTGAAAAATGCCGAACTTGCTGATGGTGCAAATGAAGTTGTTTTTGAATGTACAACAGACGAGGAATTTGCATTTCCATTAGAGCAGGCTGAAAGTTTCATTTTTAAATTCAGCCAAGATGGAAAGCCACTTTTAGAAGATGGACCAGTACATGTGTTATTTGCCGATGGTTCAAATGTTGAAAATCCAATAAAAAATGTGCGTGCGATTCGTATTCAATAGGAGGATTTCGTCATGCGTGTAAAATGTGTCATTTGCGATACACTACATGAACTACCAAACGATTTACCTTTAGCGAAAAAATTACGCAATCGTCCCATCCATACGTTTATGTGCACAACATGTTCGGAACGTATTTCCGATAACACACATAAACGAATAGCAACAGGAAAATTTCGCTTTTTCCGTACATCATCGAAATTTGATGAAGAGTTTTAAAATATGATTTGAAAACCAAAAACCATTTTTCTCAATGAGAAAAATGGTTTTTTGAGTTTCTTTATATGTTTTTCTTATTAAACGTAATTATTAAAATTCAAAAGACTGTTCATGGAATTTAAAGTCGACGAAGCTTTTTCCGTTAATTTTGCTTAACTGGAAGAAGTTCAATACTTCTGTTTTTACCCCTTCAAAAACACGTTCTTCATCAACTACATACGCTTCAACAGTCACTGGAATTTCGCCGAATTGTGCTTTTAAAGCATCTGCAATTTGCTGTGCTGTTTCTTCTGAAACTTCAGCGTCCACTAATAAGTGCACAGTAGCTTTGTCCGCTTTCACATTTTCAAGTGCTGTCTCTTCTTCCAGACCTTTCTGGAAGACATTCGACATAACTAATATTTCTTCTCCAACGATTGGTTGAATCAGTTCATTCACTTGCATGTTTACATTTTCACCATAATATTCGCCAAAATATTTACCGTCTTTTACTTCAAAATCATACACTGTTTTTGATGTTTCCGATTGGACCGTCACTTCAAAATCATCACCGATTGCAGGTGCCGTAGATTTAGTAACGACAAATTGATCGTTATAAATTTCACTTAGTTCCGCTGCTGCATTATCTTCATTTTTCGCCGATAATACTGCAGGTATAAAAATAACGCAAGATATAATAATTAGCGCTAATCCAACAATGATAAAGATTTGCTTTTTAGTAAGATTCATTATTCACTACTCCATTTTAGTTATTATCCCCAGTTATGAATTATAACGCTCCGAATAAAGCGTTTTCAATCAAACCGCCTTAAAAAAAGAAGGGAATGTGTCCAAATTAACACACCCCCCTCTCTATTAACTTAGCTGTTTCGCTTCTTCACGTTTTTCACGCCATAAACGTGATTTATAAATGATCAGAATTAACGCAGCTACAATTAAACCTTCAATCATCGGTAAAAATAGAGCTAAAAATGTTAACACTATACACCCTATAAACAGGAAAGTATAGATGATGACATTTCTGCCGAACGAAAGTTTTTTTGCAAAACCAAGTTTGTATACAATTGCCGACATAAGGAATACAAGAACGAATGTTGCATAGCCAGCTATTTCGTAGCTCGGTAAATTTTCGTATAAATATCTTGTAATTCCAGACATACGATTAAACACGTAATCACTTTCATTTGTAGATACAGTTGCCAGTAATACTAAATTTAAATAGCTACCAAACACAGCCATAATATTCAACATCATTCAACCTTTCCTTAATGACGCCAATTAAGCTTCTAACTCAGCGTTCTTTTTCTTTTTAGCAACACGTTCACGTTCACCTTTGTCAAGGATCTGTTTACGTAAACGGATTGATTCTGGAGTTACTTCCAGGTACTCATCATCACCTAAATATTCCAATGCTTCTTCAAGCGTTAAAATACGAGGCTTTTTAATAACATTCGTTTGGTCTTTATTTGCTGAACGGATGTTTGTTTTTTGTTTTTGTTTTGTAATGTTTACAGTAATATCGCCGTCACGGTTGTTTTCACCAACTACCATTCCTTCGTATACTTCTGTACCCGGCTCAATGAATAATGTACCACGGTCTTCAATACCCATCATACCATAAGTTGTTGATTTACCATTTTCCATAGAAACTAATACGCCTTGGTGACGTCCGCCTACTTTACCAGGTACTACTGGTGCATAGTGATCAAATGTATGGTTAATAATACCGAAACCTTTTGTGATCGACATGAATTCAGTTGTATAACCGATTAAACCACGTGCTGGTACGTTAAAGATTAAACGTACTTGTCCAGAACCGTTGTTTACCATATCAAGCATTTCACCTTTACGAGTACCGATTGATTCAATGATAGATCCTACTGAATCTTCAGGAACGTCGATTTGAACGCGCTCGATCGGCTCAGATTTAACGCCGTCGATATCACGGATGATTACTTGTGGTTTAGAAACTTGTAGTTCATAGCCTTCACGACGCATGTTTTCAATTAAGATCGATAAGTGAAGCTCACCACGACCTGAAACTGTCCAAGCATCTGGAGATTCTGTATCTTCTACGCGTAGAGATACATCTGTTTGTAATTGTGCACGTAAACGCTCTTCAATTTTACGAGAAGTTACCCATTTCCCTTCGCGACCTGCGAATGGTGAGTTGTTTACTAAGAATGTCATTTGTAATGTTGGCTCATCGATGCGTAATGGTGTTAATGCTTCTTGATGCTCGATTGGACAAACTGTCTCACCAACGTTAATATCTTCCATTCCTGATACTGCGATTAAATCACCAGCAATTGCTGTTTCAATTTCTTCACGTTTTAAACCGAAGAAACCAAAGATTTTTGTTACACGGAAGTTTTTCACTGTGCCATCTAATTTCATAAGAGAAACTTGTTGACCTACAGAAATTTTACCGCGGAATACGCGACCGATACCAATACGGCCAACGAAGTCATTATAATCAAGTAATGCTACTTGGAATTGTAAAGGCTCGTCCGAGTTATCTACTGGAGCTGGGATTGCTTCAATAATTTTCTCGAATAGGCATTTCATGTCTTCTTCTTGGTTTGCTGGGTCTGGATCTAAAGATGCCGTTCCGTTTACACCTGAAGCATAAACAACCGGGAAGTCTAATTGATCATCATCTGCACCAAGTTCGATTAATAATTCTAATACTTCATCTACTACTTCTAGTGGACGAGCTGAATCTTTATCTACTTTGTTAACTACAACGATTGGTGTTAAACGTTGCTCTAACGCTTTCTTTAATACAAAGCGTGTTTGCGGCATACAACCCTCATACGCATCGACAACTAAACAAACGCCATCTACCATTTTTAAGATACGTTCTACTTCTCCACCGAAGTCTGCGTGTCCAGGCGTATCAAGGATGTTGATACGAGTCCCATTGTAATTTACTGCAGTATTTTTAGCTAAAATCGTAATTCCACGTTCACGCTCTATATCACCAGAGTCCATTGCACGTTCTTCAACACGTTCGTTTGAACGGAAAGTCCCTGATTGTTTTAATAATTGGTCTACTAACGTTGTTTTACCATGGTCAACGTGAGCAATAATTGCGATATTACGAATATCTTGACGTAAATTTGTCATTATTCCACTCCATATTCTTTTTTCAATTGTTTAACTGTGATATTATAGCACATGAAAGATTAAATGTCTTTTCACAATAATTAATTACATTTATTGTCACATATAAAAAGTATATGGAGGTATGAACGATGAATAAAGCAAAATTTGTGATGTTTATTTACGCATTAGCTGCGATTCTTTCAATGATCAGCATTGGATTTGCATTTTCACTTGTTTTCATGACAGGTCCAAAATATGAAACAACCGGTTGGATCGGTGTTATTTTAGGTGTTATCGTAATGTGCGGAATTTTCGGTATGGCATTTAAGACAAAACGTAAATTCAGAGATCAAGGTTTACTATAGAAATAAAAAACTTCGGTGCAACGATGCACCGAAGTTTTTTATTTTTTTACTTCAATATATTTATCCAAAATTAACTGATGAATAGATGGGTTCGCGATTAGGAATGTATCTTTCGATAAATAATCGAAATCTTTGCCTTTTAAGTTTGTGGCAATTGCCCCTACTTCTTTTGCAATGATAACTCCCCCGCCAATATCCCAAGGTGCAAGGCGCATGGACATATAGGCATCCAGCTTTCCGCTTACAACAAATGCGATTTCCATTGCAGCCGAACCGTAAGAACGTGTACCGCGCACCGTGCGGACAAGTTCGATAATTTTTTCATGATTGATGCGGTTATTCGGCGTAACCCAGTTTGCATTGATGCCGATTACCGCCTCTTCGATCTTCACCGGCTGCAGCTTGCGCAGAGGAGAATTATTATACCATGCCCCTTCACCTGCAATTGCATTAAATAAATCTTCCCGCATTACATCAAATATGTAACCTAATACCCCGACACCATCAACATAAATACCGATTGTAATCATGAAATGACGATGCTGCTTCACAAAATTCATCGTGCCGTCGATTGGATCAATAATCCACACAACACCTTCCAGATCTTCAACTTTTTCGCCCATTCCTTCTTCACCTAAAATACGATGGTCCGGATTAAATGCCTTTATTTTTTCGATAAAAAATAATTCCGTTTCCCGGTCTATATTCGTAACTAAATCATTGGGATTCGACTTTGTTTCGATTTCAATATTATAGGAAAATGCTGCTCGAATATTTTTTCCTGCTTCAAAAATTATTTCTTTTGCAAATTCATCCAGTTTTCTTATATCCATCGTTCATCCACCTTCCGACAACAATCGCTAGTTTATATATGTAAATATGTTGAGCGTTTTTAAAGTATCCTTATTATAACAAAAAATCACTTGCTTTCTTACGTCGGCAAGTGATTTTTTATTTTGGAAAGGTTTTTTTGTTACGCATATGCATGTAGACCTTTTAATTCCTCTTGAATTTCTGTTAATCGTTTTTTAGATTTATCAATTTCAGACTGATTTTTGTCATTCATCGCCGCATAGAGTGTTGCTAGTTCATAATCCATTTCCAACATTAAAATCTCTTCGTATTGCTTTTCAATATCAACTTTGCGTATAATCTTAATCATCTGTTTCATAATAAATCACTTCCTTATCATAATTTTTCAGACTTTAACCAAACTGGATAATATGAGTAATTCCTTAAGACTTATAGCCTCACCTTTGATATTTTCCATTGGTATAAAGTTTCTATTACAAGATTTTTTCCCAAAAAATTAATAAAATAAACATTAAAACGAAAGGAATTATAAAAATGAGTATTGTCAAATGGACTAAAGAAGACTTCCAAGTATTTGATATTGACGGTCTAGATGAACGTATGGAAGCTTTAACAACAATTATCCGCCCGAAGTTTAATGAGCTATCAGAAACGTTTACAGGGTATTTCAGTGCACAAACAGGAGAAGAGTTTTTCGGTCATGTTGCGAAACATGCCCGCCGTACTGTAAACCCGCCGAAAGATTCCTGGGTTGCATTTGCTCCTTATAAGCGTGGTTATAAAGCTTTGCCGCATTTCCAGATTGGGTTATGGGGTACGCACCTTTTCATCGTTGTTGCAGTGATTTATGAAGCGCCGCAGAAAGAGGAAATGGCACAGCGCTTATTGAAAAATATGCAAGTGATTAAAGATTTATCCGATGATTACGTACTTTCCGGCGATCATATGCAACCAGATACGATCTCTTTAAAAGAGGCGCGCACCGAAAAGCTTGAACAGCTCCTTATACGCCTGCGTGATGTAAAAAAAGGAGAATTTCTTGTTGGGCGTCGTATACCTGCAGATGAGGCAATTAAAATGTCTGCAGAACAATTTTTACAATTGGCTGAACAAACGTTTGATGAGCTTCTCCCTGTTTATGAAATCATCAAAGGTTAATTGCAACCATTTATTATTAATATGTACAAAAGACTGCTAAACATTCCAACAATTTAAAAATAATTTAAAAAATTCTTAAAATTGAAATTAAAAGCAGCATTTTCCTTGTTGAAGAAAATGCTGCTTTTTGCTGTACAGAAAATCCGTTTCTTTTATAAGTGCTTCACCTTATACATTGAACATCCACTTCCGTCACAGCATTTTAATTACATTCTTACAATTTGCCCGTCCGCTAATTCTTTTGCTAACTTCACGACGCGGTATGGCACATAAGAGCTTGCCTGCTCAAATTCACGGCAGATTGTTTTTTCTTCCGCCTGGGAAGGTACAATCTCTTTAAAACGTTTGTAGCGTGCCATGACTAGTTCACGCTTTGCCCCTTTTTCGTATGCCATTTCCACCACTTCAAAAAAGCGTACGACATCAACCATTTCGTCTGTTGTCCAGTCCGTCGATAATGGGTATGAATATTCCATAGTTATTACCTGCCTTTAATTATTACTGACCCCATTTTAAACGGATTTTTTCCGCTTGTACAACCATACGCTGAATTAATTCTTCGGCTGACGGTACATCTTGAATTAATCCTGTTACTTGGCCTGCCCAGCCGAAACCTTTTGTCTCATCGCCACCATAAATGAAATTTTTGTTTGCTTCACCGCTAATATATGATTTCAGCGCTTCATATGTAGGCGTTTTTTGCTCCACTTCTAAAATCTCATCTGTAAATGCATTGCGGATCACTCGGGCAGGTGCACCAATCGAGCGTTTAATAATCGTCGTATCTGTTTCTTCACTGTCAATCAGTGCCTGTTTATACGCTAAAGAAGCGTGTACACATTCTTTTGTCGCAATAAAGCGTGTCCCCATTTCAATTCCTTCCGCCCCTAATGCATGTGCTGCCATCCATCCTCGGCCGTCTCCGATTCCCCCTGAAGCGATAACCGGAATTGATACACTATCGACTACTTGCGGTACGAGCACCATTGTTCCTACATCATCTCGCCCTAAATGGCCGCCGCCTTCTTGTCCTACTACCATTACTGCATCCGCTCCCAGCTGTTCTGCTTTCTGCGCTTGTCGTTTTGCGGCAACGAGTACAAGTTTTTTACATGATGCATCTTTTAATATGTCGAATATCGGTGCAGGATTTCCCCCAGTAATTGTTACTACAGGTACATCCATATCACCAGCCACTTCGATCATCTTTTCGTATCCTTTTCCATGCATTCCTATCGCAAAGTTTACACCAAACGGCCGATCTGTCATTTCTCTCACTTTTTTTATTTCTTCTTTTAACGCTTCCGGTGACGGCAAGCTCATTGCGGTAATCTGTCCTAATGCACCTGCATTTGAAACCGCTGCAGCAAGCTCAGAGTAGGCCAGGTATGCTAATCCCCCCTGAATAATCGGGTATTGAATTTGTAATAAATCAGTTACTTTTGTTTGCCATTTCATTGTTATTCCTCCTAAAATAATAACTGTCAAATCAGTTGATTAAAATATTTATATAGTCAGCAACTTTAATAGGTGCTATAATTCATTTGTTTTTAAAAAATACTATATAGTGAGGTGGTACCTGCGTTGTCACAGTTAGAGACTCCTTTGTTTGATGCATTACTTAAGCATCGCAACAGACACCCTATCCAGTTCCATATC
Source organism: Solibacillus isronensis (assembly GCF_900168685.1). Lineage (NCBI taxonomy): Bacteria > Bacillati > Bacillota > Bacilli > Caryophanales > Caryophanaceae > Solibacillus > Solibacillus isronensis. The sequence continues at coordinate 409,776 of NZ_FVZN01000014.1, read as the reverse complement.
CCAGGCCATAAAAAAGGGCAAGGTATGGATCCAGCTTACAGAGAATTTGTAGGCGACAACGTTTTATCAATTGATTTAATTAATATTGCTCCACTAGATGATTTACACGCTCCTAAAGGTGTGATTATGCAAGCACAAAACCTTGCTGCTGAAGCCTTTGGTGCTGACCATACATTTTTTTCCGTGCAAGGTACTAGTGGCGCCATTATGACGATGATTATGACTGTCGTTGGCCCAGGTGATAAAATTATAGTACCGCGGAATGTACATAAATCGATTATGTCAGCGATTGTTTTTGCAGGTGCTATTCCTATTTTTATTCATCCGGAAGTTGACAGCGAACTCGGCATTTCTCATGGTATTTCACCAGAGTCCGTTGAGCGCGCATTGACGACATATCCAGATGCGAAAGCCGTACTTGTCATCAACCCGACATATTTCGGTTTTGTAGCAGATTTAAAACGCATTGTCGAAATTGTACATGCACGTAATATTCCAGTAATTGTGGATGAAGCACATGGCGTTCATATTAAATTCCATGATGAGTTGCCGTTATCCGCAATGCAGGCCGGCGCAGATATGGCCGCTACGAGCACACATAAGCTTGGTGGCTCCATGACAGGCAGCTCTGTCTTAAACGTCAGAGAAGGCCTTGTAACAGCTAAAAGAGTGCAGGCTGTATTCTCTATGCTGACAACGACATCGACTTCCTATCCATTACTGGCGTCTTTAGATACGGCACGTCGCCAGCTTGCTGTCCATGGACATGATTTATTGGATGAAGCAATCCGTTTGGCAAAAGATGCCCGTAAACGCATTAATGCAATTCCGCATCTACATTGTGTAGGACGTGAAAAACTCGGAACTTCGGCTACATTTGATATGGATCCATTAAAACTGTTAATATGTGTTAAAGATTTAGGCATTACCGGACATGTTGCAGAAGAATGGTTACGTCAAAACGCCAACTTGGAAGTAGAGTTGTCCGATCTATACAATATTTTATGCTTAGTAACAATTGGAGATTCGAAAAAAGAAATTAATTTACTTGTTAATGCTTTGACACGTATGTCGAAAAACTTCGAATCGGAAGCATCGATTACTGAAACAAATGTACAAATACCTGAAATTCCTGCTCTTGCTATGACACCGCGTGATGCATTTTATGCACAAACAGAGAGTATTCCTCTTGCACAGGCAGAAGGATATATTTGTGCAGAATTTATAATGGTGTACCCACCGGGCATTCCAATATTTATTCCCGGGGAAATAATTACGCAAAGCAATATTGATTTTATTAAGATGAATATTGAAGCGGGTCTTCCTGTTCAAGGGCCTGAAGACAGTACATTACAAAATATTCGTGTTATTAAAGAGCGGAAAGCGATTTATTAATATTTCAGACAGACAGCTAAATGCATGCTGTCTGTCTTTTTTAAAATAAATAAATCGAAATAAGTGGAATAATGAAGGCCCCTACAACCGCACTAAGCCCCATAGACAGTGACCCAATCGATAAATCTTCTTCACTATACTCCTTTAATTTTGTCAATCCGACACCATGAGAAGCACTTCCCATAGCGACTCCTCTACTGATCGCCGTATCAATTTTAAATAATTTAAATAGTACCGGACCTAAAATAGCACCAGTAAATCCTGCTACCATTACCATTACAGCAGTCAGCGGAGGTATCCCGCCAACAATATCACTTACTTGCATTGCAACAGGTGTCGTTAATGATTTTGGTAATGAAGTAAGGATAAAGTCTTTGCTTGAACCGAAAAGTAAAAGTAATGCTACAACGCTAATCAGACCTGCGAGCATTGCGACAATGATACTCGTAATAATCGAGTATTTGTATTTAAATATAAGCTCCCGCTGGTTGTATAAAGGAAATGCCAACGCTACGACTGCAGGACCGAGCATTTTGGATATCCACTGCCCCCCTTCCATGTACGTTTCATATGGAATATTAAAAACTAGTAAAATAATGACTGTAATACAAGTCGCCGTTAAAATAGGCAATAATAATGGGTGGCTAAATTTCAGGTACAGCCTGTTCAGTAAAATAAATAGAAGAACAGTGCTACTTATGATGAATAGAATTAGCAGTAGATGCAGCAATATTCTCTCCCTCCTTCATTTTGCATTCCTTTCTTTCTATAAATTTACTTATTTTCCCGGTAATGACCAGCGCAAAAATTGTACTCATAATAACAGCTAAAACAAAAAGCCCTCCTGATAGCGTGAGCAATTCAGGATAATTGATGACTCCTACTGTTGAAGGAATAAAAAACAATGTTAAAAATGCTAGCATAAAACTGGCACCGTTTTGTATGTATTTCACATTTAAAATTTTAAAGTAAAGAGCAAGCCATAATATAACTAACCCGATAATACTTCCAGGTATAATAATACCGGTAACCGAAACGATAAATTCTCCTGTGAGATAAAACAAAATGATAATACCAATTTGAGCAATAGTACGAATAATCTCCACCAGCTAACCCCCTTTACACAGTTTTTCCTCCGCATTAACAGGTAGTAACTCTCCGCCCCTAAACGTAAACAGGACGAAAAGGATGGGTGGGAGATCAACTACCCGTAATAGTTCGGTTGATTCTGACCAACACAATTTTGGTCGCACAAGCGTTGTCACAGGACGTGACGGTTTTAGCTTGCGTTCCTTCAAATCAGTTGAGATGCCCCGACTGAGTGAAGTTTTACTTTATTGTACGTCCATTAGAAATTTCTGTCTATTTTATTTTCCTACTATAATTTGGGTCATTACTTCGTATTTAAAGTAAAATGAAAGCTACCTTGTTTAAATTATACAAGATAGCTTCCGGTCGTTATATTCATTTAAAATGTTAGTAGTCATCAAGCTGCTCAGAATAATTGAAAGTTCGTTATCATTAATTTTTCATTTCATTTTTTAGTTTTAGTTGTACATCCGTAAGAGCTCCTAAAACACTTCTTAAAGCAAAAATCAGTTCATGTACCGATGCATTTTCATCAATAACCTCTTTTGCAAATTGCATTGACTGATTTATTTGTTCGACAGATTGATCTGTCATTTCATTGAACGGAAATTGATTTATATTAAATAAAATAGCCTGCAATGTATTCCGTAAAACGGATTCGGCATTTTGGATCGGCTTTTCCCTATTTATATATTTATATGGATATTGTGATTGGGCTTGTTTGAAGTTTCCCTGCCGCTGTAATCAGCCCGTCATAAGCTTGTGCTATATCAGTAGACTTCATATTGATAGCATCGAATATAGCGCGCTGTAACAACTCATAAGAGTCTATTGTAAAATCTTCTTTTTGCACTTCAAGCAGCTTCCTTACCAATACATCAAGTGCAATTGTTGCAAAACGCTCCGTCTGGCCCTCGTGCTTTTCTTCTTTTAAATCCATTAATAATACAACTGTCGATGATATCCATTCACTTTGCAGTTTCTTTTTTTCACTTGAATAATTCATACCGTGACAACTCCCTTAATCAATGAAATCCTACAAGCAGTCTATCTTCTATAATTAGAGCTTATTTCACAATTTAGCCGAATGGTATTTAGTTTGTTTGCTCTACTTTTTTATTTTTAAAATGAATCTTTCAGTTATATATAACCATTTTTTACAATTTAAAAACCTTCTTTATAATGGATGGAAAAATTTTTCTGCTCCCATTATAAAGAAGAGTTTTATCGCTGTATGCTCCCCTGTTATTCATACACGTAAAAAACACTGCCCATTTAATAATGGGCAGTGTAAATTTATATAAGATTATTTAGATACAATATGGATTGGGTTGCCTAGTAAAACTTCAGCAGCTTCCATTGTAATTTCACCTAAAGTTGGGTGTGCGTGGATAGTTAATGCGATATCTTCTGCAGTCATACCGCCTTCAATAGCAGTTGCCATTTCAGCGATCATATCAGAAGCACCAACACCAACGATTTGAGCACCAACTAATAAGCCGTCTTCTTTACGCGCTACTAGTTTCACGAAACCTTCTGTTTCGTTTAATGCTAATGCACGACCGTTTGCAGCGAATGGGAATTTAGCAGCTTTCACTTCTAAACCTTCCGCTTTTGCTTGCTCTTCAGAGTAACCTACAGTTGCCATTTCTGGATCTGTGAAGCATACTGCTGGAATTGCTAAGTAGTCAACTACTGATGGTTCACCAGCGATTGCTTCTGCAGCAACTTTACCTTCATAAGAAGCTTTGTGAGCTAGTTGTGGACCTGCAACGATATCACCGATTGCATAGATGTTCGATACTGAAGTACGACCTTGTTTGTCTACTTCCAATAATCCGCGTTCTGCAAATTTAATACCTACTTCTTCTAAGCCCATTTCATCCGTATTCGGACGACGACCTACAGTTACTAATACGTAATCTGCTTCAACAGTTTTTTCTTCGCCGCCTACTTCATAAGTAACAACTACGCCATTATCGCTTTCTTCTACGCCTTTAGCAGATGCGTTTACTACAACTTCAACGCCCTTTTTCTTAAGACCTTTTTTAACGATTTGCGTCATTTGTTTTTCGAAACCAGCTAAAATATCTTTACCGCCTTCGATAATTGTTACTTGAGAACCTAAGTTAGCATAAGCTGAACCAAGCTCTGTACCGATGTAACCGCCACCGATAACAACTAATTTACCTGGTACTTCAGGGAAAGATAATGCACCAGTAGAGCTTACTACACGCTTAGTAAATTTAAATGTTGGGATTTCGATTGGACGAGATCCTGTTGCTAAAATAGCATTTTTGAATGTATAAGTTTGAGCATTATCGCCGTCGATAACACGTACAGTGTTTGCATCCACGAAGTATGCTTCACCTTTTACGATATCTACTTTGTTTCCTTTTAATAAACCTTCAACGCCGCCTACTAATTTTTTAACAACGCCGTCTTTAAATGCTTGTGCTTTAGACCAGTCTAATTTCACTTCAGATGCAGTAACACCCATATCATCTGAATGTTGAGCATTTTCAAAGCGGTGACCTACAGAAATTAAAGCTTTTGAAGGGATACAACCTACGTTTAAACATACCCCACCTAATGCTCCACGTTCAACGATCGTTACTTTTTGACCTGTTTGTGCTGCACGAATTGCTGCTACATAGCCACCAGGGCCAGAACCTACTACAAGAGTATCTAGTTCAATTGGAAAATCTCCTACTACCATTTTTTTACGCCTCCATTAATAATAGTTGCGGCTCACTTAATAAACGTTTTAAATGATTTAAAGCGTTTTGTGCAGTCGCTCCATCGATCATTCGATGATCAAAGCTCAATGATAATGCTAACACATGTGCTGCTACAATTTCACCATTTTTTATTACTGGTTTCTCTGAAATACGCCCAATTCCTAAGATTGCCACTTCAGGATGGTTAATTACTGGTGTGAACCATTGTCCTCCAGCTGAACCGATGTTTGTAATCGACATTGACGCACCTTTCATTTCATGCGTTGCTAGCTTACCATCACGTGCTTTTACAGCCAATTCATTAATTTCTTGAGATAAGCCAAATACTGACTTACGATCAGCATGCTTAATTACAGGAACTAATAAACCTTTTTCTGTATCAGCAGCAATACCAATATTATAGTAATGTTTTTGAATAATTTCTTGTGTCGCATCATCCAGTGAACGGTTGAAATCAGGATATTTACGTAAAGTCGAGATTAAAGCCTTCACAACGTACGGTAAATACGTTAATTTAACACCTTGTTCTGCTGCAATATCCTTGAATTGTTTACGGTGTGCAACAAGTTCTGTCACGTCCACTTCATCCATTAACGTTACGTGCGGAGCCGTATGTTTTGAATGTACCATCGCTTTTGCGATCGCTTTGCGGATACCGCTCATTTTTTCGCGTGTTTCAGGGAACTCGCCTTCAAGTGCTACAGGAGCAGCTTGCTTTGTTTCTGCATGTTTCTCATCTGCTTGTGGCTGTTGTGCTTCTTTTACTTCTTCTGTTTCAGAAGCAGACTGTTGACCACCGTTTAGGAAGCTCTCAATATCTTCTTTTAACACACGGCCGTTTTTGCCTGTGCCTGAAACTTGCTGAATCTCGACACCTTTTTCACGAGCATACTTACGAACAGAAGGCATTGCGATAATGCGTTTGCCAGAAGTTTCTGTTTCAGATGGCGATGCAGCTTTTTCTGTTTCAGCAGGAGTTCCCGGCTGAGCAGCATCTGCATTTTTATCCGTTTTAGTTTCTTCTTTTTTCACATCTTGGCCAGCCTCGGCAGTAGACTGTACTTGTGCTTCTGTTTTGTTTGATTCATTTGATTCGTGGTGGTCATCACCTTTTAGTTTTAAATCTTCATAGCCTGGTGCATCAAAGCGGATTAAGGCATCCCCGACAATCGCAACCGTTCCTTCTTCTACATAGATTTCTTCTACTGTACCATCAACTGGTGACGGAATTTCAACGACTGCTTTATCATTTTGAACTTCAGCTAAAATATCGTCTTCTTTTACTTGATCGCCAGGTTTAACGAACCACTTGACGATTTCACCTTCATGAATACCTTCTCCGATATCTGGTAAACGAAACGTAAATGCCATTTATCTCACCCTCAATTCTTAGAATGTTAAGACTTTCTTTGCAGTTTCCATTACATCTTTATACGTAGGTAGCCATACACCTTCCGCTTGTGGGAATGAATAGATTGTATCTGGTGCAGCAACACGTAATACTGGCGCTTCCAATGATAGAATTGCACGTTCTGTAATTTCTGCGACTACATTTGCCGCAATACCTGCTTGCTTTTGCGCTTCCTGAACAACAATTGCGCGACCTGTTTTTTCAACAGATGCGATAATCGTTTCGACATCTAACGGCTGAATTGTACGTAAATCGATTACTTCTACTGAGTAGCCTTCTTTCTCCAATTCTTCTGCCGCTTTTAGACTCTCGTGAACCATTAAGCCGTAAGCAATGATCGAAAGGTCTTTTCCTTCACGCTTCACATCTGCTTTACCCAATTCAATCGTATATGACTCTTCCGGAACTTCTTCACGGAATGAACGGTAAAGTTTTAAATGCTCTAAGAAAATAACCGGATTATCATCACGAATCGAAGCAATCATTAAACCTTTTGCATCATATGGTGTTGACGGAACAACTACTTTTAATCCTGGTGATTGAGCCATCAACCCTTCTAATGAATCCGAGTGCATTTCAGGCGTATGAACACCACCGCCAAATGGAGAACGGATTGTTACTGGTGCATTATACGTACCGCCTGAACGGTATCTCATACGAGCTAATTGCCCGCTGATAGAATCCATTACTTCGAATACGAAGCCGAAAAATTGAATTTCAGGCACTGGACGGTATCCAGTTAACGCTAAACCAATTGCTAAACCACCGATTCCTGATTCTGCAAGTGGCGTATCAAATACACGATCAACGCCGAATTCTTTTTGAAGACCTTCTGTTGCACGGAATACCCCACCGTTTACACCAACGTCTTCACCGAATACTAAAACGTTCTCGTCATTTTTTAATTCGCAACGTAATGCATCTGTAATTGCTTGAATCATTGTCATTTGTGCCATGGCTTATTTCGACTCCTTCTCTTTATAAATCGCATACTGTTCTTTTAAGTTCGCCGGCATTTCTCCAGCGTACATATTTTCCATTAATTCCGTAACTTTTTGTTTTGGTGCTTGGTCTGCTTGTTTAATAGCATCTTTAATTTCTTCTTTAGCACGCTCAATTACTGCTTCTTCTTTTTGCTCATCCCATAAACCTTTACCTTCAAGGAATGTGCGGAAGCGTACTAATGGATCTTTCGCAGCCCATTCATTGTCGATATCCGTTGTACGGTAACGTGTAGGGTCATCCCCTGCCATCGTATGTGGCCCATAACGATAACACATTGTTTCGATTAATGTTGGCCCTTCACCACGAACAGCACGGTCACGCGCATCCTTTGTCGCTGCATATACTGCTAATGGGTCCATTCCGTCTACTAATACACATGGAATACCTGCCGCTACACCTTTTTGTGCAATTGTTTTAGCAGATGTCTGTAATTCACGCGGTGTTGAAATTGCATATTGGTTGTTTTGTACAATGAAAATCGCCGGTGATTTGAATGCACCTGCAAAGTTAATTCCTTCGTAGAAATCACCTTGTGATGAACCACCATCACCTGTGTAAGTAATCGCAACTGTTTTTGAACCACGTTTTTGTAAACCAAGTGCTACACCAGCAGTTTGGATATATTGTGCACCGATAATAATTTGTGGTGCCAATACATTAACGCCTTCCGGTACTTGGTTACCAATGAAGTGACCACGGCTGAATAAAAATGCCTTCCATAGAGGTAAACCGTGCATAACGATTTGCGGAACATCACGATAACCCGGTAAAATCCAGTCTTCTTTTTCCAAAGCATAGTGCGATGCAAGTTGTGAAGCTTCTTGACCCGCAGTCGGTGCATAGAAACCAAGACGTCCTTGGCGGTTTAACGAAATCGAACGTTGATCTAAAATACGTACGTAAACCATACGTTCCATCAATTCAACTAATTGCTCGTCTGTTAAGTCCGGCATTGCCGCTTCATTTACTATTTCACCCTGCTCGTTTAAAATTTGGAACATCTCAAACTTACTTTCAATTTCCTGTAACGTTCCAGCTGGGTCCAATTGATTCTTCATTTTTTCTGCCATTGTTTACATCCCCTTTGAACTGTATTAAAAAATTTTCGTTTTTTACTAGTACAACGTTTCTATACACCGAGTATAAAGAATAAAATTCTATCGGTCAATCATTGTTTATCATCTTAATTAAAGATTTTTCCTCACATTTGTTAAAACTAATACAGTTACATTACCTGTATTACAGTGGAATCACCTCTGTACTATAATAGAAAAAACACCAATAAATTTTATTATTTAATTTATAACACCACACGATTTATTCATTCCCTTATAATGAATTGTTAAATCTAAATTTATGATAAATTTCTTTTGGAGAAGCATTTTTCTTACTTCGATTCCGGAGAGTCGTGTATACTTACACATATAAGTTTGAACTGAAAGGAAGTTTCACATGATTTTAATGGAACATATTATCCGTGAAGGACACCCTACTTTACGTACCCGCGCGGAAGAAGTTACTTTTCCGTTATCTGCAGAAGATCGAAAACTCGCAGATGATATGCTGCAATATTTAATTAATAGCCAAGATCCTGAAATTGCTGAAAAATATAATTTACGCGGCGGCATCGGCTTAGCTGCAAACCAGGTAAACAGTTTAAAACGTATGTTTGCACTGCATTTGGAAGATGATAACGGCGAACAGATTAGCTTTGTCGCGATTAACCCTAAAATTGTAAGCCATTCTGTTGAACAGACTTATATAACAAGCGGTGAAGGCTGCTTATCTGTAGACCGTGCTGTGCCTGGCTATGTTTATCGCTATGCACGTATCACTGTGAAGTTTATGACAGTGGACGGAGAAGAAAAGAAAATGCGTTTATCAGGACTTCCTGCAATCGCATTCCAACACGAGCTTGATCATTTAAATGGTGTTATGTTTTACGATCGCATCGATGAAAAAGACCCGTTTGTCCAATTAGAAAACAGCATTCCATTCGGAAGAGATTAACTTCAGCAGAACCCATTTTCGTTAGGAGCGAAAATGGGTTCTTTTTTTAATCAGTTATTATAGAAGAAAGTCAATTTAGCTTGTGAAAGTTCTAATAAATTCATAAATGTTCCAATATCTTATTAAATGTTCTAATAAAAATGAGATTTTCTAATATAACTGTCCATTGTTCTAAAATACCAGCGCGATGTTCTAATATCCTTTCCATTCTTTCTAATATCGATATCCGATTTTCTAATAAATATTAACCTTGTTCCAATAAAACCCAGATCAGACTTCTCAAACAAAAAAACGCTGTGAAAAATTCTTTCACAACGCTTTTCCCTAACCTGACTAAATTAACTTCAATTTCTTCATCGCGTCAGCCAAGCCGTCATTGTCCACATGCCCCGTAATCATTGAAGCTACTTCCTTTGCACGGTCATGACCATTTTCCATCGCAACACTATAGCCAAACTCTGACAGCATCTCAATGTCATTTAATCCATCGCCAAATGTTATAACATCCTCTATCGGAAAATTAATATGTTCCAGCAATTTTCGAATGCCATTTGCCTTTGAACCACCATCCGGAAGCACATCACAAGAGAAAGGATGCCAACGGATAAATTGTACTTGAGGGAATTGCTGTTCATAAATCGGCTGGTCTTTTTCTTCTATAAATACAAGTGTTTGATAAACCGGCGTATGCAAATAGTATTGCGGATCGATTTGCGGATATGGATATTGAAGTGTCGATAAACTGCTTTCCACACTTTCATAGTCGCTTTCTGAAGCAATCATTTCCTTTTCATTCAGGAAAACTAACGGATGATTTCGCTGTGCGCCAAATTCGAGAATTTCTGTTAAAGTTTCGTTGGCGATTTGATCTGTATAAACGACTTCGCCTTGATAAACTACATATTGCCCGTTAAATGTCACATATGTATCGATTTCAAGCTCTTCCAGTATATCTTTTATCATAAATGGCGCACGGCCTGTTGCAATCGCAATTTCATGACCGTTTTCACGTGCCTTGAATATCGCTTCCTTTGCTGAAGCAGGTAATTTTTTATCTGAATTATATAGAGTACCGTCTACATCAAAAAATAATATTTTCTTCAATTTATAACGCTCCTTTATTTTTATAGACCCTTTACAAAAATCTGAATATTTAGTATAATGAGTGTGAGGAGTGATGACCTATGTTAAAACGTCTCAAAAAGAAATGGCGAAAACGATTAAATGGCATCCTCGGAAAAAAATTAATTGCCTAACACTTCATTTAGAGTGGCACGCCCGATTACAGGACGTGCCATTTTTTTCATTCGTGGCCACTTTGATGTTCACGAAATTTGAAGGGCTTTTCTTTATTTTAAAGGAGTCCCGTGATAATATAAAGGAAATGCATTTTTCTACAAGTTAGAAGTGCAGTAATAATGTTCGTACTTAAAGGAGAGTAACTATGATTTACAAAGTCTATTATCAAGAAAACATTTCTGAGATTCCAGTTCGCGAAAACACAAAAACACTTTATTTAGAGGCGTCGTCTGAACGTGAAGTACGTCACTATTTAAAAGACCGTAACTACAATATCGAACTTGTTCAACTTCTAGAAGGCAACTATTTAGAATATGAACAAAATAGCCCGAATTTCCGTCTGGAGAACGCTTAATTGTTATGAAATTCGTTAAGAATGATCAAGCGGCTGTATTCGCACTCGGCGGACTGGGCGAAATCGGCAAAAACACATATGCAGTACAATTCCAAGATGAAATCATACTAATAGATGCAGGTATTAAATTCCCTGAAGACGATTTGCTTGGCATTGACTATGTAATTCCAGACTATACGTATTTAGTTCGAAACGTAGACAAAATCAAAGGCTTATTTATAACACACGGTCACGAAGATCATATCGGTGGTATTCCATATTTATTACGTCAAGTTAATGTTCCTGTATACGGCGGAAAACTTGCACTAGGTCTACTTCGCAACAAATTAGAAGAGCACGGCTTATTACGCACAACAAAACTGATTGAATTTAAAGAGAATGATGTCATTAAATTCCGTAAAACAGCTGTTAGCTTCTTCCGTACAACACATAGTATTCCAGATGCATATGGTATTGTCATCAAGACACCACCGGGTAATATTGTGCATACTGGTGACTTTAAGTTTGACTTTACTCCAGTAGGCGAGCCTGCTAACTTGACGAAAATGGCAGAAATTGGCCGTGATGGCGTTCTTTGTTTACTATCGGATAGTACAAACGCCGAAAAGCCAGATTTTACAATGTCTGAGCGTACAGTCGGGAAAAGCATTGACGAAATTTTCCGTAAAGTTGATGGTCGGATTATTTTTGCAACATTTGCTTCAAATATCCACCGATTACAACAGGCAACAGATGCAGCCGTGAAATATGGCCGTAAAGTTGCTGTGTTCGGTCGATCAATGGATAATGCGATTACAATCGGCCGTGAATTAGGCTATATTACAGCACCTAAAGAAACATTTGTCGATATACAAAGCTTAAACCGTTTACCTGCAAATGAAGTGATGATTTTATGTACCGGTTCTCAAGGTGAACCGATGGCTGCATTATCACGTATTGCTAACGGTACACACCGTCAAATTCAAATCCAGCCTGGTGATACAGTTGTATTCTCATCTTCTCCGGTTCCTGGTAACACGATGAGCGTAAACAAAATCATTAACCTATTATTCCGCGCTGGTGCAGAAGTTATCCATGGCGCATTAAATAATATCCATACTTCAGGTCACGGTTCTCAACAAGAACAAAAGCTTATGCTTCGTTTAATGAAACCAAAATTCTTTATGCCGATTCATGGTGAATATCGTATGTTGAAAATTCATACGGAATTAGCTGAAGCTTGTGAAGTTCCATTGGAAAACTCATTCGTTATGGAAAACGGTGATGTTCTTGCATTAAGTGCAAATGAAGCACATGTTGCAGGACGCATTCCTTCAGGCGATGTGTATATCGATGGTAATGGAATCGGGGATATCGGCAATATCGTATTACGCGACCGCCGAATTCTTTCAGAAGAAGGTTTAGTCATCGTAGTCGTAAGTGTCGATATGGCTAAAAACAAAATTGTTTCCGGTCCGGATATTATTTCTCGCGGATTTGTGTATATGCGTGAATCAGGCATGATGATCAATGAAGCACAAAAAATGCTGAACCATCATTTAAACAGCACGATTCAGGAAAAAGATACACAATGGAATGATTTGAAAAATGAAATTACCGATGTATTAGGCCCATATTTATATGAGAAAACGAAACGTCGTCCAATGATTTTACCGATCATTATGGAAGTATAAAAAGGGACTAGTCCTCAATATAAAAAATCCATCATTTTGCTTTCGCAAGATGATGGATTTTTAATTATATCCGAATATATTTTCGTTAATAACAGTCTACCTTACTTCTGAATAACCTTCTTCACAAATCGGTTAATATCGACATCTGCTCCGATTATAAGCAGAACATCCCCTACTTCAATGCGTTCTGTTGCATTTGGGGAAATCATGATTTCATCACCGCGTGTAATGCCGACGATGTTCAAGCCGTATTTTGCCCGTACATCCAGCTCGATTAACGATTGGCCGGCAATACTTTCGTTTGCTTTAATTTCCATGATGGAATGTTCACCGGAAATCTCCAAGTAATCAAGGACACTGTTTGACATCATGTTATTGGCGATCCGGATACCCATATCACGTTCAGGGTGAACGACAAAATCTGCCCCGATTTTCAGCAATACTTTTTCATGGTAGTCGTTTTGCGCCTTTACGGTAATTTGCGGAACGCCGAGCTCTTTCAAAATAAGCGTTGTCAAAATACTCGATTGGATATCTTCACCAATCGCTACAATGACATGTTCGAAATTCCATAAACCAAGTGATTTGATTGTTTCCTCTTCTGTCGTATCCGCTACTACAGCCTGTGTTGCAATACGGGCAAATTCATCGACACGTTCACTGTCTGTATCGATAGCCATTACATTGGCCCCCTGTTTAACGAGTTCACGTACGATACTTCCTCCAAAACGTCCCAGCCCTATTACTACGAATTCTTTTTTCATTCTTTTCTCCTCCGAACATCCAGTTGCCACTAGTTTAACGCATTGAAACAGCTGTTGTCATTAAATAATACGTTCTATTTTCTGTTGCAGTAATTTCAATGCAAAATAGCCGGCCTTAAAAAAGCGCAGTTGCTGCTGTTGATCAAATATATAGTAGGCAGGTACGAATTTGTTCCCAAACCGGTCGCTTATTTTTAGTTCATTATCAAGGTAAACAGGGTATATTATTTCCAATTGCTTTATTTTCTCTTTAACAAGTGCTTCAGAATAATCCGATTCTTCTCTTGGCATATGAATCGCATGAACCGTTAACCGATCCCCAAATATACGTTCCAGTTCCTTCAGGTTTTTGATGGAATGGGCACATTCCGAACAGCTCATTGACCAGAAATAAACCAATGTCGCTTTAGCAGTTTCTTCGTAGGTATTCTTCCGATTTAATATTTTCGTCGCGCCACTTAACGATGGCATTATTGTTCGAATCCTCATTTATATTCACCTCGTTGTAACATATGTAATGACGGTTTTTTCGGTACCATTCAAATGTCCCAAGACATATATCAATATATATTTGGACAAGACCCTTGAAAATACATATTAATTATGTATAATTATTAGTGCTTTCGTAAACTTAAAGTAATGTAAAAGTAAACTTCCTTACTCAAGGTTTATAAACAGTAAACTATTGAGCGAAAAATATAAGGGGTGTGACTATATGCAAATTGGTTCAAAAATTAAAGCCCTTCGCATAAAAAAAGGGCTTACCCAGGAAGAGCTCGGGGAACGTACCGATTTAACAAAAGGTTATATTTCCCAATTAGAGCGAGACTTAAATTCCCCTTCCATTGAAACATTGTTTAACTTACTGGAAGTTCTCGGGTGTACGCCACGAGACTTTTTTGATGACACGGAAAAAAATGAAAAAATTGTCTTCACGAAAAATGAACAAACATGCTTCATTGATCAAGATAAAAAATATGAAATCGAGTGGCTTATTCCTACCTCAAATGAAAAGGAAATGGAGCCAGTTTTCATTACATTGCAAAAAGATGCAGAATTTAAAGCATTTGAGCCGTCACTGGCAGAAACGTTCATCTATGTTCAAAACGGGCGAATTCGAGTCGTTCTTGGCAGTGAAGAATATATCGCTAGTGAAGGTGATGCCGTATATTACGAAGCATCTTCCAACCATCAAATTTTCAATGCGCACAGTGGCATAACAAAATTGCTCCTTGTCGCGACACAATCATATTTATAAATTAGGAGGATGCATAATGGATAACACGATTATTCGCTTTGAAAATGTCACAAAATCATATGATGACGGAACAGTAGTTTTAAAAAATATTAACTTTGAATTGGAACGAGGTAAGTTCTATACACTACTTGGACCATCCGGATGCGGGAAAACAACGATTTTACGTATTATCGCCGGGTTTACCGACGCCTCTACAGGGGATGTTTTCTTCAATGGAAAACGAATTAATAATGTTCCTGCAAATGAACGCCAAGTAAATACAGTATTCCAGGATTATGCACTCTTCCCTCATTTGAATGTTTTTGAAAACGTGGCATTTGGCTTACGAATCAAAAAAGTAAAAGAAGCCGAAGTGAAAGAACGTGTGCAGGAAGCGTTGAAGTTCGTAAACTTGGCGGGCTATGGTAGCCGTGAAATTTCGGAAATGTCTGGTGGGCAGCGTCAGCGTGTTGCGATTGCCCGTGCGATCGTCAATGATCCGGACGTGATTTTACTTGATGAGCCTTTATCTGCACTTGATCTAAAATTGCGTACAGAAATGCAGTACGAGCTTCGCGAACTGCAGCAGCGTCTTGGTAAGACATTTATATTTGTTACACATGACCAGGAAGAAGCACTTGCAATGAGTGATGAAATTTTTGTCCTTTCCCAAGGTGAAATTAAGCAATCCGGTACACCTGTAGATATTTACGATGAGCCGATCAACCGTTTTGTTGCAGACTTTATCGGTGAATCCAATATTGTGGACGGTATCATGATTGAAGATTACCGTGTAAAATTTGCCGGAAAAGAGTTCGAATGTGTCGATGCCGGGATGAAGCGGAATGAAAAAATTGATATTGTCATTCGTCCGGAAGACTTGGAAATTACAACACCTGAAAAAGGCAAGCTGATCGTAACAGTAGATACACAGCTGTTCCGCGGTGTGCACTACGAATTATCGACATATGATAAAGACGGCAATGAATGGCTTGTCCACTCATTGAAGAAAGCGGAAGTTGGCGCGGAAATCGGATTGGACTTTGATCCGGAAGCAATTCACGTAATGCGTTTAAACGAAACGGAAGAAGATTTCGATAAACGTTTAGAAGCGTATGGGGATGAAGAGCATGAATAAAACAGCTAAAGGACCGTTAATCCCCTACGTATTTTGGATAATTTTATTCGTTATCGCACCAATTGCGTTAATCGTCTATTATTCAGTTCTTGATTTAAACGGGAACTTTACATTGGCCAACTATGCGAAGTTCTTTACACCGGTTTATTTGAAAATGACATTGAGCAGTTTCTGGTATGCATTTTTAATTACATTGTTTACATTATTATTTGCCTATCCTACTGCTTACTTATTGACTAAAACGAAGCATAAACAATTATGGCTTATGCTCATTATTATTCCTTCTTGGATTAACCTGCTGTTAAAAACATATGCATTTATCGGCATTTTCGGTTTATACGGTCCAATCAATGCAATGATTGAAGTATTTGGTTTTGATCCAAAGCAAATTTTATTTACGGACTTTAGTTTTGTATTTGTATCGGTTTATATTTTCATTCCATTTATGATTATTCCGATTTTCAACTCATTGGACAAAATGAATCCTTCACTTATTTACGCATCACGAGATTTAGGGGCAAATGCATGGACAACTTTCCGACGTGTCATTTTCCCACTGACAATCGACGGCGTAAAATCAGGTATTCAAGTAACGTTCATTCCTGCATTGTCGCTGTTCATGATTACACGTTTAATCGCCGGAAACCAGGTTATAACTTTAGGTACGGCGATTGAGCAGCAATTCCTTGTTTCCCAAAACTGGGGTATGGGTTCGACAATTGCCGTGTTCTTAATTTTATTCATGGTGCTTACAATGCTGTTTACTAGACAAAAATCTAAAGGAGGACGTGTCTGATGAAAAAGTTGTCCGCTATGTCGAAAGTATATTTACTTTTCGTATTCGCGATCCTTTACGCACCAATATTTTATTTAATTTTCTACTCCTTTAACAGTGGCGGCAACATGAATAATTTCGAGTCATTCACACTTGAGCACTATGCGGCTGTATTTGAAGATTCAAGATTAATTATCATTTTGCTGAACACAGTACTCGTTGCCTTATTATCAGGTTTAATCGCAACGATTATCGGAACACTCGGGGCAATCGGTATTGTTTCATTGAAAGACAAAAAAATGCGCAATACATTGCTTTCGTTAAATAATGTTCTGATTGTTTCACCTGATGTTGTTATCGGTGCAAGCTTCTTAATTTTATTTACGATGATCGGTGTAAAACTAGGGTTCGCTTCAGTACTTGTATCGCATGTTGCGTTCAGTGTACCGATCGTTGTACTTATGGTTTTACCGAAATTACTTGAAATGAACACTTCCCTGATTGATGCTGCACGTGACTTAGGTGCAACGAAACGCGATGTATTGACACGTGTTATTTTACCGTATATTTCACCAGGAATTTTCGCCGGTTTCTTCATGGCATTAACGTATTCATTGGATGACTTTGCGGTTACATTTTTCGTAACAGGAAATGGCTTCAGTACATTATCTGTTGAAATTTACTCAATGGCCCGTGCCGGCATTTCGTTAACAATCAATGCTATTTCAGGGTTAGTATTTGCTGTAACGGTATTAATCGTTATCGGATACTACTTTATTAACAAACGTTCAAAATCTGTAGCAACGGGGGGACAACGATGAGAGAATTAGTTCAAGCAACGACTGCCATTGTCATTGTATGTGCCCTGCTGTTTTTCACAGTTGACCGTATGCAATCAGCCGGTTCTGCAGGAAGCAAAGATACATTAACGGTTTATAACTGGGGTGAATATATCGACCCGGAATTAATCGATAAGTTTGAAGAAGAAACTGGAATTAAAGTAACGTATGAAACATTTGATTCAAATGAAGCAATGTTGACGAAAGTACAGCAAGGCGGCTCTGCCTATGATATTGCGGTTCCTTCCGAATATACGATTGAATCAATGAAGGAAGATGACCTGCTCATTCCGATTGATCATAACTTAGTTCCGAATCTGCAAAATATTAATGAAGATTTTCTGGATTTGCCATTCGACCCTGGTAATGAATACTCCATCCCTTATTTCTGGGGAACAGTTGGAATTGTCTATAATCCGAATTTAATCGATGACCATTTAACGTTCGAAACTTGGGAAGACTTATGGGATCCATCATTAAAACGGAAAGTCTTTCTGGTGGATGGCTCACGTGAAGTAGTCGGAATGGGACTGAACTCAATCGGTGAGTCACTTAATGTGAAAGATGATGACTTATTGCGTAAAGCGACAGATCACCTAATTGAGCTTTCACCAAATATTAAAGCAATTATTGGTGATGAAATAACACCGCTTATGATAAATAATGAAGCATCTGTAGCATTAACATTCTCCGGTCAGGCCGCAGATATGATGTGGGAAAATGAAGAGTTAGAGTTTGCCGTACCGCAAGAAGGTTCTAACTTGTGGTTCGATAATATGGTTATTCCAAAAACTTCACAAAATATTAAAGGTGCCCATAAATTTATCAACTTCATGCTTGATCCTGAAAATGCTGCACAAAATGCAGACTATGTCGGCTATTCAACACCTAATGAAGCCGCTTGGGAACTGATGGATGAGGAAGTTATTAACGATGAACGTTTCTACCCGCCACATGACCAGCGTGAAAAATTGGAAGTTTACGAAAACCTTGGCCTTGAATGGCTAGGAAAATACAATGAATACTTCCTTGAATTTAAAATGAGCTTGAAATAAAACGAAAGCGTGGCCAACAAATTTGGTCACGCTTTTTTTATAGCTTATGTATGATACGCTTGTCGATTTGATTATTTTGTTCATCCCACATTGTATGGATTTCAAATGTTCCTGGCTCGAAGAACAAATCGAAACGAACTTGAATGTCTTCCTGCATCGGGTAATATTTAGCCTCGCTAATCTTAACCCACTCCAGCTCCCCTTCTGTGCAGGAGTCTAAAACTTCCCCCGTAAAATCATCCGTCCAATAATTATAAATAATAAAATGATCGTGCAATTCCGGATTCGTGTAATGGGAGATTCCTTTAAACACCAAAGATTGTACTTCCAACCCGGTCTCTTCTTTTACTTCCCGGATTGCACCTTCAGCAAAGCCTTCAGGAAAATCCACTTTACCACCCGGTGGAATATATCCTTTGAAATGATCATGCTGACGGTTGAGCAACAATACTTTATCCTCTTTTTGTATCATGACAACAGTCCAAAATTTATAATTCATCCACAATTCCCCTTTCACATGCCGCTTACTCCGGACATGATAAATGGTAAAACTGATTTAATATAGGATTCCGGTTCAACTTCTTTAATGCTTCTTTTCCATTCCACAGAAGCTCCGTATAATCCCCAGCTCAGCATGACTGCCATTAGCTTTATTGTTTGTTCATCATCATTTGATCGCTGTTTAAGGAGCATATGATAAAAAATGATTTCAAGCTGTTCCCTGATAATTCGAGCAATCGTATCTTCATAGCCTCGATGACAACGAGTAGACAGTGACATTTGGAAATCTGTAATAGCTATGAAAATGCTGCTTATCACTTCTTCATTTAATTCACTGCTTTTGTACGTCTCACAGTTTAAATTAACTAATAATACTTCCGATAATGATTTATCCAAAAGATCGTAAATATCTTCGAAATGATAATAGAAAGTTGCACGGTTAATCATCGCCTCAGCTGTAATATCCTTCACCGTTATATCCTTAAATTCCTTCTGACTTGAAAGATCTATAAAAGCATCCATTATTAGTTTACGTGTCCGACGTATTCTAGGGTCTACTTTTACTTCCTTCATTTTTATCCCTCCTACTTTTTATACAGATTTTCGAATGTGTTGAATATACAACACATCGCCCGAACTATCGGTACGCAATGTATTTAACTTATTTTACAATTCAATTATAGAACAAAGATATCACTTAAGGGAGGAGTAGACATTGAAAAATAATAATATGGTTTGTGATTTAGTAACTGGGGTTTGTGGTGTGGCTGAGGAAAATGAATTGGAACTAATTGATTTTAACAAACAGGAAAAATCAGTGGATCTTTATTACGTAACCGATCCTATTTGTTCACATTGTTGGGCAATTGAACCTGTAATTGGCCGTTTTGTAAAACAGTATGGAAAGCATTTCAACTTCCATACAGTAATGGGCGGTCTGCTGGAAAAATGGCATGACGGACCGATTGATCCTGCAAACGGAATATATAAGCCAGCTGACGTTGCTGGCCATTGGCGAGAAGTAGGCGAGTATTCAAGAATGCCGATTGATGGATCACTAATGGTGGATAATCCTGTTCAATCATCCTATCCGCCATCTCATGTTTTTAAAGTTCTCCAAAAAAATTATAGCGAAGAAATTGCATCCGAATATTTACGTCGTGCTAGAGAAGCCCTTTTTGTTTTCAATGAGAATATTTCTGATCGGTCTGTTTTAGTGGAACTTGTCAATCAGCTTGGACTTGATGGAGAATCAATTGTAAGTAAAGCAGAGCAACCAATCGGACAACAATTATTAAATGAAGATTTTGACCTTGTAAAAACTCTCGGAGTTAGAGGTTTCCCATCGATCATCATAGTGAACAAGGAAAATAAGGGTGTCAAAATTGTTGGTGGTCAGCCGTTACAGGCCTATATTGACGGCTTAAAACAAGTTATGAATGCAGAGGAACTTCAACCAACAGAACAGCCTTCATTACCTACACTTTTAAAAACGGAAAAACTAATTTTTTCTAAAGAAATTGAAGTGATGTATGATCTGGAAAAATCCGATGTTCAATCTTTTATTAATCAAAAACTTTCACCAGACGAATACAAGTTGCATGAAATTCTTGGTGAACCATATATAGTATCGAAATAGCGTTTTTAAACTACTAATTTTTAATTACCCCCTACACAAAAGATGAAGTGTAGGGGGTATACTTGTTAGTATAAATACCGGATAGTTTATGACTTGTATCAGCTGCATACAAATGTTTCCTACTAACGATTTCTTTATGAAGATTCGACATGATTAAATGCAATTTTGAAAATTTTAGAGTATGATATTTAATATAAATATATATTTCTAGTATCGAAATACCTAAACAGGAAGGCTGGCATTCTATGACAGAAAAATCCAATAAGTTAGCGCTTTATTTATTAATGTTTAATATGTTCATTACAATGGGCGGTATCGGGATTATTGTTCCTGTTATGCCTGCCTATTTGCAAGTGTTCGGTGTCGGAGGACAAGTGCTCGGCTTTTTAATTGCAGGCTTTGCTCTTGCTCAATTTCTGTTCTCTCCGGTTGCCGGAGATTTGTCGGACCGCCATGGCCGGAAAATGTTCATTATTGGCGGGCTTATCGTATACGGTTCTTCACAAATTTTATTCGGTCTCGCTTCAGAAGTATGGGTATTATTTTTAGCACGTTTTTTAAGCGGGACAGGCGCAGCATTTATTATGGCGCCAATTATGGCATTTGTAGCCGATATTACGACATTTGAAGAGCGCGGGAAAGGGATGGGTATGATCGGTGCCGCAATGTCTTTAGGCTTTATGGTCGGTCCGGGTGTAGGCGGGTTCTTATCTGAAGTAAATTTGACATTCCCTTTCTTTTTAGCCGGAACTGTAGCATATATGGCTGCAATCTTGTCCGCTATATATTTACCTAATATTAAAAATATTCGACAGACAATTGCGCCACGTGAAAAACTGTTTAGACAAATGGTCAAATCTGTGAAGACCTCCTATTTCATCTTTTTAATCATTGTCTTCACGTTCAGTTTTGGTATTTCCAATTTCCAAGCAACTTTAACGCTTTATTTAGACCATAAATTTGGTTATACCCCATCAGAAATCGCCATTATTTTAACAGTCGGCGGTTTTGCGGGTGTAGTACTTCAAATGTTCGTCGTGAATAAATTGTTTAAACGTTTCGGGGAAATGAAAGTTATTTTAGTCAACTTGCTGTTGGCGGCCGCAATGATGCTGCTCGTTATTTACATTAGTGGCTTCTTCATCATTTTAGTTGTCGCTACCCTGTTCTCGATTGCCACAACGTTCATTCGTCCTGCAGTAAATACACTTATTTCAAAGCTTGCTGGTAATGAACAAGGCTTTGCTGCCGGTATGAACAATGCTTATATGAGCCTCGGCAATATGTTCGGTCCAGCACTTGCAGGTGTCCTGTTCGATTGGAACCCGAATTCGCCATATATTTTGGGAACTTTTGTGCTCGTCGGCTGTTTCACGCTTGCCTATTTATGGACAAACAAAAAAGCGCCTCATTTAATGAAAGCAACTTCATAATAATTAAAAAAGGCTATCCAAAATTTATTGGATAGCCTTTTTCGTATGTTATACCAGCTGGCGGATAAATTGTTCGACGAAGCGGCAATTTAGAGGAATAAGTGATTCGTCCGGTGCCATTTTAGCATGGTGGAGGCCGTAGTTTGAATTGGCTCCTGTCCAGAACATCGCGCCTGGCAAATCCTTGATGAAATAACCGAAGTCTTCACCTGTCATTGCAGCAGGACATTCATAAGCGGTTGTCCCTTCAAACTGTTCAGCAAACTCCAGTAAAGCATTGGCACAATTAGGATCATTATTTACCTCATAATACATTGAGCCGTAATCAATAGCGATAGAGCATTCAAATGCGGCTTCAATTCCTTTGCATATTGCTTCAATACGACGTTTTACTTCTGCCATTGCCTGTGCATTCAATGTTCGAATTGTTCCTTCAAGACGCGCATTTTCTGCAATGACATTCTGAACTGTACCAGAAGTCATTTTTCCGATCGTAATGACTGCACTATCCATTGGATTGACATTCCGGCTTATAATTGTTTGCAGCTGCATCACTAAATTGGATGCCGCAACCGTCATATCCCTTGTTTTATGAGGGTAGGCTGCATGACCGCCAATCCCTTTCAAATCAATAAACAGCTCGGAAGTATTGGCAAACAGAAGCCCTGGTCTTGTTGCAATCGTACCTACCGGATATTCCGGAGCGATATGTAGTGCATAGAGTTCATCTGCAACAAGATGAGGCTGTTCTGCTTTTAGCCACTCCAGCATCGGTTCTGCACCACCTGGACCTTCCTCCGCAGGTTGGAAATAAACAACGACATTTTGAACAGGCGGCTGTTTTGAAAACGCCTCTACAAGTCCAAGCGCAATCGACATATGACAATCATGACCGCAAGCATGCATAAAACCGGCATACTCCGATTCAAACGGGAGTCCTGTCTCTTCTTGTACAGGAAGTGCATCTATATCTGTACGCCAACCAATCAGCTTTGACGGGCTTATCCCTTGTATAAATACAACAATTCCTGTTTTCCAAGTCGTTATTTGCAAATGCTGCTGATTCAGATTTGAAATAAAATGGAGTAAATAGCTCTGTGTTTTAAATTCATTAAAGCCTACTTCAGGAATTTTATGTAGGTCTCTTCTTACTTCAATAAGATGCCTCATGTCGTTCCCGCCTTTTTATAAGTTACGCAGTGAATCGATAATTTCTGTTTTCGATTTTGTTTTTTCGTCCAATACTTTGATTTGACGAGCTGGTACTCCTGCAACGACTGTGTATGGCTCAACGTCTTTAATAACGATTGCTCCTGCTGCTACTACTGCACCTTTACCGATGCGAACACCTTCCAATACTACGGCATTTGCACCGATGACAACATCATCTTCTACAACAACCGGTAAAGCACTCGGTGGTTCTACTACGCCTGCAAGAACAGTTCCTGCACCGATATGGCAGTTTGCTCCTACTGTTGCACGACCACCTAGTACCGCGCCCATATCAATCATTGATTTTGCACCAATTTCTGCGCCAATATTAATGATGGCACCCATCATAATGACTGCATTGTCACCGATTGTAACTTGATCACGGATAATTGCACCTGGTTCAATTCGTGCATTTATTTTTTTCGTATCTAAAAGTGGTACACCCGAATTACGACGATCACTTTCTACTACATAGTCTTCGATAAGATCTGCATATTTTTTTAATGATGCTTCAATTTCAGTCCATTCACCAAAAACTACCGCATTATTACCTTCACCAAACACTTTGCTTTCGGTACCAAATGATAAATCCGCAACACCAATTCCCTTTACATAAACCTTTACTGGTGTTACCTTTTTTGCTTCTGAAATAAAATCAATAATTTGTTGTGCATTTAATTTTTCCATATGACACCTCGCTGCGTGTTAGATTTTTTAACATGAATAATTGTACTAAATTTTCAGTAATATTAAAACTATTTTTTTAGTTGGTTTCACTTGAGTAATCATACAGGCAGCGTGCATGATCTTGTACTAAATCGACAAAAGCTTCCACTTGGCGTAATTCGAATGTCGATTCATATCCGATCAGCCATGTATCCCGTGTTAGCCCGTCATCATTGCCATTATTGGCTAAAGGGATTTTATGAACATTTTCTTCACCGTTCAACGTAATTGAAGGTAAAATAGCATAACCGATACCATTTACAGCCATTTGCTTACAAGTTTCAATCTGATCTACAATGATTTGATGTTTTGGATTGTAGTTGAAATGACGTTGCCACCATTGCTGAATTTCCTGGTAATAATTCGAATCGCTTTTAAATTGGATAAACGGGCGGTCGGATGTCAATATATCTTCCATATCCTGGATTTCCTTATCCACTAAGTACATCGTATCGCGGAACAAATGAATTTTCTTCCCTTTCCATTCTGCCTGTCCGCGGACAATGCCGATATGTGCTTCGCCGTCATAAAGAGCTTTTATGATTTCAGAGCTCCATCCAGTAATTAATGAAATTTTCGTATCCGGATATTTTGTTACATAGTCTTTTAATACTTTTGGCAGCCAATTTTGACCGACAATCGAAGCACAGGCAATTTTTAATGTACCGTGCACTTTTGTGTTCAACGAGTGGATCGTTTCAAAAATTTCCTCCCGCTTTACAATCAAATCATTTGAATATTGAATAACCAGTTCTCCCGCAGGCGTTGGTGTTAATCCTTTTTGGGAACGAATAAATATTTGTACGCCCCATTCTTTTTCAATTGATTGAAGTCGCTGTGACAGTGCTGGTTGCGTTAAAAAAAGGCGTTCTGCCGCTTTTCGCATATTTCTCTCTTCTGCCAACACTTTAATGATCTCTGCTTCTGTTGCTGTCACTGACAACCCTTCCTTTCCGAACAAACGGTTAAAAAAACGACAAAATCCCATTAGGACTTTGTCGACATATTTTAAGCGTTTTGCTGGTAAATATATTTCTTTAATTGTTTTAAAATAATTCTTCGCGTCATAATACCGACAAATGTGCCCTCTTCATCGACTACACATAAAAAGGCGTGGTTAATTACTAGATCGAGTGCACGTTGGAATGTATCCGTAATTTTTAAATACACAACTTCCTGGTTCATGACCTCATCCACACGAATGTCTGCTAATCTATCATATTCAATTCGCTCTAAGCCTAAAATAGACTCCGTTATCATTTTGGTACTTAATAATCCTTTTAACCGATACTTTACATCCAGAACCGGAATAGAAGAATACCCCGTTTTTGTTAAAACTAATAATGCATGTTCAGCGTTGTTTCCACTTTGTACATGGGCGACCTTCTCAGATGAAATAATAAAATCTTTTATAGGCATATCTAGTAAAGCTCTGTTGTTCGTTGAAATCATGACATTCTACTCCTTTATCCCGCTAATAACGGGCAGCACCATACTAAGATAAACTGAAAACTTACTGCCGTTATTCTTTGCCCCGTCTTTCGACAAAACAGTTTCTCTAATCTCTATCATACCATACAGATCATTTTTATGACTATGAAAGGCGCCTATGATTGCAAAAGAAAAAGCATAATAAGACGAGAAGATTCGTCCCATTATGCATTATTTTCAGTAACCCCTTGCCCAATAATAAAAAATAATAATACCTGTAAATGTGCCAAAAACTGCATACGATAAAATAATCGGGTTGAGCAGGAATGGATGCTCCTGAATTTCTTCAGGCACTTCCGAATCACGTTCCTGACCGCTGCCTTCTATATTATGTCCAACACGTACCGTTAAATAATAGCCTATAAAACATAGTATGATGACAACAAAAATCGTTGGATAAAGCCATATTCCGATTGTGATCGCCTCCTTTTAACAGTTAGCGATAGTATACAGCAATAATTTGGAATTTATTCTTTTATGATATCATTTAAAAAAGTTAAAACGGGTGCTGATTCAGCCATTGTCCGCCATCTAAAGTAATGCATTCTCCGTTTAAATAGCTTGCCTTATCTGATAGCATAAATACCGCTAGATCGGCTATTTCCTCAGGTGTGCCAAGACGCCTTAATGGAACAGAATTCAATGTACGTTTTGCTTGTTCTTCCGATTCCCATAATTTATCGGCCCCGCCTGTACGCTCAATTGGCCCTGGTGCAATGGCATTTACGCGAATCCCATATTGGCCGCCCCATTCAACCGCAAGCGAACGTGTCAACGAGAGCACCCCGGCTTTTGCGGCAGCTGAATGAATAACGCCAGCTCCAGCCTTGCCTTGTAACATTTTATCCATCCCCTTCGCCTATAAAATGAACAGTCATTCATAAATAGAGTTTACTATAATAGAGGAGAAATAAATACTAAAATATTAAAATTTCTCTGTTCTATGTAGGATTTTACTGTTTATATAGTAGGTTTTCTTTTTTAGAGGAATGGAGTGAGTAATGAGTTTGGATTTTCTAATATACCGTCAAATCGTCTAATATAAATTTATTTGTTCCAATAAAATTGCGATGTGCTAATATATCATCAACATGTTCTAAAATTTATGTGCTTTGATCTAATATCACCTTCAGATGTTCTAATATCGCGGTTCTTTATTCTAATAACTTTTATAGTTGTTCTAATAAATCCCCAGTCCCGGCACCAGATAAAACCAAAAAGCTATGAACATTTTGTCCATAGCTTAATCTCTTCTACTATTCTTCCATAATCGAACCGAGTGACTCGGCTAGAAAGATTTCCTGACTGTTAATTCGGACATCACTATGATGGCCTTCTTTATAATGGTACTTCCCATTTGAATCCTGGATGCGTACTTTTTGATTATCTTTAATTTGTAGCAGCATAATGCGCTGGATCCGATATTTTATTTCCGGTGAATAGATCGGAAACAGTATTTCCACACGTTTAATCATATTCCGGGTCATCATGTCCGCAGAAGATAAATATAGATTATCCTCCCCGTTATGATGGAACCAGAAAATCCGGGAGTGCTCAAGGAAACGGCCAACAATGCTTAATACGGTTATATTTTCCGAAATTCCCGGAATGCCCGGACGCAGACAGCAAATGCCACGGATAATCAGCTCGATTTTTACTCCTGCAATCGACGCCTCATAAAGTTTCATCATTAAATCCTTGTCGGTTAAAGAATTCATTTTTGCCCGGATAAACCCGTTTCCATATTGCTTATGTAATGCAATTTCCTTATCGATTAAATCAAGGAATTCATCACGAATATCAAATGGTGCGACGACAATATGATGGAATTCAGGTTTATCCGTATAGCCGCTTAAATAATTAAAGAAGTTTGTCGCATCAATACCAAATTCTTTATGCGATGTAATGATCCCCATATCCGTATAGATTTTTGCAGTAGCATCATTGTAATTGCCGGTTCCTAGATGAACAAAGCGTTCAATTTTCCCATTGCGTCGACGGACGACAAGTGTAATCTTTGAATGTGTTTTTAAATTATTCATTCCATAAATGACAAGGCATCCTGCTTGTTCAAGCTGTTTGGCCCAATGCACATTATTTTCCTCATCAAATCGTGCTTTTAATTCTACTAAAACAGTCACCTGTTTACCGTTTTCCGCCGCCTGCTTTAAAGCTTGAATAATCGGCGAATTGCCACTTACCCTGTACAGCGTTTGCTTAATTGCCAAAACGCTCGGATCTTCCGCTGCTTCCGCGATAAAATCAACAATCGGTCCAAATGATTCGTATGGATGATGGAAGAATATATCTTGGGTTAACGCTTTTTCAAATATATTTTCGTCCGACTGTAAATCATGGGGAGGCTGTGGAATAAAACTTTCATACTCCAGATGCTCCCGTCCTACCGAAATCTCTTTAACAAAACCGAACATTGCCGTTAAGTCGAGCGGGCCATCAATTTTGAAAACATCGGATTCTCCCAGTTCAAATTCATCCAGTAAATAATCCAGCACATCATCATTCATCTCACCGTCACGTACTTCCAAACGTGAACCGACGCCCCATTTGCGCTTTTTCAATTCCTTTTCGATTTCCACTAACAGGTCCTGTGCACCTTCCTCATGGATAGTCAAATCTGCATTTCGCGTTAACCGAAATGCTTGGGTCGATTTCACTTTATAACCTAAAAATAAACGGTCGATATTACTTGAAATAACATCTTCCAATAACACGAACAACGTCTTTTTGCCATTTGACGGAATTTTAATAAAACGGTTCAATACGGAGGGTACTTGAACAATTGCTACTTTATCCATGTTGTTTTCCAAATCCCCACTGCTGTTTTCCAGCATGACAAACAAGTTGAGTGTACGTCCCAACAATGTGGGAAACGGACGGTAGGCGTCGACCGCAACAGGTGTTAGGACAGGAAATATCGTTTCTTCAAAAAATTCATTAACATAACTTTTCTCTTGCTCATTCAGCATTTTCAAATCAAGAATATGCACATGTTCTTTCGGTAAAAGTTCATGCACTAAATGGCGGTACACTTCCGTTTGGCGTCTTACTAATGCTTGAGTACGTTCAGCAATTTTAGCAAGCTGCTCTTTCGGTGTTAATCCGGACTTATTTTCGGGCTTATGATAACCTGCACGAATTTGGTCTTGCAAACCCGCAACTCGGACCATGAAAAATTCATCCAAATTAGAACTGAATATTGCCAAAAACTTCATCCGTTCCAACAACGGGTTATTAGTATCTTCCGCTTCTTCCAAAACTCGTTCATTAAAAGCGAGCCAGCTCAATTCACGGTTGTTGTAATACTGCGGCTTAGCAATTTCCTCAAGCAGCTCGATACTGAAATCCGGACTATTTTCAAAGTCCCCATGCTCCGGATCAAAAAGCGGATCCTTTTCCATATTCATTGTCATATCAACCCTGCCTTTCTTCCTTGAACTTAAGTTTTACATCGCCTTTGAAAACACGCTCAATATGCTTTTTCTGTTTTTCTGCCTGAGCCATTTCAGCTATTGCACGCTCAGAAGTCAGTACTTCTATGTGAAATTGGTTGCTTACTTTTTGGATCGCGATATTTTTAACGACATTACGCTTCGTCATGTTCAGGGCATATACAAATTTTAAAATTGCGCCAAAATCGCGCAGCTTTTTAAATTCTTCTTTTGAAATCCAGGAATCAAATGGTCGTGCAAAACGCAAAAAGTAATCACGGTTTTTATACGATGCCAGCAAGGCCAGTTTAACCCGATTAATATGCGACATCCCTGGTATTGATTGATTGGAGATTAAATAAAATGTATGCTGGCTGGAGGAGTCCAGCTCGATATATTCTCCGATTCCATAAACTTTTGCGGCTTTCTTTAATAGCTGTATATCTACTTCACTATATTCAAATAGCTTTAAATTAATACAGCCCCGGTATAATTGCTCTGTCAATGATTCCAGTGTTTGTACTTCCTCTTCTGTACGCCCATAGGCTAATGCAAGCTGCCGGCCACTTTCTTCAAAAACATTGTATTTATCATAGGCTTGAGGATTCCCTTGCAAAACTCGGCTAATAATGAGCCCTTCCCGCAAGCCTTTTTTACTGACCTGGAAAGAGTTCGAATTTACAGTAGATAGGAGCGCCATAAAAACTTCCAATGCTGGAACAATAATATCGGCCCGGTCTGAAGAAAGGCCATCCAGCTGTCTTAGACTATCGTACGAAAATTCTGTCAAATAGTCGCGCAGTTGTTGTAAGTCGCTGATATTCATCTCATATTGATGAACACCAGACAGTGGATAGCCTATTTTTTGTTGATGAACTTGAGCAATATTACGTGCACTTCCCCCGATTGCAATAACCGGTAATCCTACATCAACTATCCATTTCAATGAGCTGAATTGTTCCATTACAAACGCACGCAGCTTCTCACGCTCGCTTTTATTAATAATCGTACCGCTTACAAACTTTTGCTTTAAGGAAACCGTACCAAATGGAAAGCTGATCGTTTTTTGGAGCTTTTTATTGATGAATAACGTAATTTCAGTCGAACCACCGCCAATATCAATCGTCACTGCAGATGGGGTATCCATTGAATGGGCAACGGCAACAAATCCGTAATACGCTTCTTCTTCTTCCGTTAAAATATCAATCAGAATACCTGTTTCTTCTTTCATACGGGTAATAATTACATCATTATTGATCGCTTGACGTACTGCAGCAGTAGCTGCCGCTTTTATGTCTGTTACATGATAATCGGCCAATATTAAGCGGAATGATTTTAACGTCTCACCCAACAGCTGAATGCCCTCTTCGGACATTTCTCCGTTTGGCAATAAATAGGTGCGCAGGCGGGCTACTGTTTTAATATTTCCGAATTCCTTTAGACCTTCGTTTTTATTATAGGAGTATAGTACAAGTCGAATCGTGTTAGAACCGATATCAATGATGGCTGTCTTAATGTTTTTCATAATACGCTTCACTTCCTTCTGAATACCTTTGTATTCTTTTACCCTCTTTTTAGCGTCTTCAAGAAAAGTTGTTACACAATATTTCAAATTAATTTCCTTTTTAGTTTACAAAAAAGCCGGAATAACTTTTTCAAGTATCCGGCTTTCTCATTATTCTATACATTTTAAAACAATGCATCAATTATTAGATAAATTTTTTACAGAATTAACTTATCCATACGTAATATCAGCTCTGCAATTTCCGGTTTCGAAATTTGCTCTTCCGCTCCTACCTGTTCGCCTTTATGGCGTAAATCATCGGTAATCAGACTTGAGAAAATAATGACTGGAAGCTTTTTCAGATCAGGATGTGATTTAATTTTCTTAGTTAAATGGTGTCCGTCCATTTGTGGCATTTCAATATCTGTAACAACGAGCTGTACATGGTTTTCAATTTGTTTATCTGCCTTCGCCAACGCTTCCAAATATTCGTATGCATCACGGCCATTTTCGAAAAACTCCGTATTCACATAGCCTGCTTCATTCATCGTATCGAATAATAGTTTACGCAATAACGGTGAGTCTTCTGCAATAATGACTTTCTTTTCAGTGCGTTCACGCTTGCCAAGTTTCTTAACAGCATCCACACTAATACTAGATTCGGGATTAATGTCAACCATGATTCGTTCAAAGTCCAGTAGTAAAATCATTTCTTCTTGAGACTTGATTACGCCAATCACCTGAGATGATCCACCTTGATACATATCCGAAGGTTTTTCAATCTGATCCCAGGAAATACGGTGAATTTGTGTAACGTTATCCACGTGGAATACAACACGTTGTTTATTAAATTCTGCCACAATATATTTTTGCTGTGGGTTTCGGTTTTCAGTAGGTATGCCTAATACTTTTAACATATCTACAACCGGTAATACTTCCCCACGCAATTGAATTATGCCTTCAACATGTGGATGTACATGTGGAATAAATGTCACTGGTATTGGCTGAATAATCTCTTTTACTTTAATTACATTAATACCGAACTTATTATTCGCCACCTCAAATTCAACAATTTCAAGCTCATTTGTTCCACTTTCTAGCAAAATCCCTTTATGATTTTCCACTACATGTCTCTCCTTCCAAACTGCCACGTTTACAATAATCCCATTGTATCATAAGAACTATTTAACTACTATCTATTATTATGCCTTTTGTACTCATTCATAATACTTGATTAATGCTTGTGTCCCATTGTCCCCATAGCCTTCTTCAAGTAACTGATCGTACATAGATTTCGCCAACGATAAGCCTGGTAATTGGAGATTCATGCGCTCCGCTTCATCAAGCGCAATCTTCATATCTTTAATAATATGCTTAATGTAAAAGCCCGGCTCTAGATTCCCCTTTAACATACGTGGAGCAAGATTGGATAGCGACCATGAACCTGCTGCACCTGCTGTTATCGAACATAGAACTTCATCCATCGTTAATCCTGCTTTTAAACCGTATGCCATCGACTCGCAAACACCAATCATCCCTGATGCGATTGCAATCTGATTGCACATTTTCGTATGTTGCCCGCTGCCTGCAACACCTTGGTAAATAATATTTTGTCCAAACAGTTCAAAAATCGGTTGCATTTTTTCAAATACATCTCTGTCGCCCCCAACCATAAGCGATAATGTACCATTTTTTGCACCGATGTCTCCACCTGATACTGGTGCGTCAAGACTATGCAATCCACGTTCGCTTGCCTCGTGATAAAGCTTTTTCGCAAGTGTCGGTTCGGATGTCGTCATATCTATGACAATCGCACCTTGTTTCGCTGCCGAGAAAATACCGTTCTCACCAATATAAACTTCTTCGACATCTTTTGGGTAACCAACCATCGTAAAGATAATATCCTGCTCTATACTTGCTTGTGCCGGTGTTTCCGCCCACTTCGCGCCTGCAGAAATAAGATCTGCCGCTTTGCTTTTAGTTCTTGTATAAATTGTTACATCATGTCCGGCATTCAGCAAATGCATAACAATGCTTGCTCCCATTACGCCCGTACCGATAAACCCTATTTTTTTTGATTCCATATGTATGCCCCTTTAGTATTTTCTTTTATTTTAACAAAAACAGTGAGAACTTCAATGTCAGTGTATTTCAATAATTCGTAATAAAATATATTCACTACTATTAATCAGGATAATTTCATACAAGGATGTGTTCGTCAATCGGAGGATTTTTGTTAGGAGTATTTATAGGAATTGAATGAATAAATTGGATTTTCGTGCATATATAAAAAAAGAGAGCAGTAGCGTTGGACCGCTTCTACTCTAAAGGGGGAAATGAGAATGTTGCTGTGTTCAAAATTACTCTTCCCTTCTCATAACTGTTTTAAACATAAAATTTATAAATATTTTTATTTTAATGTTTATAAAACAGATGTGCACTTCTCGATTGATTAAAAGCATTCATTAGATTGTCTACTTGGACGCTTAGCTGGAGCGTTTTATCACTTCGTAAACCATTTTCTAAACCTGATTGAATCATTTGTTTACGCTTTTCTTCAATTTCCAAAAGTAGTGCCTCATTCGAGATAGGTCTACCCACTTTATTTCCTCCTTTTTTTAGTCCATTACCATTATTATACCCATATTGTAATCTTTTTACAAAATAATCATTATTCAAAATTCGACACTTATTATGCTCTGGAATTTTCGGAAAATGTATAAACTACATCCCCACCTTGTTTCGCTTCACCACGGAAATTTTTAAATTGTTCATCTTTAATAAGGTGTTCTCGAAACTGAAGAAATTCTTCTTTTTTTATAACTACAGATTGTAATTCGCCATTACGCAACTGATCGAGAATATTTTTATAGTCTGTCATATGGACCCCTCTTTCCATTTTTTTATATGTATAAATCCAATATATCAAACTCTTAATCGAAAATATATTCCAAATAAACCCTAGTAAATTAATAAAATTATTCAAACTAATTGAATTTTGTAGTATAATTTCAAGCAAACTGTTAATTAGTAGTCGATGAAGGGACTGACTGTGTATGAAAATTGCGGAAGTTGGAAATATAATCGAGTTTAAAGACGGCTTAAAAGGAGTCGTTGAAAAGGTGAATGAAAATTCCGTTATCGTAGATATAACGATTATGGATAATTTTCATGATTTAGAAATGGAAGAAAAAACAGTTGTTAATCACAAACGGTATAAAATATTAGCTAATAACGAATAATTTAATGCAAATTACCCTTTTTAACATTGATTTGATGATAAAAAGGGTAATTTTTGTTACGATACGTAAGGGGAGGTTGAAGCTATTGAAAAACAGAAAACAAATCATTACACTCCTTCTGGCATTAGTTTTTATTTTCAGCATGATGTTTTTTACATTTTATGAAAAAACGATTTTTTGGTATTTATATGCCTTTACATTACTAGTTGGAATTGCAATCAGTTTAGTGGCTGGTAAATTTGAAGACCATATCCCAACATGGCAATATTTGATTTACGGTATTGGGTACGGGACAATTACGTATGGTATTGTAAAACTCGGTTATATGTTAATGCCTTATCTCGATAAAAACGCAGCAAAGGATATAACAAAGTTTTTGGATGTATATGGTCCTCAAAATATTTTCCATTACTTAATGCTCATTTTTATCGTAGCCGTAGGGGAAGAAATGTTTTGGCGAGGATATGTTCAGCAGCAATTAAAACAATTCACAACGCCTTTCTGGGCTGTCATAATTACTTCAATGTTATTTTCACTGTCTCTAGCCATTAGCGGGTTTCTTCCAGGTGCTCTTGCAGCTATTATCGCTGGTATTCTTTGGGGAGCGTTATATGAATGGAAAAAAAGTTTACCGTTAATTATCGTTACCCATATTGTCTTTGTTTTACTATTATTTTTAGTTTTACCATTATTCTGATACAATTAAAGCAGAAACTTATCTTTCTAAATTCCGTCTAAACATGTAAAAGGGGGATCCATATGAAGAAAACAATTTATCAAGTCGGTGCCGTAGTTATTTTATCTGCATTTTTGGCAGCTTGTAATACGGATACAGACGAGCCTACAACAACAAATGCAGCAAAAGAAGAACCTACCGAAACAGAACAAGTGCAAAACGAAGAACAACAAGAAACAAACGAGACGACTGAAACTAGTGAATCGGATGACTCTCCTTCAGATGAACAAGTAGAAGCTACTGAACCATCAGAAGAAACAAAAGCTGAACAAGAAGATAAAGCTGATAATTCTACATTGACGTACATTTCAAATGGCCAGCCGTTTGAAGAAAAAGTAGTAACTTCAACAAGTGATGAAATGAATTACACAATTCAGCATTTAGAAAACTATACACTTACTTCAGAAGAACCAGGTGTCGACAGTTTATTAAATAATGCTGATGAAGCTACTTCAATGCAGATTGAGGTTGTAAAAAAAGAAGATGTAACTTTTGATCAGTTAAAAGAGTCTGCAAAGGAAACAATTTCTGCTATTGCACCTGAAAACACGAAAGATCTGGATTTAGCTTCAACTTTGTCAGAACGTAAGGATATTTTAAATATTGTTGGATATGAAGCTTTATTAGAGGATGAGAAGGTTGTAAAAGTTGTTATTGAACGTGAAAACCTATTTGTTACGTTAACAATTTACGATAATGTCCAAGCGGACTTAACAGACGCCTTTTTACAAATGGGCTTAACAATTCAATAAACACCAAAAAGGACGCCCGTAAATTAGGGGCGTCCTTTTCTTTGTTTAATAGGATAAATCTTTAATAGATAATCCTAATTTTTTTAATAATTCAATTGCCGTCTGTTTTTCTTCAACCGATAATGCTCCTAAAAGTTCATGAATTTTCTGCTCATGCTCAGGAAACAGCTTGTCCATAAACTCGGAACCAAGATCAGTTATTTCCGCGTAAGTGACGCGACGATCTGTTGGGCACGAAACACGCGCTAAAAAATTCCGTTTCTCCAACTTATCAACAACGTACGTAATCGAGCCGCTCGCTAATAAAATTTTGTTTCCGATTTGCTGCAGGGGCTGACGACCTTTATGATATAAAAGTTCTAAAACCGCGAATTCTGTGGGATTCAAACCATTTGCTTGTATAAATTGATTTGTAGCTTCACTTATCGCTTTATGCGCTCTTGATAAAACGATAAATAATTTTAACGATTGTTTTACTTCCTCTGAAGCCATAAAAACCATCCTCTATTTTAAATAATCAATTACGCTGTGCGCAATTGCGTAGGATTTAAGGAGCCCACTGGATGGGACTGTCAGCTATTGTCCGTAAATGCGACATTTTTAGGCTAACTTCCTCTCTAAATTCCCTTTAATAATCTGTGACATCTGCAAGAAGCTTGTCCAACGTGAGATAGGTACTCAGCCGGAAGCAGTGCTCTTACACTGTATTCTTCAGATTTCAGCTATTGTTTGCGAAATCTGCTTATTGAAGATGTACATATTATAGCGATGGATTGGAAGTTTTGTCAAAATCACTTCGAAATTGCCGCCATTCTAGCCACTCTCATTGAATAAGAAGGAGAAGAATTTAAATATTCAATTTCATTCCGTAAATCAAAATCAATTAAAAACTTAGATCCTGCACCTTGCTCACTTTCAATGTGAAGAGTCCCATTATGCTCTTTAATGACAGATTGTACAAGCATTAACCCCAGTCCAGATCCTGTTTCTTTTGTTGTGTAAAAAGGATTTAAAGCATTTTCAATATCGACCGCATTCATCCCTTTGCCACTATCCTCAACTGAAAGCTGAAGCGTATTTTTGCCTCGGTTAAGTAAACGGACGACAATATAATTATTCGTATCCATAGCTTCGATGGCATTTTTCAGCAAGTTCATGATCATTTGCATCAGGCGATTAAAGTCCCCGTTAATCCGGTATTCTACTTTTTCGTCATATTCAAATAAAATCATAGCATTTGTTTTCATTGCTAGAGGCTGCATACGCTGGATTGACTGGTCTACAACTTCCTTCATATCAACCATTTGAAATATTTGTTTCTTTGGTTTAGAAATATTCAGAAGATCTCCAAGTAAATCATCCATACGCTTCAATTCAGATTCCAAAATTTTGAAGTAAGGATATTCCTGCTCATTTAAGCTGCTTTTTATCATCTGAATAAAACCTTGAATCGATGTCATCGGATTACGTATTTCATGGGCAATCGATGCGATATTTTGACCAATAAAAGATAAAGATTGCTGATGCTCAATTCTTTTCAGCAACATCATCTCTTCTGTTTGATCAATAATTGTTGTAACTAATATTCCTAAATTTTCATCTACTTTGCTAATAAAATTCAAATAGACTGTATTTCCATCTTCAGTTTTTCTCATAACAAAAATACTGGCCATTTCCCTGTTGGAAATTTTCTTATAATATTGAGTAATGACCTGGGAATCGTACTGGCAATCTTCAAATAGATAATCATAGCTTCTATTTTCTATTTGAGCTGCTTTTCGATCAAGTAAATGTAATGCCATAGCATTACCTGATATAATCTTTCCGTTCAACATCGTTAATATTACACCTTGTGCCATTCCGTCTATTAAATTTTGAAACATTAGTGTTTTACTTTTTTCTTCAAATGAAATGACATTGGAAGGGTTTACTTGTATTCGAGTAAAAATCAGTTGTTTATGTTCTAAATAGTGACCCCAAACTTGAACCGGTATTTTTTGATGGTATTTATTTATTAATGTAAAAGTAGCAGTAGATGTTGATTTTTCATTTACAGAACTTATAAATCGCTCCCACTCACCACTAATTTTATCCGCACTTTCCCAAAAACACTTTGGTAAGTGAACTGATTGCAATATTTCTTCTGCCTTACTATTCATAAATTCAATTTTACCTTGGCGGTTCAATATAATGATTTGTTCATTGGATTGCTGAAAAAGCTCTTCTAACATATAATTCAATTGGCCTTCCACTACACCTATTACCCCCAATTTCAAATATTATAGAATTTTCAGAATTGTATACTTACCGTATATTATTTCACATTACTATTTGGAATAAAATGGGTATATTCTCCCATATTGTTTGTATCTGTTTACACTGCTACAATAGACTTTATGAAGAGGAGAATAAAATTATGAAAATTATATTAAGTACACTCAACGCAAAATATATTCATACTAACTTAGCGATTCGCTATTTAAAAGCAGCAGCACTGCCTGAATTCGACTGTGAGCTTGCTGAATATACAATTAAAGACCCTGCTTTCAACATCGTATCCGACCTTTTCCAAAAGAAACCGGATGTCGTCGGATTCAGCTGTTATATTTGGAATATTAATGAAACGATTGCGGTAATCCGTATGCTAAAAACGGTATTGCCGAATGTTAAAATTATTTTAGGCGGTCCGGAAGTTTCCTATGATGTCCATGAATGGATTCGTAAACATGAAGAAATTGACTTCATTATTATGGGTGAAGGTGAAGTTTCATTTAAAGAAATGCTTCGCCACTTCAATGGTGAGATTCCACTCGAAAAAGTGCCGGGCATTTGCTATTTGGAAGAAGGCAAATTAAAAATCCATGCACAGCCACCTAAAATCGATTTGCGGGAAATTGCTTCCCCTTTCCGATTTGAAGAAGATTTACCTCACTTAGGTAAACGGATTCAATATATTGAAACGAGCCGCGGCTGTCCATTTAGCTGTCAATTCTGCCTATCTTCTATTGAAGTAGGGGTTCGTTATTTTAACCGCGAGAAGATTAAAGAAGATATTCGCTACTTAATGAATAACGGTGCAAAAACGATTAAATTCGTTGACCGTACAT
The DNA here is from genome assembly GCF_900168685.1 of Solibacillus isronensis. Classification (NCBI taxonomy): domain Bacteria; kingdom Bacillati; phylum Bacillota; class Bacilli; order Caryophanales; family Caryophanaceae; genus Solibacillus; species Solibacillus isronensis. The sequence continues at coordinate 371,198 of NZ_FVZN01000014.1, read as the reverse complement.
TTAATATTAGTCGTAGTTATGCGATGGAAATGTTCCAGTTTTTAATTGATGAACATCAGCCGGGTGTCGTATTCCAGTTCGAAATTACGGCAGACATTATGCGTCCTGAAGTCATCCAATTCTTAAATGACAATGCTCCGAAAGGGCTGTTTCGTTTTGAGATTGGTGTCCAGTCAACGAATGACTTAACAAACGACCTTGTAAAACGTCGTCAAAACTTCGAGAAACTTACTCGTACTGTCACGATGGTAAAAGAAGGCGGCAAAATCGATCAGCATCTGGATTTAATTGCCGGATTGCCTGAAGAGGATTATGCATCATTCCGTAAAACATTTAATGATGTCTTTGCGATGCGCCCAGAAGAGCTGCAACTTGGCTTCCTGAAATTGCTACGTGGGACAGGCTTACGATTGGAAGCCGAAAAGTACGGCTACACATATGTTGATATTTCTCCATATGAAATTTTCTCAAATAATGTATTAACTTTTGATGATATTGTCCGTATTAAACATGCGGAAGACGTACTGGAAAAGTATTGGAATGCACATCGTATGGACAATACAATTGAATATTTAGTAACAAAAGTATTTGAAACGCCATTCGACTTCTTCCAAAGCTTCGGCACATACTGGGAAACAAAAGGCTGGTCACGTATTGGACACCAGCTTGAAGATTTATTCCGTCGTTTACTTGAGTTCCTTCAAACGGTCGAGCATGCTGACTTAGAAGTGACTACAAGCTTGATGAAATACGACTTCCTGCAAGGTCAGCAGTTCCAGCCGCGTAAACTGTGGTGGAATGATCGTCTTTCTGAAGCTGATATGAAAGATGTCTATGCACGTATTAAAGAAAACCCATCTCTTGTAGGCGAGGAATTTGCAGCTATGCAGATAACTGAACGCGAATTATTCAAACATTCTTTAATTATTCCGTTCCACATCGATTTGCAAAATTATGAAGTCGGTGCACCACAAAAGGAAACGGGCTATTTATTCACATACTTCCGCAATGGACAACAGCCTTACTTCAGCACATTCAATTAATTTAAAAACGCTGCAAACTCTTACTATAGAGTGTGCAGCGTTTTTGAACTGAAAACTTATTTTGTTTTAGAATCCGTTTGCTTTTTTTCCGGACTATTTTTAGATTGTTCTTCTGTTAAATCATTGTCTTCACGAAGATCCAAATCATCAGGGTTTAATTCTGGTCCAACTTCTTCTTTCATGTTTTGTCGGTCATTCCCTTTCTTTTTCTCCATATATATCACCTCCATTTTATAAATTAACCATTCGGCTATTATCTATTCCGCCGATATGATTAAACAAAGCTGCAGTCAGCCTACTCGTTTTATACCCAAAAAAAGAGGGCATAATTCAAATAAGAAGAAAGGAGTGCTATTTTTGAAAATATTTTTAGTTATTTCAAGCATTGTTGTTCCGCTTATTATGGTTCTTTTAAGAAAGAAAATTAGCAAGTCCGCTCTTGTTTTCAATATACTTGCTGTTATTTTTGTCATCATTTTCGGCAGTATTGCATCTACCTCCATTTATCAGATCATTATTGATGATGCAGTATTTATGACAAAAATCCATGGTCTGTTTTTAAATGAACTCTTTTTGATTTCCGGTGCATATATCGGAGTTTTTACTATTTACAGACTGATGATTCTCACATTGCATGAAAAATAACTGTGCTTCAATAAATTAAAGAACGCCCATTCCTTAAAAAGGAAATGGACGTTTTTACGTTTTTTTTAAAATACTTACCCGATGATGATCCGTTCCTTCGGGTAATGGTACTTCTTCTTCTGGGCAGACCCGCCGATTGAATACAGGAAAGAAATGAGTCCTACACGCCCTACAAACATGAGCACCATAATGACCATCTTCCCGAATGCTGTTAAGTCCCCTGTTATGCCAAGCGACATCCCGCAAGTTCCGAACGCTGAAGTAATTTCAAATATGACTTCCATCATCGTTGCGCGGGACTCTGTAATAAACAATACCATCGCAGCGCCGAGCACCATAATAATAGCAAAAATCAGTACCGCAAACGAACGGAATACATCGATTACATGAATTTCCCGGTTAAAAATTTGAATTTCCGACTGCCCGCGGGAAAATGCGATTAAAAACAAAATAACTATTGCAAATGTCGTTGTACGGATTCCGCCCCCAACAGAACTTGGTGACGCCCCGATAAACATTAGCGCACTCATAAAGAGCTGTGTCGCCTCGTTAAACGATGTTACGTCAAAGGTCGTTAAACCGGCCGATCTGGTGGAAACCGATTGGAACATGGCCGTAAACGCCGCCTCATGCCATCGCATCCCTTTAAATGACTGGAAAGATTCAATAATAAAAATTACAACTGAACCAAAAATAAATAAAGCTACATACGTGAATGTCGTAACCTTTGTAAATAAGCTAAAGCGAAATGCCGGATCCTTTTTCGTTAAATAGGCCTTCACTTCAATTAATACAGGAAAACCGATTGCTCCCAGGAAGATTAAAATCATACAAACAAATTGGATGAAATAGTCGTGGTGAAACGGCTGCAAACTCATTCCTGTAATATCAAAGCCTCCATTTGTTGTCGCAGAAATGGCCGCAAACAATCCATTAATCGCCGACTCTTCCCATGTCGCAAAATAACGCTTAAAATGAACCGTTAATATAAAGGCACCGGTAAGTTCAATCATAAACAGCAGCTTGGCAATTTGACGAATTAATGCAACAACACCTGATAAATTATACTGATTATGGTCAATCATGATGAGCTGACGTTCACGCATACCAATTTTCTTACCAAACAGCAGCCATAAAAACGTACCGATGGACATTATCCCGATCGCGCCAAATTGCAGGATCAGCAAAATCATTGCAAGCCCAAAGCTACTGTAGGTCTCTGCTACAGTAACGGTTGTTAAACCCGTTACACTAACCGCACTAACTGCCGTAAATAGACTATCCAGAAACGATACGTGGACGCCTTCCAAATGTACCCCTGGAAGGCGCAGCAATAGAAACGAAATTAAAATGGCTACAGAATAATAAGTGATTAAAATTTGGAAAGGAGTGATTTTCCGCTTTTCGAACTTTTTAAAAGGCATATGATGGCCTCCGATAATTAATTACATTTTTTCTAGTATAAAGAATACTATAGAAAATGAAAAGAAGATACTTCTAATAGTTGAAGTATCTCCTAAATCATTTATTATTCTGCTTTAGCTTTTTTGTTTTTGTACACACTTACTAAATAGCCGCCTACTGCAAGTCCAAGGAGCACGACCCAGAAGATTGCTTTCCATGTTGTAGAATGAGGGAAATGCGGGTCGATAATTGCCAAGTTCTCATGTCCTAATGCTAATACAGCCAATTTGACACCTACCCAACCTACAATTAAAAAGGCCGCAGTTTCCAATGTCGGATAGTCGTTTAACAGTTTAACAAACATTTGTGCCGCGAAACGCATAATGACAAGCCCAATAAAACCACCAAGGAACATAACAGCAAATGGACCGGCATTAATTCCGCCAATATGGTAATCACTAATATGCGGTAAAGTCATAGCAATAGCTACTGCTGCAAGCATTGAGTCAATCGCAAATGCAATATCCGCAAGCTCTACTTTTAATACTGTCATCCAGAAACCAGAGCCTTTACCTTCTTTGATTTCCGAATCCTCATCCTGCTTTTTAAAGTGATTATCGTATAGATGTTTTATGGATATGAATAATAGATAAGCCGCACCAAGCGCCTGAATTTCCCAGTATTTCGCTAAGAACGTAATAAGGAACAGTGCGATGAAACGGAATACGAACGCACCGAATAATCCGTAAAATAATGCCTTTTTCTGTTGTTCTTTCGGTAAATGTTTAACCATTACTGCCATTACAACTGCATTATCTGCAGCTAACAGTCCTTCAAGGAATACTAATACAAGTAAGACCCATGCGTATTCTAATAAAATTGCTTCCATGAAATTTCTCCTCCTTATTATTTACTTGTACCCAATAAATTAGGCGTTAATAATGTAAATTTGAAAAAATACCCTTTTTGGTCAAAAAAGAAAAGACCTCTGCCTATGTAATATAGGCAAAGGTCTTGCTAAGCACATAATGCTATCACACCCGATGGCTCCTAACCATGTAATGACGAATGTGAAGTAAGTACATTTAAATATAGCGCTTATCTAAAACGACAGGCTGCTACTTAAATCTCTTATAGCTACTCCCCTTTGACAAATGTCAATTGGATATTCAATTCAATTATTATATTGCTATTTTACCGATAACGTCACGAAAAATCAAACCATTCTTTTAGAATTCATCAAAATTTTACATAACGATCTATTGTTTTGCTTCCCTTTCAATCAAGCTGTAGATAATCGGTACGATAAATAACGTCAGAATTGTTGAACTGATCAGCCCTCCAATAACGACAACTGCCATTGGCTGATTCATTTCTGTCCCTTCGCCAATTCCCAATGCTAATGGTACCAACCCTAAAATAGTCGTCAGGGCCGTCATTAAAATAGGTCTCATACGATCCTGCGCGCCAGTAATAATGGCATCTTGTATATTTAATCCGAGCTGTCTTTTTTGATTAATATAATCAATGAGAACAATACCGTTATTCACGACAATCCCTACTAATATAAGGATTCCGATAATGGCTGTGACACCGAGCAATGTATTTGTTACAAATAATGAAACAGCGACACCGATAATCATTAACGGAACACTGAACATCATAACAAACGGTAGCTTAAATGATTCGAATTGAGCGCCCATTACTAGATAAATTAAAATGACCGCCAGCAGAATGGCTAAAATCATATCTTGTTTTGCACTGTCGAACAGTTCACGGTCACCGCCAAAAACAACTTTCGATGTTGCAGGAATGCCGTCTTCTTCAATTGCTTCATCCACTTTTCGGGAAATGCCGCTAAGTGATTCGGACGTATTGTATTTTACAAATACCGCAACAGCCGATGCCTGATCCGATCTTCGAATAGCCGTTTGGGTTTCTTTTATTTCAACCGATGCCAGCTGCTGGAGTTCGACAAACACCCCGGCATTTGTTCGAAGCTTCATCGTTTTAAGTGCTTCTACATCTTCGCGATACGCTTTTCCGAAACCAGTGTATACTCCAAGTACTTCACCATCTTCGGCTATAATCTGTGTTGTAAATGCACCTCGTGTCATCATATTGACGGTTTGCGCGATTTGTGCGGGCATTAGCCCATATTGTAGTGCATCATCACGATTTACTTCAATTTGAATTTCCTCTTTCACTTCATCCAAATCAGTCGTTACCTCAATAACAGAGTCAATCTTTGCAACACGTTGCTGGATGGAAGCGACCGTTTTTTTCAGCTGAGGCTCATTGCTGTCTGTCACACGGAATGTTAAGGAGTTCGGTGTTGATCCGGAAGAAGATGACAGTGAAAACGTCACTTCTGCTCGCTCTCCAATTTCCTGCTGTACTTGTTTTTCAAACTGCTCAACAAACTCAAAAATGGAGCGATCTCGTTCTGCTAATTCAACAAGTTTGACTGAAATTTCCCCTTCATTTTGTTCACTAGTACCTCGCGATAAAGATTGCTGATTTCCACCAATTAAACTAACCACTACATCAACTTCTTCATAATCCTTCGCCATATCCTCGATCTCCGAAACAATTTGTTCTGTTTTTTCAACAGTCGCACTATTTGGAAGCTCGACGGATAAGGACACAAACCCTTCATCTGTCGGTGGTAAAAACTCTGTACCTGTTTTATATAATGTAAATCCGGATATACCTACCAAGACGATTGTGATTGATAAAATAAGAGCCCGTCTCTTTAAACTCCATTTTAGTGCTTTTGAATAATTTCGATATAGCCAAGATTCCTGGCGCTTCTTCACTACAGTCGAAGGTTTTGTACGTAAGAAACGGCTGGCCAGCATCGGAACAACTGTTAGTGCCACCAATAGCGAAGCAATCAAACTAAATGAAATCGTTAACGCAAACTCTACAAATATTTGTCCGATTAACCCGCTTATAAAAATAACCGGCACAAAGACCGCAATCGTCGTGACAGTAGAAGCGGTAATTGCTAAAGCTACTTCTTTAGCTCCATTTAGTGCCGCTTCTTTCGGATTCTCCCCGAGCTCTAGATGGCGCTCAATATTTTCTATTACAACGATGGCATTATCCACTAACATCCCGATTCCTAGTGCAAGGGCACCCAGTGTCATAATGTTCAAAGAAAAGTCCGCAAAGAACATCAGCACAAACGTTACGATGACTGAAAAAGGGATCGCAATTCCGATAATAAGCGGGCTTTTTATTCCGGATAAAAAGATGAAAAGCACAAGCATCGCAAACAGCCCGCCAAAAATTAGTGAGGAGCTAATATTACCGATCGCCAAGCGTACATAGTCCCCCTGGTCAAATAAAATAGTCGCTTCAATTCCATCATATTGGGGCTCATCTAATAATTGTCCAAGCTCCTTCTGAAAAGTTTCAGAAACGCTTTCGGTATTTGCACCAGACTCCTGCAAAACCGATATTAATACAGCCTGCTGGTCATTGGCCCTTGTAATGGTTTTCGTTTCCTGCTCTTTTCGTTCTACGTTTGCTATATCCTGTACTTTTATTGCTTCACCTGTTAATGGATTGACCGAAAGTACAACATTCGCTATTTCTTCCGGACTTGTAAACAAGCTGACTACTCGAGTCGTTAACAACTGATTGTCTTTTGTACTTAGCTCTGCACCCGGCATTGAAATATTACTCGACTGGATAATTTGCATTACATCATTTTGCGTTAAATTATTTTGCTCGAGCTTCTGCGCATCAAGCTCAATCTGTACTTCTTCTACTATTTCACCGGAGACAGTTACACTTGCTACCCCTTCAGTTCGTTGCAATTCCTGCTCAAGAGATTCGGCAATTTGTCGGATATCGACTTCTTCACTTTCTGCTGACAGTGCCAATTGTATGATCGGAAATTGCGATGGATCAAACTTCAAAAAGCTCGGCCTTCCAGCATCTTCAGGAAGTGGGACAAGGTCAATACGTTGTAAGATGTCCGTTTGAACATCATCCATCTTCGTTGACCAGTCAAATTCCAATATAATCAAGTTTGAGCTTTCCAGCGATGTCGACTGCACTCGTTTAATCCCCGGCAATGTCGCCAAGGAGGCTTCAAGCGGCTTTGTCACTTTTTCGTTTACTTCTATTGGACTTGCTCCCGGATAGCTTGTCACAACAACCCCAATCGGCGGATTTAAATCGGGTATTAACGTAACTGGTATTTTAAATAATGAAACTGCGCCGAGTATTAACACGAAAATCATTGAAACAATTGTAAAAACCGGGCGTTTTATAGAAAACTTGCTTATATTCATCGGTGGAAAGTCCTTTCAATTTATCTTTATATTATTTAAAATTCGTGTAGAGCTATCTTTTTCCCTTTTATCATTCGACAAAAACTTATATTACTACAGCAAAATGCTACAAAAAATCATACAAAGTAGGCAATGTTTTAGCAGTTTATATCGTGAAATCCAGTGAAATATTTGAGGCTGGATTGCCTTGCCTACCACTCAAACTACGGAGGTCCATTTATGTGTTTAATTGCATTTTCCTATAAAGTTCATCCATCCTATCCGCTCATCATCGTTGCAAATCGTGACGAATTTTATGACCGTCCGACAGCAGCCGCCCATTTTTGGGAAGATGAACCTGAAATATTAGCCGGACGAGATTTACGTCAGCAAGGAAGCTGGATGGGCGTGTCGAAAAATGGGCGTTTTGCCGCCATCACAAATTACCGTGATCCGCGCCTTCCTGAAACCGGCCAATTGTCACGTGGAGAAATTGTACGGTTGTTTTTAACTTCGACGGAACCGACAGACTCGTTTATCCAGTCACTGCGTGCAAAAAGAGATTTGTACGGCGGCTTCAATGTTTTGCTTTATGACGGCGAAGATATGCATCATTACAATAATATTTACGATGAACACCGCATTGTAGAAAGCGGTATCCACGGTGTAAGTAACGCTACTTTCAATACACCATGGCCAAAAGTAAATTCAGCGAAGACTGTACTGGAAAATACAGTCGATAACGAGGCAATCGAAATGAACACCTTAATTTCGCTATTGGCAAATGACGAAATCGCACAAGATGAAGTATTGCCAAATACTGGCGTAGGTATCCATCTGGAACGGTCCTTATCAGCTCAATTTGTAAAAATTCCTAATTACGGCACTCGCTGCTCCACAGCGATTGTTTTCCACAATAATGAGGAGATTGATTTTCTTGAGCGGACATATGAGAACGGGAAATTTAAATTTGACCGGTCTTACCGTATTGATACAGAGGAATGAGCAAATGGAGAGGAGTTTGGGGATGGCGATAAGTTCTACTTTTTTGTGCTTTCTTTCAACATTCCGGGTGATTCTTTCTACTTTCTCCCGGAAATGTTCTACTTTTCTCGTTCTAATTTCTACATTTTAGCACGAAAGTTCTAATTAATTTCTGGGTTCTACTTTCTCGCGCTTTTGTTCTACCTTCCGGGTGAATCGCTCTACTTTCTCCCGGAAATATTCTACTTTTCTCGTTCTAATTTCTACATTTCAACCTGAAACTTCTAATTAATTTCCGGGTTCTACTTTCTCGCGCTTTTGTTCTACATTCAGGGTGAATCGCTCTACTTTCTCCCGGAAATATTCTACTTTTCCCGTTCTAATTTCTACATTTCAACCTGAAACTTCTAATTAATTTCCGGTTCTACTTTCTCGAGCTTTATTTCCACTTCCCCAATAAATCACTCTACTTTCTCCCGGATATGTTCTACTTCCCCCGTCCACCGTTCTACATTTCAGCTCTAAACTTCTAATAAACGCCACGCCCAGCCCAACTCAGCACCCCCGCATCACATCATAGCTCCAAACGCAAAAAACCCCGGCAATTTTCTTTCAAAGAAAATCACCGGGGCTTTAATATTAGATTATAACAAGCTGTATAATTGAATATTTTCGTTTTTCTCAGAGAACCAACGCATCGCAAATTCGTTTTCGAATAAGAATACTTTATTATCGAAACGGTCTTTAACAAGCATTGAACGTTGAGAATGCATAGAATCTTTCACGTCTTCTTCGTTTTCAATCCAACGTGCAATCTTGCTGCCAATCGGCTGCATGATTACTTCTACATTGTATTCATTAATCATTCGATGCTGGAATACTTCAAACTGTAATTGACCAACCGCACCAAGGATTACTTCTTCAGTATGCATTGTTTTGAAATACTGAATTGCGCCTTCTTGTACTAGTTGCAGAACACCTTTTTGGAATTGCTTCCCTTTCATTACGTTTTTCGCCGAAACTTTCATGAAAATTTCAGGTGTGAATTGAGGTAATTTTTCAAAGTTGAATGTTTTCTTACCGCCGACTACTGTATCTCCAATTTGATACGTACCTGTATCATAAAGACCGATAATGTCACCGGCAACAGCTTCATTTACTGTTTCACGATCATCTGCAAGGAACTGTGTTGACTGTGTCACTTTGAAAGACTTACCTGTACGTGAAAGTGTCATGTTCATTCCGCGCTCAAATTTACCCGATACGATACGCACGAATGCAATACGGTCACGGTGTGCAGGGTTCATATTCGCTTGAATTTTGAAAATGAATCCAGAAAACTCGCCATGATCTACAGGATCAATAAATTGCTCATCTTCCGTAATACGAGGCTGAGGAATCGGTGCAAATTTTAAATACGTATCAAGGAATGTTTGAACACCGAAGTTCGTTAATGCCGAACCGAAGAATACTGGTGTCAATTCACCACGTGCAATTTTATCTTCTGAATACTCATTTCCAGCTTCATTCAGAAGTTCGATATCGTCGATAGCCTGTGAATAGTACGATGTTTTTTTCATATCATTATCTATAGCTAAATGCCCTTCTTCATCAAGTGGTAAGTAGCGGTCACCTTCTTCTACACGGAACTGCTCAATACGTTTGTTGTAACGGTCGTAAATTCCTAGGAACTCTTTCCCCATACCGATCGGCCAGTTCATTGGATATGCATTAATGCCAAGCACTTCTTCCAATTCTTCAATAAGCTCTAGTGGCTCTTTCCCTTGACGGTCCAATTTGTTGATAAATGTAAAAATCGGAATACCGCGCATTTTACAAACTTTGAATAGCTTTAATGTTTGGGCCTCAATCCCTTTAGCCGCATCGACTACCATGACAGCCGAGTCAACAGCCATTAACGTACGGTACGTATCTTCCGAGAAGTCTTGGTGTCCAGGTGTATCCAGAATGTTTACACGGCAGCCTGAATAATCGAATTGCATAACAGAAGAAGTAACCGAGATCCCACGTTGTTTCTCGATTTCCATCCAGTCAGATGTCGCAAACTTTCCTGACTTCTTTCCTTTTACTGTTCCTGCATCACGAATCGCTCCACCGAATAATAGTAATTTTTCTGTAATCGTCGTTTTACCAGCATCCGGGTGACTGATGATGGCGAATGTACGACGCGATAATATATCTTGTTCTAAAGTCATTAATTTCGTCTCCTTTTTTCATACTTTCTTATTTTAAAAGACAACAGTCATTTGTTACAACCTTTTTTACTTTGACGTGCTCATTTTACGTAATCTCCGGAATATTTTGAAGAGCATAAAGCCGATTACAATGGCAATTGCATTTAATAATACATCATCGACATCAATACTACGACCAATAAAATATTGTGTTCCTTCAATAAATAACGGGATGATGAATGCAACAATATGCATGATGCGCCATCCTCTGAATTTTTTCCATAACAGTGGAATAAAGAAACCAAAAGGAATAAACAGAACAATATTGCCTGCCAAATTGTAAAATGCGATATTTGCCAATGGACCATTCAATTGGTCATAATACAACATAATTGTTTGTAATGGGGTAAAATTGCTGCGCACATATGCAGTCGAAGTATCAAAAATGATCTGTCCATTCGAGAATTGGAAGTTTGGGATAATCGTTTGTGAAAAAATACTGACACTGTAAAAGAAAAATACGAGCATCACCAATTCGCGCCGCACATTTCTTGTTTTATTTTTCATATAGAACATTCGCAATATGCAATAAATTGGGAAGCTCACAGTGCAATACGCAATCATACTAAGTAAAAATGAATGGATCATTTTTGTCACCTCCAAAAAAATCCACCGTTAACGCCATTACGTTAACACGGTGGATTTGAAAAAATTATAGCATAATCTATACAAATTTTAACTTTCCAGCTTCAATCGCAATTTTCGCATCACTATGCGGATATTTTGTATTTTCGATAATTTGGTAGTCCTCATGACCTTTACCTGCGAAAATAATAATATCACCAGGATTTGCTACGCTTACTGCATGTCTAACAGCTTCCGCACGGTCACCGATACAGGCATAATTTTTATGTTTCATGCCTTTTGCCAAATCACCCGTAATACTGTCAAATTCCTCATAGCGCGGATCATCCGTCGTCAAGACAACATAATCAGCAACAGATGCTTTTTCTGCCATTGTCGGACGTTTCGTTTTATCGCGTCCGCCACCTGTACCAACAAGGAAAATCAATTTATTTTCCGGTTTTTTATATGGCATTGCCGCATTGATCGCTTTTTCAATTGCATCCGGTGTATGTGCATAGTCGATAAACATTTGAATCGGTAAATCCGTATCTACTTTTTCCATACGCCCTTTCACCGGCGGCAGCATTTCAATTTGTTCAATAATGACATCAATCGGGAAACCGCGAGCATAGAACACGGCTGTTGCTGCAAGGACGTTGTAAATATTAAATTCACCTAGTAAATGCATCGATACCGGGAATGTACCCTCCGGTGTTTCCATATCAAATTGCGTCATTCCATTTTCATAATTGCAGTTTACCGCACGGAAAATCGCATTATTATGCAATCCGTAAGTCCAAATTGGATATGGTGTCATTTCCGCATAGCGCTCAGACCATGGATCATCCGCATTTAAAACGACATGCTTGTTTTTCTCCAAATCTTGTCCAAGCTGAGAAAACAGTAAACCTTTTGTGTTTCCGTAGTTTTCCATCGTACCGTGGAAATCTAGATGGTCATGCGTTAAATTTGTAAATACCGCCACATCATAGTCAACACCGGCTAAACGGCCTAATGCTAAACCGTGTGATGAAACTTCCATAACCATTGCACGACAGCCTTCGCTTTTCGCACGGAAAATCATCTGTTGTGTATTTAATGAATCACTTGTCGTATTTGCCGATTCATATAGCACTCCATTTAAATTAAAACCGATTGTTCCTGACAATGCCGATTTTTCACCAAGTCCGATTAATATATTGTGAATAATTCCAGATACACTTGTTTTCCCATTTGTACCGGTTACCCCGACCATCATAATATCCTTCGATGGATAATCAAAAAACTTTGCCGCTAAAATGCCAAGTGTACGTGTCGTATTTTTTACGATTACTTGTGCAATTTCTCCCTCTAATTGTAATAGACGTTCTGTAACGATTACAGTTGCACCTGCATCAACTGCCTTTTGAGCATAATCATGCCCGTCCACCGTAAAACCTTTTATACAAATAAATAAACTGTTTGGCTGTACACTGCGCGAGTCAATCGCAATATCGGTAATCAGTTTCGGTAATTGACCTACAACTTTTTTTTGCATCAGTGTACTTAAAAGTTCTTCTGCATACATAATTCTTTCCCCCACAATTGCAATATAATTGCGAATGATAATTTTCTTCTATGTACTAATCATCATACTGTGCATAGATTGAAATTTCCACGCTTTTCATTAACTGTAATGTTTCCGCATAAAATAAACATGTTTGCAGTATAAGGACTTTGGACATATAATACATAAGTTCATTTTTCTCATTATTGACTCAATATACAGAATTTAAGAACTGTAATTATATTAAAATAGAGACTCCACTTTATTTCCTTATTTAATTTATTTATACGTTATATCTATCATATCAAAATTCGCCATTTATCGACATCATGAATTACTGTATCATTATAGTTAATATTACTTATCCGAGGTGTTTTATGCAGCAACATGAAATTTTGAATAAGCGAAATTTGCTTATGATAATCACCTATATTTTTTCCGCTATTGTATTTGCTGTTGTAATTACTTCTCAGCTTTTGAAGCATCATCCTACTTTTTTGATTGTATGTGTTGTAAGCAGTCTTCTGCTCGTGGCATTTTATTATGTTAAATTGCCGCCAAAAACCCTTCAAATAATTATAATCGTCTGTTGGCATTTACTTGCTTTTCTTTTTAATTTTCAAAGTGTTAGTATTATTACCTTTTATGCATTTCTTTATATTATCGCAATTTTAACAATTTACCGTTCATCATTAATCTTAGCTATTAATATATTATTAATACTTTTGGAGATTTTTATTTTATATAAGTTATCATTTTTCTCGTTTTCATTATTTAATTCAAAGGATCATTTCCTGTTTTTCAGCTTTTTAATAGTAATTTGTATTGTTAGTATTGGTCAAAGCTTTTTCATTAAGCACATCTGGATGAAGCTAGAGAAGAATGCGATTGATCGTGAAAATTATTTGAATTCCAAACATGCCTATTTAAACTTATTTTTTGAACAGGCAAATGATGCAATTGCAGTATTTGATTTGGAAGATCGTGTCATTGCGGTCAATCCTGCATTTGAAAAATTGTATGGCTGGTCCAAGGAGGAAGCTATCGGGCGTATTTTACCGCTCATTCCCCCGGAAAACGAGGAAGAGTCAAAGCAAAGAAAAGTAGATCTGATGCTCGGCAAGAAATATCATCTGCATGAAACGACCGATATGAGAAAAGACGGCACTTTTTTTGATGCTCAAATTTCGTTGTCGCCTATTTTGAGTCCACATGGTGAGATTATCGGATCGTCTGTAATTTCGCGTGATATTTCTTATATTAAAGAAAATGAAAATCTGATTTTACAATCGGAAAAATTAAAGCTTGTCGGAGAACTAGCTGCGGGTGTTGCCCATGAAATACGCAATCCGATGACGGTCATTTCCGGCTATGTTCAAATGATGAATGAAGATTCTGATTCACCTTACTATGAGTATACAAAGCTCATTCAAAATGAAACAGAGCGGATCGAATTAATTTTATCGGAGTTTCTTGTATTATCTAAACCTCAAGCAAACCAGTATGCCCCAATTAATTTGGCGGAAGCTTTATCGGAAGTCGTCCAGTTTCTTCAATATGAGTTCCAGTCAAAAGCGATTTCCTTGAAAATTATTAATGAATTTTTAAACATTACAATTTTAGGAAATAAAAATCAATTGAAGCAAGTATTTATAAATTTATTTAAAAATGCGATTGAAGCGATTAATGAAGATGGTTCCATTACATTGCAAGTATGCAAAAGTAAAGATGAGAAGGAAATTTATATCCAAATTATTGACACTGGATGCGGTATTCCGCCAAATGTACTTGATCGGATATTTGAACCTTTCTATACGACGAAAACAAATGGAACTGGGCTTGGCATGATGATTATTAATAAAATTGTACAAGATCATCAAGGGTCCATCAAAATTAAAAGCAAGCAGCATGTCGGGACTGAAATATTATTAACATTCCCGATAATGACACAATAATAGAAGAAGGCTTTCCTGAGTTCACTTTCGGGAAAGCCTTCTTTTTTCTTATTTCATAATTGTTCGAACAAGCTTTACTTTTTGTTTATATGGAGGATATAGCAAACTATTTGCCAGTTTATTAGAACGGTGCATAATCGATTTCGGGTGTGTGAAGTTTTCGAAACTTGCTTTCCCGTGGTATGCTTTCACTCCTGAAGGCCCTACTCCGCCAAACGGTAAATGAGTATTGCCGACATGTGTAATAACATCATTTATACAGCCCCCGCCAAACGGAAGCTCTTCTAAAAAGTACGCGATGGCTTTTTCATTTTCCGAGAACAAATAAGCACTTAATGGTTTTGGCAATTGACGAATTTCATGAATCGCTTTTGGTAAATTCTCATATGTCATAACTGGTAAAATCGGTCCGAAGAGTTCATCTTCCATCGAAGGTCGATCCCACGTAATATTTTCCAGCACTGTCGGTTCCATATATAAATCTTCTCGGTCTGTACGGCCACCAAATGTGACAGTATCCCGTTCATTCTCTAAAATTTTCTGCAGACGGTCGAATTGGCGTTCATTAATAATACGCCCGTAGTCCGCACTTTGCTGTGGATCATTACCGTAAAATTCTTTAATTGCTTTCTTAAGGAGTCGCGTAAATTTTTTTGCAACGCTTGTATGGACAAGAACATAATCAGGCGCCACACATGTTTGTCCTGTATTATTAAATTTCCCCCATGCAATCCGCTTCGCAGCAACATCCAAATCTGCTGTTTGGTCGACAATTGCAGGACTCTTTCCGCCCAATTCCAATGCAATCGGTGTAAGACGCTCTGCTGCTGCTTTTGCAACAACCTTTCCAACCGCTACACTTCCCGTAAAGAAAATATAATCAAATGATGCGTGGATTAATGCCGTTACTTCATCCTTTTCTCCTTCTACAACACGTACATATTCAGGAGAGAATACTTCTCCCAGAATTTTTTTCACAATAAATGCTGTATTTTCAGCAGATTCCGATGGTTTTACAATCGCGGTATTTCCCCCGATAATTGCCCCAATCAATGGCTCCATAATCAACTGGAATGGATAGTTGAAGGGTCCAATAATTAATGCCACTCCATATGGTTCACGTACAACATAGCTTTTTGCTGGCTGGAAATGAAGCGGAGTTTTGACAAGCTGCGGTTCCATCCAGCTATTTATATTTTTTAAAAAGTAGGAAATACTATCATAAACAATACCAATTTCAGTTGTGAATGCTTCAAACTCGCTTTTTCTTAAGTCCAGTGCTAAAGCTTCTATTACTTGTTCTTCGTATTTTTTTATTGTTTCTTTTAATTTTACGAGCTGTTCTTTACGAAATTCTACATTTTTTGTAGCGCCAGTAAAATAAAAAGCGCGTTGATTCTCAATCATTTGTTCAACATCATTTGCAGTAAAATTCATTTTTCTCATCCTTCCCGAAATTAATATCCGTGACCTATACAGAAATCCAGCTTCATTCATCAACGGCTAAAGAAAATAATCATTTTTATTGAATGAAGATAAATGTATGCATAAATTATAGCTGTTCACACATATTAACTATAGTAATAACTACTACAAAGTTTAAAAAATATCCTGCTATAAAAAGGAGGCTTCATGATTAAATTGTCTTAATTTTTAATGAAATGTTTATAAATTAAGGCATATGGGAATTTCATAATTAAATTAATAATCGAACATAATAAGTAATGTAAAACAATCGTACAAGGAGGCTATATAAAATGATTATTACTGAAACTTGGTGGGGCGAGATTTTTTCCGGGCCATTATCTATTGGATTAAACGAACAGAAAGTTAAACAACTTGAGGATGAATCATTTTTATACTTTGACGAATTTGTTGCTACTATTCCTAATGAAGAACAAAATACTTAACTTTTAAAAGGACTGTCACAATTGACAGTCCTTTTTAGTATTTTTTTGTGGCATAATGACTATATAATAGTGATTATTACGCTAAGTTCATAGGAGGTTATCCTTATTTTAAATAAATTACTGAAATCTATGTTAATCGCCTTACTTATTTTTGTTTGCGCCGTTTCAGTACAATATATTATAAAAATGAAGAATTCCGATCAGGAAGAAACAATCATTGAAGCAAAAGCATCGATGACTCAGGAGCAATTAAAAACTCATACTATGCTGATGTTGACTGAAATCGTGCTGAAACAGTTTGTCGAAAATATAATGCTGAATATCGAAATTATACCCGTTGATGAGAAACAAAATGTAATCGTCTCACTTAGGGCATCAGAATTTCTTAGTGAAACTACATTGCTGAAAGATAGTTATAACTTACTTAACGAAATCCAGCACGTGGAAGAGATAAATAATATTACATTAAAATGGTTTATGCCTGTAAAAAATAAAAATACGGAAATTTTAAATGTCACTTTTGATGAAGATGCATTAGTTGCTTTCAATGAAATTTCGTATAAAGACATTCCTCAATCAGCTACTCAATATATAAAACATGAGCATTTGGATTAAAAAAATCCTTTATATAAAAAGCGGTTCAAACTTTACGTGTCTTAAAATTTGAACCGCTTTATTTTTATACCTTAAAGAATGCATACCCAAATTTTATTCCTGTATGTTATAGCATTACTGACAATTCAATATTTTCATAAATAATTATTTGTTGATTGCTTGTACTGCTGCTCGAATGCCCAGCAAATAGCTTTCTTTGCCAAAACCAGAGATTTGACCTGTCACAATATCCGCAAACACAGATTTTTCACGGAAACTTTCACGTGCATGAATATTGGACATATGTATTTCAACGGTTGGACCTGTAAAAATATCTAAAGCATCTCGAATTGCATAACTGTAGTGGGTCCAGGCACCAGCATTTAGAACAATTGCGTCAACGCCGGAAAGGTACGCTTCATGAATTTTCTCCACAAATTCACCTTCGTGGTTTGTCTGGAAATTTTCCACTTCAACATTCAGCTCGTTTGCCAGTTCCTGAATCGTTTGATTAATTTCCTCTAAAGTGATCGTTCCATAATGTTCAGGATCACGTTTTCCGAACATGTTGTGGTTAACACCATGCAACATTAAAATTTTTGTCATCATTCTTTCCCCCTTAAAATAAATATAGATCCGAAAAATATAAGTAATTTTAATCCTAAAGATACTTGCCATACCATCATACCAATCCAGTTGATTTATATACAACTTGCTTCTTCAACATGAGCTAAACGGGAAACAAAATCTTCCTTTATGAGGCAAAACGCAAAAAAACGGACTTGAAAAGTTATCTTCAAGTCCGGCTTCATTATTAATAAATTTTTAGTTGCATCAGAATTACTTGGTTACTTCTTCCGGATGGAAACCATCACGCTGCAAATAGTTGTCATGAGCCCAAATGTTCACTTCTTCTTGTTCAGCTTGTTGTTGAATTTCCAAAAGCTCATCTTCCAGAGTATCATTCGGTTTATTGACATACCGCACTGCTGCCAGACCTTCACTTAGTAAAATTTCATGTAAACTAACACCGTCTACAAAAGCATAGGCCAATAATCGATCATATTTATCTGTCTCAGGGCCTTTATCAAACAAAAGTTGAACTGATTCCGCCTGTTCCAGCAGTTCGATCGTACGCTCCTTTGCCTTTTCTGCGTATGGCATAGGTTCGCCTTTGTTATAGTTCATTTCAGGTGTGTCAATCATAAGAAGACGTACACGCTCTTTTTTACCGTCCATTTCGACATTGAATGTATCGCCATCATTGGCATTCAAATATTTCACATCGATTAACTGATTGCCTGTTTTGTCCATCGCAATATCAGTTGTAAGTTTGTATTCTATATTTTGGTCCGTAATTTCAGGAGATGTTGTTTGCTCCGTATCTTTTTTAGGTTCACTAAATGCTAGGTATAAACCTACTGCAATTATAATAGTACCACTCGTAATTAGCGTTTTTACATCTTTTAATTTCATCGTTAATATTTAAACCCTTTCTAAATGTCCGTGTTTGTCTTAGGATTTGGTCCTAATTCTACTGGTGGAATATCCGCGAATGTACCGCCTTCTTCTTCTAAATCGCGCATACGGTGTGCCAATCGTGAAGCTGCACAAGCTGCTATGCTTCCAACTAGATCGTCTAAAAATGTATTTACTGATTCGCCCGCTTTTGTATCAAGCTTTTCAATAATCCCGATTTTTTGCTTATCCAAATGGCCGAAAGTTGTTACGGCAATACTTCCATACGTAAATACTGAGCCTAGTGCCAGCGTTTCATCAACACCAAACAGCCCTTCATCTGCCTCGATAATTGCTTGAAGCGGTGCCGACAATAATCTTTTTTCAGCCAGTTCATCCAGCTCAATTCCGACTAGTACAGCATGTTGCACTTCACGTTTATTTAAAACACGAACAACCGATTGAATACAGTGTTCGATCGTTAATCCTTCATTATATGGTGATTGCATCGTAAACACGATTTCAGCAATATCTTCAATTGTTACATGACGACGTTCCAACGCGTCATACGTAGCTTTTGTTACTTCGTCTGAGTGTACACGAATATTTTTATTATGCATAAGAAATCCTCACTTCTGTTTATTTTAAGCACTCATTTTTCCCGCATTAACAGTTAGTATGACTCCAGCATTTATCGGTAAGTCAACTACCCTTGTTTTAAGTTTCACTTAATGGCTTTCTTTATATATTACACCTTTATTTTACTATATGATACAATTTTAGATACATCAAAATACAGGGGTGACAACATTGGAGAGAGGCACAGTAAAAGATGTTACTTTTTTTAGCAATGCATTAAATGAAGAGTTAGAATTACTAATTTATATTCCAGCGAATTATTCTCCATTATATGAATATAACATTTTAATCGCATCCGATGGTAAAGATTATTTTCAGCTAGGGGGCATTCCGCGTCTAGCAGATGAACTGATCGATGGCTATTTAATTGAAAATACAATTATTGTTGGTGTGCCATACAAAAACTATGAAGATCGAAAGAGAAAATATACACCAGCAGGAGATCAATTTGAAGCGTATATGCGGTTTTTGGCACATGAGCTCGTGCCTTATTTAGATGATGAATTTTCAACTACACAAGTCGGCGGTGGGCGTGCATTAATAGGTGATTCTATGGCTGCAACCATTTCATTAATGACTGCATTCCATTATCCAAATATTTTCGGTAAAGCTATTTTACAATCACCTTATGTAGATGAGCTTGTATTGCAGGGTGTTAAGGATGCGAAAAATGTCAATATTCTTTCGTTGTACCATATTATCGGCCTCCAGGAAGATCAAGTGGCATTAAAGGATGGTACGGTAAAAGATCTGTTAACACCGAACCGTGAGCTGCATCAACTGTTCGTTCAACATGGTATTGATACATTCTATGAAGAATTCAATGGAAATCATACATGGACTTATTGGAAACCTGATCTAAAACGTGCACTAATTGAAATTTTCGGATAATACGGTATGCTGAAATGTTTATTCACAAATTTTTCTGTTATAATTAAAACAATTACGCCTTGGTGTGGCTGTATCTAGATTTTCGTTATCATTTATGTTTGTATAAATCTATGCCATTTACAGGACGTCTCACAATCATTTAGCACGGTGCTATATGAAATTATTTATAATATTTTTAGGGGGTAATGAATTTGAAATACGGTATTGTTGCTTTTCCATCTAAAAAATTACAAGATTTAGCGAACACTTATCGCAAACGCTATGACCCGCATTATGCTTTAATCACACCTCATATTACGCTCAAAGATGCGTTTGACGCGAATGAATCTGAAATCGGGGAAATCTCCAAGCATTTGCAGGAAGTGGCATCAAGGTTTGCACCTTTACAAATTCACGCCTCTCGAATCAGTTCATTTTATCCGACGACGAATGCCATTTACTTCCGAGTTGAGCCAACACCGCAGTTGGAAAATATTCAAAAAGTAATTCAGGAAAAAATCAATTTTGGTGCGCCAAAGCACGTATTTGTGCCGCATATTACAATTGCACAAAAAATGAGCGCTTCCGAGCATGATGATATTCACGGTCAATTGCGTATGGTTGGAGTAGATGAAAAAGATTCAATCGATCGTTTCCACTTGCTTTACCAATTGGAAGACGGCTCATGGACAACTTATGAAACATACAAATTGACTGGAGCTGAGTAATACGTGTTTGAAGTAAAACTAGTTACAACTGACGAAGACCGCGAACATGCATTTGCGCTACGTAAAGAAGTGTTCGTCAAAGAGCAAGGAGTTCCACTAAGTCTGGAATTAGATGAGTACGATGAGACAGCCGTTCATTTCTTAGTAAATGAAGGTGAAAATTCAATTGCTACAGCACGGCTTCGGGAAGTTGAACCGAAAGTCGGAAAAGTTGAACGTGTTTGTGTATTGAACAACTATCGCGGTAAACGACTTGGCGCATTAATTATGGAAGCTGTTGAACAATACGCAAAGAATGCAGCTTTTGAAAAGCTTAAGTTGAATGCCCAAAGTTATGCAGTTCCTTTCTATGAGAAACTGGAATACGCTGTTACTTCCCCGGAATTTATGGATGCCGGCATTCCGCATCGCGCTATGGAGAAGAAAATCTAATTCTTTTAAACTTATAAAAGTAGAAAAACATCCATTTTCCGCAGGAGAAAATGGATGTTTTTCGTATTGTTACGCCACTTTTTAAGTTCCGACTTACCTCATCATTTTCTCGATTTTCGAAAAATCCAAAGATTTACCGTCTTGAATGATTGATTGGACAATTTTGTCTTCAAGTTCACTCGTAATCGGTTTATTTGCGAGACGGCTCACTTTTTTCACGATTTTTCGAACTTGTTTTTCATCCGAGAAATCTGCATATGTTAATGCATTTGCAAGCGTCATAATTTCATCGAAATCAACGCCGGTTTTGCGCTCCACTTTTTTAAAAAACGAACGATCCATATTGTTTACTTACCTCCCTTAAATAAATGCGCTACCTACGATAATAAGTAAAATAAATAGTACAACGATCAATACGAATGTCATACTGTTATTACCGCCATAGCCTGGGGAACAACCATAATCACAACCACCCTGTTGCCAACCTTGCTGCTGCCAACCATATCCAGACATACTTATACCCCCCTTTCTATTTTGTAGTGTAT
Source organism: Solibacillus isronensis (assembly GCF_900168685.1). Classification (NCBI taxonomy): domain Bacteria; kingdom Bacillati; phylum Bacillota; class Bacilli; order Caryophanales; family Caryophanaceae; genus Solibacillus; species Solibacillus isronensis. The sequence continues at coordinate 349,337 of NZ_FVZN01000014.1, read as the reverse complement.
GCAAACACTCAAAAAAAAGGAGGGTATTCGTCTAATCTACTTTTCCTTTAGGCTTAAATATTAATGCCGCGATAAAACCAAACAATATCGCAGCGCTAATTCCGGAGCTCGTCACCTCGAACATACCTGTCAGCAGGCCAATCCAGCCGTGTTTTTCAGCTTCAGCCATCGCTCCATGTGTCAATGAGTTCCCGAACGAAGTAATCGGAATTGTCGCACCGGCACCTGCAAAATTTATTAAGGCCTCATATAAATTAAGTCCATCTAAAATTGCTCCTACTACTACTAAAATGGATAATGTATGACCAGGTGTCAGCTTTCCTACATCCATTAATAACTGACCAATTACACAAATTAAACCACCAACGACAAATGCCACTAAAAATGTAAAGCCGATTGTACTCACCCCATCCCGATTTCAATTGCATGTGCTGTGCACGGAATTGACTCGCCTTGTTGAAATGAAAGCGGCGATAATAGTGCTCCTGTTGCCACTAATAATACGCGCTTGTAACGCCCACTTTTAAACTGTTCCATCATATAGCCGCTGTAGACTGCAGCAGAACAGCCCGCACCACTCGCGCCTGCCAAAAATGCTGTATCTTCACCGTAAAATTCTGCACCGGCATCACGAAATCTTGATAAATCTTCTTTTTTTACACCGCTTTGGGCAAACATTGCAATTAAAATTTTCAAACCGATTTTTCCTAAATCACCCGTCATAATGACATCGTAATCCTGCACTGTCTGCGAACGCTTTTTTAAATGTGCCTGAATCGTATCAAATGCTGCCGGCGCCATTGCGCCACCCATATGAAATGGATCTGTTGCTCCGTAATCAATCACTTTTCCGATTGTTGCGGCTTCTACATACGGAAGCTTCGGCTGATGCTTACCAACTAGTACAAAACCAGCTGCAGTTACAGTCCACTGAGCAGTTGCAGGCTTTTGACCTCCATAATCAACCGGATAGCGAAACTGGCGTTCAACCGAGTTATGCTGGCTTGAAGCACCGGCAATAGAAAAATCACTGGCACCCAGTTCCGTCAATAATGAAGCAATAACTATAGAAGAGACAGATGTTGCACAGGCAGAAAAAAGACCGATGAACGAAACAGCCAGTTCCCGAGCTGCAAAGTTCGTAGGTGTCATTTGATTAACTAAATCCCCGCCCAATAAATAATTAATATCCAAATTATTCAAGTTTGATTTTTTTAAAATAGTCTGACATGCTTCAGAAATAAGCATAGCATTCCCTTTTTCGTTCGAAGCTTCTTGCAAACGTTCGTCGGTCGAAATTTTGTCAAAATACGTTTGGAATACACTTCGCTTTTCCAAAGGTCCCACTACAACACCAGAGGAAAGAATGGATGGCTTTGATTTAAAAACAATTACCACGCGGCGACACCTACCGATACTAGTATTAATTTAATCAAGGTTACAAAAAAGGCCGATACAACTCCAAATAAAATAACCGAACCGGCAAGCTTGAACATGTTACTGCCGACACCTAATACAAGTCCTTCTGATTTCCCTTCAATTGCTGCAGAAACAACAGCATTACCGAACCCAGTTACCGGAACTGCACTTCCAGCTCCCGCAAATTGGCCTAGTTTACGATATTGTCCAAATCCTGTCAGAAGCATGGCGATAAACACCATTGTTGCCACTGTTGGGTTACCTACAGTTTTTTCCGTAAAATCAAAAAACATCATATAAAAAAAGGAAATCGCTTGTCCTACACAACAAATGACACCGCCAACTGCGAAAGCTTTTAAACAATTGATGGCAAGAGGTGTTTTCGGTGTAATTTGATCTTTTAATGTATTGTATTGTTGCTCTTTCAAGTTACGTTTCCTCCTTAGCAAGCTTTTTTAATGCGTGCAATTCTTTCAGCATTTTTTTCTGGTCTTTTTCTTCCATCAATTTAGTCGATTCCCAAAACATTTTAAAATCCGCGGAAACATTGACTTTACTATCGGAAAATTTATCTTCCAACTTCTTTTTCCAATCTTGTTCAATTTTTTCGCGGTTCCATTTTTCAAACGGTTTTAATTGCATTGCCACAAATAATTCATCTTCAATTACTAATAGATTCGCCTGTTCAATTGCATCATCTTCCTTTAAAAGCTTTTCTATTTCCTGCTGATTCTGTACATTGTCTGTCAGCTCATACGTGACAACTTTCTCTCGGTCATTGCAGCCTGCAAGAATTAAAAGCAAGCTCAATGTCATAAGTGCTTTCCACATAGCAGTCCCCCCTTTTGTCCATTTTTCTCCAAGTATAACCTGTCGCATTTTGAATTATTCATCTTGCATAGAAGTTTAGGGAAACCTGTTCATTCGCCCGATTCCTTTGATAGCCGATTCATATTATTAGTAAGAGTTAAGAATACCGGAGGTGAAAAATTATGGGTTGTGGAAGAGGTAATAATGATGTAGGTGAACATCACAAATCACATGGTTGTGTTTGTGAGGTTGTCCGTGCGATTTTAGAAATTCAAAATGCAGCAGTAGAGGATGAATGTACTCGTTGTACAACAAACTGTTTCTTAGAGCCGCTTGGTGGAATTGTTAGCCCATCACGTAACAATGTGGACACACGCGTTTTTACTTTACTAAACAAGGATGGATCTCCATTCTTCGCTACATTTAAAACAGCAACACCTGGACCTTGTGTTTCTATCTATTTCCGTGTAGAGGACGTATTTGATGGTTGCTGTGCTACATTGCGTGTCCTAATACCACGAGATGCAGCTGGAAATACAGTTAATTTAATTTGCGACGGAAAAATTGATTTCAATGAAGTATGTAGAGTGTCACGATTCTTGGCTTCAGACAGCTGTGTCACAGTTGATTTAGATTGCTTCTGTGCTGTTCAATGTATCGATGATGTGGACCTTGGCATCTGTGACTAATTCATAAGAAAAACACATCTCGCGCATATAGCGCGGGATGGTGTATTTTTCATGGAATGAACTAAAAAAAGAGGAGCCATTAACTTGGCTCCTCCTTTTTATAAAGTATGATGAATTAACGCAATCTCATTAGCCTTAATCCAGCGTTTTGTATCATGACAATTCAGCAATACTTGACTACCACTTATTTTATCGATTGACCCGTGTATTTTTTCACCTGATTGCAAAATAAATAACAATACCCTTGGCTCTTTTGTCGGCTTTGAAAAATAATGGAGCTGTCGGGCAATAAGGGTATTTTCAATTTTTTCAGTAGTAGGTCGTACATAGATTGATGTACTTTCTTCCTCTATTTCGACTCGTTTTTCTTGTATATAAACCGGACTTGCAATAAAAAGTAATGGGTGAATTTCCACATTCCACATCCTTTTTCATACAATATGCAAAGTCTTTTCAAATCGTTCCTTACAGAATCCGGCTAATAAATGTCGATGCAAGGCCAAGATAAATAATAATACTTGTGACGTCATTCAACGTTGTAATAAAAGGTCCTGATGCAACGGCAGGGTCAACACCCAGCTTATGCATTAAAATCGGAATAAACGATCCAGCCAGTGTCGCGACGATAATCGAGCAGCAAATCGATGCCCCGACAAGCAAACCGATCATTAATGTACCTTTCCAGAAGAAAATGATTCCGACAACAATGGCACCGCTAACTACCCCCATAATAAGCCCTGTACTTAATTCCCGCACAATCAGCCTGAATTTACTTTTCCCGCCAATATCCCCAGTTGCAATTCCTCGCACCGCTACAGCCAATGCCTGTGTTCCACTATTACCGGATGTACCGGAAATGAGCGGAATAAATGTTGCAAGCAAGGCTACTTTATCGAGCGTTGCTTCAAATATTCCCATAAGTCCAGATGTCAGCATACCTAAAAACAGTAAAATAATGAGCCATGGCAAACGCTTGCCTGCCGCGCGTAAAGGACCCGCATCATTATCATCCATATCCGCAATACCGGCCAGTTTGGAATAGTCGTCCTCTGCTTCTTCTTCAATTACGTCGATAATATCATCGACCGTAATAATCCCTTGAAGCTCACGGCTCTCGTTGACAACTGGAATTGCCAATAAGTCGTAGTCCTTTATCAAGTTCGCGACATTTTCCTGGTCATCTGTTACTTTGACCGAGACGACACGTTCGCTCATAATGTCCCGAATATATAGATCACCTTCAGCGACAATCAGTTCCCTTAACGACATGACTCCAAGCAATCGATGTTCCTGATCCACTACAAAAATATAATAAATCGTTTCGGCGGTTTGGGCTTCCTGACGCAGCACTCGCATTGCCTCACGAACCGTTGCGCTTTCAACGACCGATACATACTCTGTTGTCATAATGGCCCCGGCTGTATATTCTTCATAGCCTAAAAGCTCATTAATTTCATCGACGGTTTCTTCATCCATCATGTCCAAGTAATTTTCCCGTTGCTCGGTATCCAATTCATTGAGGATATCTACCGCATTATCGGTATACATGAAGCCGAACATGGCCGCACCGTATGATGGATCCATCTCATCTAAGTATGTTTTATATTCATCGTCCTCAATTTCAGTTGTTTCAAAAATGATGGCCATTTCTTGAGGAGACAAGTAACGATAAATAATTTGCCGTATGTCCGGGCCCACCTCTTCGTAAAACTGTGCTTGATCATATGGATGGAGTACTAGGAAATGTTCGCGGAACGACTCGATATTTTCTTCATCAAGCAGCATTCGCAAAAACGCTTCATCGTACTGGACTTCATCATTTTTTTCCTCTATCATGCTTGCCCCCTCCTTTCGACTTTTCATAACGAGTTATTTTATGATTAATTACCGTATCTCGTCAAGGTTAATTACGTTTTATCATTATTTTTTTCGTCGTTCAATAATTTGACTAATGACTTCCGTAAATTCCTTCTCAACAGTATATTCCCAATTTCCCCAAAAATAAAAGATGCCAATGAAATCTTGGCATCTTGCATTAGTTAATCAATGTAGAAATCTTTTCCGGCAGCTTGCTTTCAAAGTGTACTCTTTCTTTCGTTAACGGATGTTCAAATTCAATGTAGCGGCAATGGAGTGCCTGGCGGTCAATTAATGTATGATTGCCTCCATATAATTCATCCCCTACTAATGGGTGGCCGATATAAGCCATATGAACACGTATTTGATGAGTTCTTCCCGTATGAAGTTTCAGGCGAATATGTGTCATATTATTTTTACGGGTCAGCACAGTTACATCCGTATGGGCAAATTGGCCGTCCGGACGTACTTCCCGTTCAATAATGCTCGTATCCTTCCGTCCGATCGGAGCGATGATGGATTGCTGAGCTTGTTCAATTATACCTTCTGCAACTGCTTCATATTCACGGTGAATTTGTCCCTTTTTTTGCTGTTCACTCATTAAATGATGAATATGACGATGTTTCGCTATAAGCATCAGCCCGGATGTATCGCGGTCAAGTCTTGTCACGATATGAACAGTAGAAGCAAGCTGCTGCTGTTCGAAATAGCCATATACAAAGTTTGCAAGCGAATTATTCGGGTGTTCCCGAGAAGGGATCGAGCTCATGAAGGCCGGTTTGTCGACTAGGAGTACTGCCTCGTCTTCATAAATAACAGCTAATTCTCCTTGTACCGGAATCAGTCCTTCACTTGCTTCTTCTACCGGGAAAATAATCGATACAACATCGCCTTTTGCCAAACGATATCGTACATTTCTTTCTTCTCCGTTAACCAAAAGTGCCCCACCACCAAATTTAATGGCGGTCAATGCACGCTTTGAAATGCCCCAGTGAGCAATTGCATCACGCAACAGCTCCTGATCGACTGTATTGATAAATTGTAATTGAAATCGTTTATCCATATACCCTCATTCTATTCATTCGAGATAAATGAATCGTGCACACGTTCCCAAAACGGGAATGGTCTGAAACGTGCAAAACGCACTTTTTCATTTGCCACATTAAAAGTAATCGATTTTACATCGGTTTCCGTCATGCTAATATGATCGACCGTCATATTAAATTGCTGCTCATGTACAGGTTTTAGTACACAGTTATGATGTGCCGGCAATACTAAAGATGATCCGACCGTCCGGAACACACGGTTATTGATCGATGCCATTTCTGTTATTTGCAAAGCCTGCAATGTCGGGTGAATAATCGCTCCGCCAAGTGCTTTATTGTATGCTGTACTGCCAGACGGTGTCGAAATACATAAACCGTCACCACGGAAGCGCTCAAAATGCTCGCCGTTTAGCTCCACATCCATTACAAGCGTTACGTCCGGCGATTTAATCGTTGCTTCATTCAATGCCAGAAACGTACTGGATTCGGAATGCTGGCGATGAACCTGCACTTCCAATAACGGGTATTCCACGACATTGTATTCCTTTTTGGCAATCGACAATACTAACTTTTCTAGCTCTGAAGGTTTCCAATCGGCATAAAAACCTAAATGGCCTGTATGGATTCCGACAAAAGCTGTTTTATCCAAACGGTGCAAATAGCGGTGGAAAGCATGCAATAATGTTCCATCGCCGCCAATCGAAAGAACAATTTCCGGCTCTTGTTCATCAAATTGTAAACCGAAATCAATTAAATAAGATTTTGCGAGCTCCATCAATTCGTTTGATTGGTCATCTCTGCGTGATTGAATTGAAAACTTCATTATTTGTCACGCTCCTCTTTGTCAGTTGACTTATGGATAGCTGTATTCGTTGCTTCTTTTACTTCACTGAAATATGCCTGTGCCTCTTGAATTTCACTTCTAATTGAGGACATTTCTTCATCTAATCGGAATGCTGCTTCGGCGGCGCTTTGCAATCGATTTTTTATTTCTTCAGGGAAAATCCCTTTATACTTGTAGTTCATGGAATGCTCAATTGATGCCCAGAAGTTCATCGCCAATGTACGAATTTGAATTTCTGCCACGACAACGATGCGACCTTGAATCGTTTCAACCGGATACTCAATAATCATATGGTGTGAACGATAGCCACTCGGTTTACTATGTGTAATATAATCTTTTTCCTCGATAACTTTCAAATCATTACGTTGACGGATCAGCTCGGTTACTGTTGCAATATCATCAACGAACTGACACATAATCCGTACACCAGCGATATCTTGCAATTCATTTCCTAAACGCGCAGTCGGTTCGAATGGTATCCCTTTATCAAGCGATTTGTCATATATACTAGCAAGTGGTTTTACACGACCTGTAACAAATTCAATTGGCGAATTGGCACTCATAATACCAAATTGCGAACGCATCCCTTTTAATTTTATTTTAAGTTCATCCACAGCTTGTCGATATGGACTCAAAAATACTTCCCACTGCCCCAATTTAAAAACCCCCCAACTAGAAATAGTTCATACCTGTCACACTATTTCATCAACACGTTGTTTCAAACAATTATACTTCTTGTAGACGAGAAATACACATTTCACACCTAAATCAAGTGAAATGACTGTTTTTCTTGTAATAATTAAGTTTAATGCTATTTATTCAAGAATTCGGCAAATGCCTTTTCGATATTATCAACAAATTGCTCTCCATAGTTGCTGTTGCCTTCAATATTATAAAGCAATCCTTGTAATTCATCAGCAAATTGTTGAAGCGGCAGCAGCCCATCTTCCACTTTCAAGTATGCTTTTTGCTCTGCCAATAACATTTGTAATAGTTGCGGCCATACATTTTTTGAAAAGCTTATATAACTGTATGCCTCATTTTCTTCTATGATATAAAGAAACGCCTCATTATCCGAGTCGACGATAACTTGCCCTGTCGATTGCAATTGGCTAAGTTGTTTCTTTTCATTTAAAATAAAATAGATTTCATTATGTACTACTTCAACATGATCAATTAAATATACGTTTCGCAATGAATTAATCTCCTTTTTCTTTTCATCACCGGAAATTGTCGGATGATAAAATTGATGATTCATCTACCCTTCACATTTTACCATAGGACACTCATTTGGTGCAGAAACGTTTAACTTCTTTCAGCCAATGGATTTAATTGAAAACTATTATTAAAAAGGACGATGAAAATGACACAGCAAATTGAAATAGAATTTAAGAATATACTAACAAAATTACAGTATGAACAGCTTCTTGAAACATTCTCCATTAAAAGCGAACAAATCATTCGCCAAGTGAACCACTACTTTGATACAAAAGAAAACCATTTAAAACAAATTCACAGTGCCCTTCGAATTCGTGTCGTGGAAGATTCGATTGAATTTACGTTAAAAGAGAAAGCTTCCAAACACCAGCATCTAGAAACGACAGATTATTTAACACGTGAGGAAGCAGATCGTATGCTGGCCGGTGATGGAGTGCCCCCATATTCTGTAAGCGAAAGGCTGGAGCTATTTAATATTCCCGTTGACGATTTACACTTATATGGAACATTGACGACCGACCGTGTGGAACTCCCATACAAAGGCGGTTTGCTCGTGTTTGACCATTCTTTCTATTTGCACTGCGACGATTATGAGGTAGAATATGAGACACATGATGAAGCAGTCGGAAAAGAAATTTTCTCCGAATTTTTGGCACATCATGAAATTAAGCCACAGCCTGCGCAAAAGAAAATTGTGCGCTTTATGACGGCTTTAAACAATCAGAAAGGCTAGGTGCTGTGATGGATATTTCATCAATGAAAACATTGCTTGAACTTCAGGCAATGCAGAATTTAAATACATCCAATCAGTCAAGCTCAAGTGTATTATCATCATCCACGTCGACTCTGTTTTCCGACTTAATGAGCGACATTTTAAACGGACAATCTTTATCAAGTTCGCTAAATGGACTTGGTGATGTGAACACTTTCCAGCAGTTAATGGATTCCGAACAAACTTCTAATTCGCAGCAGCAAAACTCGGCTGCTCAAAACTATATCGCATCATTTTTGTTGAATAATTCATCGAACTTAACGAATTTACCGGGTACATTCAATGGCCTATCAGCAAATAATGAAACATCCACAATTGAACAGTATATGACGGATTTTACTAGAAAGACCGATGTAGAAAATTTCTTTGCCGGTGCTGAGACTTATCAGGCAGAAATTACCGCTGCCGCTAAGAAATACAATTTGCCCGAAAAACTGATTACTTCTGTTATTAAACAGGAGTCGAACTTTAATGCGTCTGCTACTAGCGCTGCCGGTGCATCCGGGTTAATGCAGCTCATGCCAGCAACTGCGCGCTATTTAGGGGTGTCTGACCGCTTTGACCCTGCACAAAATATTATGGGCGGTGCAAAATATTTACGCCAAATGCTCGACCAGTTTGACAATAATGTGGAAACAGCGCTTGCTGCGTACAATGCAGGTCCTGGAAATGTAAGAAAATATGGGGGTATCCCACCTTTCCAGGAAACTCAAAACTATGTCAAAAAAATAATGAACTTTATGAATGTGTAAATTTTTAATAAATACCGGTGAACGTACAGTGGAAATTTGAAGACGAAAGCCAAAAGGAATTTAAGATTTAATTTTTTATGCTCCTGAAATGCTCTAATTTGGATTAGTTGGAAATTCGATGTGAACACCTATTACATCAACATTTCCACCGTGATGTTAATAGGTGTGAAATGCCCTTCAACTTTTTTGGCGGGGCACTTTATTTGTTAAAATGGCCCTACGTTGCTAGAATGATTGTATCGCCTAAATGAAATTTACATTACTTACATGACATTCATATTTCATATACTGGCAAAGAAAGACACAAAGGAGTATAACTAATGAATCGAAAATATACGATTCCTTATGAGGAACTCGGTGCTGAAAAGCTTTCTGAATTAATTAACGCGTTCTACTCTCGAGTGGCGAAGCATCCTTTATTAATTCCTATTTTTCCTGAAGATCTGACGGAAACAATTCGTAAACAAATACAATTCCAAACGCAGTATCTTGGGGGGCCTAACCTTTTCTCGGAAGAACATGGCCATCCGATGATGCGTGCGAGACATATGCATTTTAAAATTACACCCGATCGTGCCCAGGCATGGCTTGAATGTATGGCAGAGGCGATGGACGAAGTGGGCTTGGACGGTAAATTCCGTGAAGTTTACTATAAGCGTCTCGTTATGACTGCTCACCATATGGTCAACGCCCCAAATGATGAGGAGGGATTTGAGTGAATAATGTCCAACTTTTACAGCAACCTGTAGCACCATCTACATGTAATAAACCGATTGAGCTTTATATTTTTATTGACCCTCTTTGCGAAAAAGCATTATCCCTACAAACGACAATGCGTAAACTGCAAGTAGAATACGGTCATTACTTTACATGTCGATATGTCCTTAGTACGGAACTCGCTGCTCTAAACAGCATGACGAGCCGGATGAAAGGCTGTGTTTCCGGAGCGGAATTGGATATTACACATCCAGCATTACCTTCAATTGCAATTAAAGCGGCCGAACTTCAAGGAAAGCGTGCAGGTTTCCGCTATTTAAACAAAGTTCAGGAAGTAGCAACACTAAATACACGCAACATCAATTCACACGCGACATTAATTGAAATCGCACAGCAAGTCAATCTCGATATGGATGAGTTCGTGTCCGACTTTGGTTCAAAAGAAGCAGCTCGTGCTTTCCAATGCGATTTATACTTAACTCGTGAAATGGAAGTTGAAGAAATTCCAAGCATCGTATTTTTCAATGAATGCATTGAAGATGAAGGCCTGAAAGTAAGCGGTTCTTATAATTATGAAGTTTACGAGCATATTTTAGCAGAATTGCTAGGAGAAGAATTAATTCGCCAACCAGTTCCCGCATTAGACGAGTTATTCGATCGATTCAGCACCCTTACAACAGCTGAAGTAGCCGAGATCTATTCGATCAATGAACAACTGGCAGAACGCGAATTAAAGAAACGTATGCTACAGCAAAAAGTAGAACGTATCATGACTGATGAAATTACACTTTGGCGTGCAAAAGAACGTACGACCTACTAAATAATTTATAAAACGCACTTATACAATATTTTCACCAGCTATGCATTCATGCAGGCTGGTTTTTTTAATGTTTTCTGTAGGAATTTGGAATTCAATAAGTATAATAGAGTTTTTAGATGATATGAGGATAGACATAGGTAAATTTGCCCCTGTGTTCGTTCAGGCGGTCGTGAAAGGAGAACTTGCTAGCCTAAGTCAGATGGAATGCGGAAGCTATTGTGAGGGATTTAGAGGCGTTTTGGATGAAGTGCAGTAATCTTTATTTTATTCGCCGTTTGGATTAGAAAAGTAGAAGTTTTTAGGGGAAAAGTAGAACCTTTTGAGGTGAAAGTAGAACGTTTTTTCTAGTATGTAGAAACTTTTCATCGGAATGTAGAACACTTCCCTGATTAAGTAGAACGCCCTCCCCCATTAAACCAGAATACACGAATAATGGAGAACAAAAACAAAAGAGGCGCCTTATTCTCGAGAAATAAGACGCCTCTTTTTCACAAAGGGGATGGGAGAAATGTTCACGTTCAAACAAAGGGGTGTATGTTTGTTATGTGATTTATTTCACGAGTATTACTCTATCATGGAATAATATTTCTTGCAATGAATCTTTCACAATTTCACAAATTCGTCATATAGTAAGCGTTTCCATTTGAAGAAAAGAGGTTTAAAATAAAATGTCATAAATTTGTGTTTAATTCCCCAACTCAAACGCCGATATATCAACATTCTTTAAGTTTTCACTTCTAACAGCTTCTCCTAAAACCTTATCTTCATCCACAACAAAATCGAAGTAAATTTCCATTTTTCAAGCAAAAAACGCACCTGAAACAGATGCGTTTTCACAAACCATTAATTATTTAATAATAATTTTTCCAGCTCTTCTAACTTCTCTTCGAATACTTTACATGCCAATGCGATCGGTTCCGGAGACTCCATATCTACACCTGCAGCTTTTAATACTTCGATTGGGAAGTCCGAGCAGCCTGCTTTTAGGAAGTTGTTAATATAACGCTCAACTGCCGGTTCGCCTTCTTCTAGAATTTGTTTAGATAATGCTGTCGCCGCTGATTGACCTGTTGCGTACTGATATACGTAATAGTTGTAGTAGAAGTGTGGAATACGTGCCCATTCCAGACCGATTTCCTCGTCTACTGTCATTGCATCACCAAAGTATTGTTTGTTTAGATCGTAATAAATTGATGTTAATTTTTCCGATGTGATCGATTCGCCTTTTGCATCTAATTCGTGAATCATATGCTCAAACTCAGCGAACATTGTTTGACGGAATACTGTACCGCGGAAACCGTCCAACCATTGATTTAATAAATAGATTTTTTGCTTATCATCATCTAATGTTTTCATTAAGTGATCAAATAATAGTTCTTCGTTACACGTTGAAGCCACTTCTGCAACGAAAATTGAGTAATCCGCATATTGATACGGCTGGTTCGCACGTGAATAATAACTGTGCATCGAGTGACCGAATTCATGTGCCAGTGTATAAAGGTTATTTACATTATTTTGCCAGTTCATTAACACATACGGATTTGTACCGAACGTTCCAGAAGAGTATGCACCACTGCGTTTCCCTTTGTTTTCAAGCACGTCTACCCAACGGCTTTCCAGACCTTTTTGAACGATTTCCTGATATTCTTTACCAAGTGGTGCAAAGCTTTCTACCATCGTTTTCTTCGCTTCGTCATATGTTACTTCCATTTTCACTTCTTTAACAAGCGGCGTAAACAGATCGTACATATGCAGTTCATCGACACCTAGCACTTTTTTGCGAAGCTCTACATAACGGTGCAATGCCGGTAAATAGTCATGGATTGTTGAAACAAGCTGGTCATACACTTTTTCAGGAATGAAGTTATTGCTAAGTGCAGCATGGCGCGCTGAATCGTAATTACGAACTTTTGCATTAGCATTATGCGCTTTTACATTCCCGGCTAAAGTTGTCGCAAATGTATTTTTATATTGGCCGTAAGTTTTGTAAACGGCTTTAAATGCTGCCTCACGTACTTCGCGATTGTCGCTTTCAAGCATTGTAATATAGTTACCGTGTGTAATTTGTACTTCTTCTCCATCTTCCCCTATAATTTTCGGGAATTCCAAATCTGCGTTGTTTAAAGCGCTGAATGTTTTACCAGCTGTCGATGTCACTTCAGAAAATTGTGCCAGCAACTCTTCTTTTTCAGCAGATAAAATATGAGGACGGCCCAAATTCAGTTCTTTTAGGCTTTGTTCATATAATGAAAGTGGTTCATAGCTTTCCACATAGCTATTTAATGTCGCTTCATCCAACGCTAAAATTTCAGGCGTAATAAATGACCATGCTGCTCCTGCATTTGTAAGAACAGAGCGAATACGACCATCAAGATCCTGATATTTGCTATTCGTAGTATCCTGATCATGCTTCAAATGAGAATATACGTATAACTTGCTCAGACGTTCGTATAATGCATCGCTGAACTGCAAAGTATTGTATAAGCTCTCTGCACTATCCGCTACTTTCCCTTTATAATCCGAAGCTTTTTTTGATAATTGTTCTACTTCTTTAAGCTCAGCTTCCCAAGCTTCATCGGATTCAAAAATTGTTGTTAAATCCCATGTTAATTGCTCAGGTACTTCTTCACGCGTTAAAATTTGCTTTGCCATTTATTTGCCTCCTACTATTCCGAAATTCGAAATTATAAATCTATTTAAACAATTTCAACATCCAAATGCAACCAATTCGTCGTACAGAACATTAAAAAGTTGTTCCTCGGTTATATTTTCACCCAGTTGCTCAATATTGAGATGTCTTAAAATTGCTAAATAATGTTCCACCGCTGCTTTCCGCTCATCCGTCAGCTCCAATTTACTCCATTTAAAAAAATAGGGAATTGCACGTTCATTCATCGTTTTAGGAGTGAGCGCATGGTAGTCCATAAAATGAAAAAACCCTACTTGCCATTCTATACAAAACT